>PLKM01000031.1 GCA_003141095.1 Acidimicrobiaceae bacterium | reverse complement strand
TCTATCCGATGTCCAAGCGCCGCGCCCCCGGTGCCGAGAACTGGTACGCACTGAGCTTCGACGACCGGATGGATCTCATGAGAGGACACGGGACCGCAGGTCGCAACTTTCGTGGCCGGGTGCTTCAGCTCGTGACCGGCTCGACGGGACTGGACGACTGGGAGTGGGGCGTCACCCTCTTCGGCAAGCACATTGACGACCTGAAGGAATGCGTCTACACCATGCGTTACGACGAGGCTTCAACGCTTTACGCGGAATTCGGAGCCTTTTACACGGGGCTCGTCGGAACCGTTGATGAAGTGCTCGACGCCACCACGGCGTAGCCGTTGTTGGTAGCGTCGAAATCGTGAGTGAACCTGTTTCGGAAAAGACCCTGCTGCGCTGGGCCGAGTCGCTCGCCGGTGTCGCCAAAACCGGCATTGGCTTTACCCAGAGCCAGTTCGAGCGCGAGCGGTACGAAGAAGTCCTCAAGATCGCCGGCGACATCAAAGTCGCCGCCGAAGAGGGCCTCGACGGGGTGCCCGACGCCGACGGTCACGTCATTGAATGGATGAAGCAGGTCGGCAGCGGAGTCCCCGGATACGCCACCCCCAAGGTCGCGGTCGGTGCCGCCGTCACGAACGAGAAGGGGGAGCTGCTCCTCATCCAGCGGGCGGACTCGGGGGTTTGGCTCTACCCCACTGGATGGTGCGACGTGGGCTACTCCGCACCCGAGGTAGTGGTGAAGGAGGTGCTCGAGGAGACCGGCATCGAGGTTGAGCCGATCCGACTCATTGGAGTGCTTGACGGCATGCGTCTCGGGGCCTCTCGAATCCCGCTGTACTCGTTGCTCTTCTTCTGTCGCGCGACCGGGGGAGAGCTGAACATTCACCCTCTGGAGTGCACCGATGCCGGATGGTTTACGCGTGATAACTTGCCATCACCAACGCTCGGCGCCGAACGGTGGGCCGACTTCATCTTCGCCGCGATCGATGGTGAAAGCCGTGACGTTTTCTACGACGATCTCCGTCGACCGGTTTGGCGAGGTGATGAATGAGCATCACCGTCGAAGTGGCCACAAGCGCCACCGGCCAGCTTCTTGACGCCCTGAACCATCTGTTGCCCCAGCTCTCATCGTCAGCGCCGCCGCTGACGATGGCCGATCTGGAAGTCCTTGTTGAAAGTGACGCGGTGACGCTTCTTCTCGCGACAAATGGAGATTCGGTGGTGGGAACGCTGACGCTCGTCACTTTCCCAATCCCCACCGGACAGCGTGCCTGGATCGAGGACGTCGTTGTTGACAGCGATGCGCGCGGCCTGGGTGTCGCGGCAGCTCTGACGACGGCCGCTATCGACGTCGCCACCAGCCTCGGTGCGAGGACTGTCGACTTGACTAGTCGGCCGTCACGTGAAGCCGCGAACGCTCTTTACAAGAAATTGGGATTTGAGCTGCGCGAGACGAACGTGTACCGATTTTCACTCGACTGATCAGCTATTGGTCGTGCCAGACTGACGCCATGAGTCGCGGGCGTATCGTTCTTGCAGTCTTGGCAACCCTTGTGGGCTTGTCGACAAGCGGTACGAGCGGCGCGTCATCGAACCTCGTGGTGCCACATTGCGGCACTGGCTCGGTGCGGATCACCGACTACAACACCATCGTCGGAGCGGGCAGCGTCAATGACCTCTTCTGGGTTAAGAACGTGAGCCATGAGGCGTGCACGCTTCGCGGTTACTTCCGCGTCGCGTACGTTGGTGTGTACGGCATAGGCCCGAACGATAAGCGCCCTCACAGGCTTACGATCAGTGAGGTGCACTCGTACGGGCGAGACGGGAATGACATTGGAGGGCTCAAGAGGGGACTGCCCATTCCAACGGTGACGCTCCAGCCGGGAGGTGGCGTGGCCTCGTTCTGGATAGCCGGCACCGACGAACCGCACAACGTCCCGCCGACCCGGTGCATCATGTCCTACAAGATGTTGGCGTGGCTCCCGGGCACGTCGAGTTCGATAGTTGTCCGGCCGCTTCGCGCCAATGGCTTCTTCTGGTGCGGGGCCTTCGCGGTGCACCCTGTCCTTCCCGGAGAATCGGGATCCGACCCACCGATGCCACTCAGCTATTACTTCGGAACTCCTGGATAGCTGTCCTTATCAGAGATGGGAAATCACTTCTCTCAAAGTTCGACAGCCGACCGTCGGTCGATTCCTCATTGAAACCTGAAGAATCGACGCGTCGTTGAGCGACGGTCGAGTGAAGATGCAGCGGCCAGTCTCGGTGGCGAAGATCACGGGCCGATGTGCGGGCTCATCTGAAATTGCGATGACCACCCATGTGATAATGAGGCGTGCGCAGAATGTCGAAGGTCATTGTTCTTGGAGCGATGTTGATAGCCGCCTTTCCGCTCCTAACCCTTCGAGCATTCGCGACAACACGTGCACTGGCCCCTTGCAGTGCGGCCTCTGTTCGAATCACTCAATACGGTACCAACGTGGGCATGAGCCACGCGGACGATCTCTTCTGGATACGCAATGAATCGAGTCGAGAGTGCACGTTGCGTGGCTACGTTCGTGTTTCTTATGTCGGACGCTATGAACCGGTCTCGTCGAACGAAGCCCCGAAACTCCTCTCGGTTCAACAGAGCCACACGCTCGGAGGTGATGGGATTTATGGCGGCGTCAAGGCTGGAGTAGCGATACCGACGGTGACGTTGAAGTCCAAGGGCCTGGCGTCGTTTTGGATTTTTGGGACTGACGGTTCGTACCGTCTCGCGAATGGTCATCAGTCGAGATGCATCTCCTCATACGAAATGTTGGTGCGTCTTCCAGGAGCCACGACATCGACGGACGTGTCGCCCATCGGGGCGGGTGTTTTTGCCTGGTGCGGCGCAGTAGACGTCGAACCAATAACTTCGGGCGATTCAGGTACTGATCCTGCACGGCCTCTGAGCTACTTCAGGGGCATTATGGTCTAAAAGTCGTTTGGGTAATTCACCTTCACTAACGAACGACGGACGAACGCGTACCGGGCCTCGTCGCACCAGATGGCTAAGGAGTACAACTCGGCCTTTATTCGGATCCAACGTGACGAATGACCTTCAATTACACGCGTGGGAGCGAGGAATTCGCGTGTCAGGTGCTGTGGAGTCGGTACTACCGAAGTGGAGATCCATGCCAAGATCTCCAAGAGAGATACTCTGCTGACGTGAATGTTTGCGTTCCAATAACGAGTGATGGACTGGTCGACCCCCGTTGGGGTCGCGCCGACCGGATTGCGGTTGCCAACGTGGGCGACGGCAAGATCGAGAACTGGGAAGTGTTCGAGGTCTTGTGGAGCCGGCTGCACGATGAGGGCACGCCAGCTCGGCACCACGCCCGAGTGGCCCGGTTTCTGCGCGAGAACGACGTCGAGGCAGTGGTCGCTCATCACGTCGGTGATGGCATGGTGCGAATGTTGGACACGATGGGTGTGCCGCTCTATCTCGAGGCCACCGGGGACGCCCGAGCCGCAGTGCTGACGGCGATCCACTAATTGCTCGTCTCGCGTTCCCGACATCCTCGCGGTCATTATGAGTCGTGAGGGTGCGAGAGGTGATTAGAGAACTTGACGACGCGGCTGGTTGCTCAGTCGCTGGGGAGTCGCCAATCGGGAGTGACCGGAGACATACCGGCAAAGGCCCTAATTCAGTGGAGCGAGGCACCGACCTTCCCTCCTGACCGGCTCAGATCACGTGACCCTGCGATACCCTTCAAGGAGTATTTGCAACGCCGTACGCAGCAGAGAACACGAAGGTTGCCCCGAACGCAGTGAATGGGCCGCCGCGCGACGCGCAAGGGCCGGTCTTGACGAATACGTACCCGAAGCTTCTGTTTGGGCAGGAGTGTGGAGGATTGCGCAATGAGTATCTCAATGAACACCACACCGAGCGATGAATTTCATGTCGAACGTCGCGCACTGGGCGTTTCCATGGCATGTGGGCTGGTTCTCGCGGCGGTGGGAATTGCCATTGGTGTGATCACCGGATCACAGATCATCCTCTTCGATGGTTTCTACACGTTTTTGGGGATTGGTTTGTCGTGGATGGCGATCAGAGTTTCGCAACTCGTTGCGAATGGGCCGACTTCCCGGTACCCATTTGGTCGAGAAGCCCTGACCCCCCTGATCATTGGCCTCGAGGGGGTGGCACTCCTCGCCACGTGTTCGTACGCAACCTTTAATGCCGTGCTCACCATTGTCGACGGGGGCAGCAAGTTGCCCTCGGGCTGGGGAGTGGGGTACGCGTCGGTCGCGCTCGTTGTGCCGACCGGGCTTTGGTGGTGGCTGCGTTCAACGGCGCGCCGCTCTGAGCTGGTGGCCGCCGAGGCCACGCAATGGCTGGCCGGCGGCGTGCTCGGACTAGGCATGCTGGTGGCCTTTATTTTCGCCCATCTGATTCTCGGAACGCAGTGGTCGCCCGCGGCGCGCTACGTGGACCCGGGGCTCGTGATCGTGGCGTGTCTCGTGTTTGTCATGCCGCCCATGCGAATGATCCGTTCTACGTTCATCGAGCTCGTCGAGGGCAGTCCGGACACCGACCTTCAAGGTCCCGCCCGTGCGGTCGTCGATGAGATCAGTTCACAGTTTGGGCTGGGTGAGCAACACTTGCGAATGACCAAAATCGGTCGGAAGTTCTACGTTGAAATCGATTTCGTTGTTGATCCCGCTTGGAACGTACGCCAATCAGATGAGGTTCGACGCGCCCTCAGCGACAAGCTTGAGTCGCTGCCTCACGATTTGTGGCTCACCGTGGAGTTCACCGCTGATCGTTCCTGGGGCGAGTTCTAATCGGACACTGCGTCTGAAAAGATTGAGCCGTCAATGCCCCGGAGTAATGAAACCAGAGTGGTATCACTCAGGCCATAATCTTGGTTGACGGCTCTCTAGAGTCGCTCAATCTTGAGCAGACGGCATATACGCAGAATGCGTTGGAGGAATGCGGAGGTACGCCGTTGGCGACTAGTGACGAACCATGTGAAGCCAGGTAAATGGCTGCGTGGCACCCGACGGCGTGGTGTGCTCTTGTTCAAGGGCATCTACGACGCTGAAGTGTTCGGCAAATCTCTGGGCGAGCCCATCCTTTGACCATTTTGCTACCGGCAGCCCTGAGCACATCTCGGGACCACCGGGGGAGAACGTCGCAATGACTAGATGCGAGCCTCGCGAAGTGCCCGCGACGACTTTTTCAACGTATGTTCGCTGGTCTGCATCTGTAATGAAGAAATGAAAGACGGCTCGATCGTGCCACAGTGCGTACTGCCTTGGCGGATCCCACGAAAGGATATCGGCGACCACCCAAGTCGGCTGGATGCGTTCAGCCGCGTTCGTCACGAACCGCGCCCGAGCTTCATCAACTGCCACTCTTGACAGGTCAAGAACCGTCACGTCCTCGTAAACCCGATTGACGAGCTCGTCCGCGAGCCGTGAACTGCCTCCGCCCACGTCCACTATCGCTGCGCTCTTCGCGAGGTGGGCCTCTTCGATGCAGCGGAGTGAAGCTTGAGGGTAGGTCTCCGTCCAGGAACGCTCAACTTCTGATCTTGCGGTATAGGCGTTGTCCCAAGTTGCACTCACCACCTGATGCTATTCACGACCACACAGGGTGTCGCTCGAGTTCTCCTCGACCAAGAACGATAGAGAGGTTTCTGTCGTCTTCTCATCGAAACCCGCAGTTCAGAGCCACTTGGGGCGGGTGTGGTTACGAGACAGGTCGAAGTCCAACTTTGTCGAGAGTGATGCGTAGCTTCCTCGGCCTAAGGGACTTATGTCTCTATGCACGCTGGTGACGGTGGCTAGAGACTGGTGGCGTCCAGGCAGGCCTCAAGGAGGGCGTTATGACTGACATCACCGGGGTACTGCATTCGCGTCATTCGGCGCGAATACCGTTCGACCCTGCTCGCCCGATCACCCCGCACGATCTCGAGATGATCCTGGACGCTGCCCGGTGGGCGCCGACTCCGCACAACATGCAGAACTTCGAGATCATCGCCGTCGACGATCCTGACGTGCTTGAGGCAGTTGGCGAGGTGTCCACCACGGTCTCCGCGGAGTTCCTGCGCGAGAACTACGCGCAGGTCTCCTCTTCCGAGGAGGAGTTGGCACGTCGAAGGGTTGGCATCATGGGCACAGGGTTCCCCCGCGCCTGGCTGGACCCGGCGTCTTGGGACCTCTCTTCGCGCGACCCGGAATATACGCGCAAGCTACGCGATTCCCTGCTCGGCTGTCCGATGCTGCTCGTCGTGCTGTACGACGCGGGGCGACGGGCACCCGCGTCCGAGGGAGATGCACTCGGACTAATCGGGCTCGGATGCGTTTTAGAGAACATGTGGCTCGGCGCAGAAGCGCTCGGTATCGGCCTGCAGGTGCTGGCCAGTCTCGCCGGAGGTGATGCGGAACCGACTCTCGCCAAGCTTCTGAGCATTCCGGAGCACATGCGCGTGGCGTTTGGCTGTCGCCTTGGTTATCCGCTTGTCACCCACTCTGCCGGTTTGCGCGTGCGGCGTGACGTCGGCGCCTTCACGCACCGCAACGCCTACGGCCATACGGACTTATCCGACTGGAGCACAACGCCCTAGCCGGGGCCGAGGCGCTTTCGCGAGGTACGGTTGCGTTGCTCCCCATTCGACAAACTCGGTTGGTCGTGGAGTACGGCAAACTACGCACCACACCGAGTTCTGAACCGAACTATCTCCTACGCGCCGACTGCCGGTGGCGTTTCGGTTGACGCTTCTTCGGGGTGTGCCGTTGCAACAAGGTTCTGCTGCGCGGGTCTTACCTCCCCTCCACGTCCAGTACCGGAGTTTGTCCCTGGCAGGCCTTGTCGGGCCAGGTTGATGGCCGCGTTGTGGTCGCGGCCGAGTACGAGGCCGCAGGCCCCGCAGTGATACGTCCTTTGGTCGAGGGACAGCGTGGCTTTGACTGTCCCGTATCGACTGCAGGTTTTTGAAGATGGGTAGAAGAGGTCCACGCGCACGAGGGTGGACCCGTACCACTTGGTCTTGTACTCGAGCTGACGAGTGAACTCACCCCAGGCGGCGTCTTGAATGTGCTTGGCGAGCGAGTGGTTCTTCACCATGCCCGCCACGTGCAGGTCCTCGATCACGATCACGTCGTAGTCCTTGGCGAGCAGTGAAGTGGTCTCGTGGATGAGGTTCTTGCGGGCGTTGGCGACCCCGGCGTGGATGGTCTGGACCCGTCCGTTGGCCTTCTTCCAGCGCTTGGAGGGTGCCACACCGGGGCGCGGCCCTTGGCGGCGCGAGGCGATGCGTTGCGCGTGGGCCAACTTCTTCTCCGCGGTCACGAAGTGGCGGGGGTTGGCGACGTGGAGAACCTGCTCGCCGTCAGGGATGGCCCCGGTGTAGAGGGTGGTGACGCCGACGTCCACGCCGATGACGCGATCGGGTGGCCTGGTCTCGGGGACAACCCTGGTGACCTCGACGGTGAACGACACCTGCCACTTGCCCGAGCGCTCGTACACGGTGGCGGCCACAATCTTGGCGGTTCCGCGTTCGAGGTGACGGTAGAGCTTGCGGGTGGACTCGTAGGTCTTTACCTCGCCGACGCGCGCAATGCGTACGTGGTGGGAGTCGGCGAGACGAACGGTGGGTCCCATGAACCGCACCGATCCGCTCTGGCCCTTGCGCTTGAAGTGCGGGAACTTGGCGCGGCCCTTGCGAAAGTTGGTGAAGGCCTTGCTTAGGCGCTGGGCTGCGTCGTTGTAGGTGCTCGAACCATTCTCCGCCCACCACGGGGCCAACTCGTCGCGCTTCTCGGCCCAGAGGTAGAGCAGACCGAAGTGGCCGGTGTCTATGTAGTCGTCGTTGTTCACCTCGACGCCCGCCTCTTTCTTGGAGCGATTCTCGTCCCAGTTCTCTTTCATCAGCCCGAGCATCGTGTTGTAGGCGAACCGTGACCCGCCGATGTGGCTACGCAGTGTCGATATCTGCTCGGACGTGGGATCCAGTGCGTAGGCGTAGGCCCGGGTGACGGCAACGCGAGTTATAGCTGGGCTGGGCACGTGATCAGTATCAGCGCGACGTGTGACATTTGCCGCACTCCATCACCAACCCAGTTTGCCGAAGGCGCGTTGCTCAATAGCATTCATTGGGTGAGCAGGAATCCAGAGGCCAAGACCAATCCTTACCGACTCCCGGAGACCGTCGTTCCCCGGGCCTACCGTCTTCGCTTCGAGCCCGATCTGGTGGCCGGCACCTTCGTCGGTACCGTCGAAATCGATGTCGAAATCACCGAAGTTCTCTCCTCGTTCGCCCTGAACTCAATCGAGTTGGTGGTCTCTGGAGCGGCTGTTCGCTCGAGTGACCTGGTGATGACCTCGGGTCCGGCGACGTTCGACGAGGGGTTCGAGACGGCGACGTTCAACTTTGATGGCGCCTTACCTCTCGGAACGGCGACGGTCTCGCTCGGCTTCGCGGGTGTCTTGAACGACCAGCTCCGCGGTTTCTACCGTTCAACGTTCGTCGACAGCGGTGGGGTCACCCACGCGATCGCGACGACCCAGTTCGCGTCCACCGACGCCCGCCGGGCCTTTCCCTGTTGGGACGACCCTGCCTTCAAGGCCACGTACCAGGTGACCTTGGTGATTGGCGACGAGTTGGCGGCGTTCTCCAACACCGCCGAGGTCTCCTCGACGCCGGTCGGCGACGGTCGCCGCGAGGTCCGCTTTGGCGAGACGATGATCATGTCGACGTACCTGGTGGCCTTCGTCGTTGGCCCCTTCGAAGCCTCCCCGGCCACCATGTCCGCGGGCACCCCGCTACGGATCGTCTATCCGCTCGGCAAGGGCCACCTCACCGGGTGGGCCACCGAGGTCGCCGTCCACGCCCTCAACTTCTTCACCGACTATTTCGCGATTGACTACCCCGGTGACAAAGTCGACCTGGTCGCGATCCCGGACTTCGCCGCCGGAGCCATGGAGAACCTGGGTTGCGTCACCTTCCGAGAGTCCGAGCTCCTCATTGACCCGGCGACCGCCTCGCACCACGAACTCGAGCGAGTGGCCCTCGTCGTCAACCACGAACTGGCCCACATGTGGTTCGGTGACCTCGTGACCATGGATTGGTGGGAGGGGATCTGGCTGAACGAGGCTTTTGCGACGTTCATGGAGTCGATCTGCACCGATCACTTTCGACCCGAGTGGAAGAAGTGGGTCACGTTCACTACGAGCCGCGACGGGGCCTTTACAATTGACGGTCAGCACTCCACCCGGCCCATTGAGTACGAGGTCGTCTCACCGGACGAATGTCGTGGAATGTTCGACGTCTTGACCTACATAAAGGGCTGCGCAGTACTGCGCATGCTCGAGCAGTACTTGGGTGGCGTGATCTTCCGCGACGGGATCAGGACCTACCTTGAGCACCACGCGTACGCCAACACCCTGACTTCCGATCTCTGGGGCGCCCTCGAGGCGGCTTCCGGCGAGCCGGTCGGAGCGATCATGGATACCTGGATACTCCAGGGTGGTTTCCCCCTCGTCTCGCTCGATGGCACCACGATCTCCCAGTCGCCCTTCGAGTACGTCGAGGCGGTCGGCGCGTCCAACATCGGCTCCGACTGGAAGATACCGGTCTTGACCCGCTCTCTGAACGGTGGCGCGATCACCGCGAATCTCCTCGACGAGCCGTTGACGATTCCTTCGCTGGACGAGGTCACCATCGTCAACGCCGGCGGCTCCGGGTTTTATCGCACCGCCTACGCCTCTGAGCGTCTCGCCGCCATCGCGGCGCGACTCGTCGAGCTTGACGAGATCGAACGTGCCGTGCTGTTCTCCGACACCTGGGCCGCGATCCTGGTCGGCAGGTCATCATTCTCGGATCTGTTCACCCTCGCGAGGGGCCTCGTCACGCTTGACGAGCCGGCGACGTGGGACGTGGTCGTGAAGGCCGTTGCCCTCGTGAATCGGATTGTCGACGATACCGGGCGAGAAGCCCTCGCCGCTGCGGTGCAGGGTCTCTTTGGGCCGGTCTTTGAACGGTTGGGCTGGGAGCCCGTCGCCGGTGAGTCGACCCAGGCGGGGGAACTGCGGGCCAAGGTCCTCGGTGTCCTCGGTACCCTGGGCCGCGACGAAGGGGTGGTTGCTGAGGCGACGGCCCGCTTCGACGCGGGCGCGGTCGCGGGCGACCTCGCCAGCACCATTGTCTCGATCACGATGCATCAGGGTCGGCCCGGCGACGAAGCGACGTGTGAGCAGCGTTGCAAGGACGCGGTGACGCCCCAGGACCGGCAGCGTTATCTTTTCGCTCCAGCGAGTTCGACTGATCCAGCAGTGGTACTGGGCGCTTTCGGGCGCAGCTTCACCGAGGTGCGCACCCAAGACGCGCCCTACCTCATCGGGGCGCTGATCCGGAACCGTGTCGTAGGTCCGCGGGTATGGAGGTCCGTGACCGAGCGCTGGGCCGAGGCTATCGAGCGCTTCCCGGCTGGTTCGCCGGTGGCGATCATTTCGGGAGTCCTGACGTTCGTAAATGACCCTGCGCTCGCTGTCGAGGTACGACGCTTCCACGAGCTGAACCCTCTCGCGGTAGGCCAGCAACAGGTGGCGCAACTCTTGGACCTCATGGACGTGCACGTAGCGGTAGCCCAGCGAAACGCGCCATCGCTTGAGGCGACCTTGCGCGCCGTCGCCGACTGAGTGGTGCGTGATCTCACGTTTCGCCGACCATCCCAGACGCTGACCGGGAAATACCTAACATCTATCGCAAAACCAGCATGCGACTATGGGAGCGGTCCACAAGGTCCGGCCGGACCGATTATCGCGTGTGCGAATCCTTGCGCCCCTCGGTAGTCTGTTGCGATGACTAGGCGTCGCGCCGCGCAGCGCGTCCTCGCAGTTGGACTACTCGCGTTGCTCTTGGGTGCGGCGGATTCACTCGTCAAGGGAGAAGGATCGGGACTCCTGGGCGCGCTGAGCAAAACCGCCTCGCCGTGGCTGCTGCTGGCTTTTCTCGCCGGCGCCCTCACGAGCGATCGGCGACTGCTCCTCGGAGCGTTCACCGGGCTCGAGGCGACGCTGCTCGCGTTGATTGGGTTCTATTTCGTCAACAGTTTGATATTCCCGATCGGCTCGGACTCTTGGCTTGCGGACTTTCACATTGCGCTGCTGAGCGGCAAGGTGTACTTCGAACTCGCGATCTTTAGTGGTCCCCTCTTCGGGGCCTTCGGTGCTTGGTGGCGACAGCAACTTTCGATGGTCCCCGTGATCATGGTCGGGATGCTCTTCCTTGTTGAAGCGCTTGCGCACGCCTCCCAGACGAGCGCCCTCGTGCAGTACGCCGATCAAGTGGCGGGAATCGAGGTGTTGGTAGGTGCGTTGTGGACCGTGCTTGCGCTCAACAAGACGAAGGTGCTTCGTCACGACGTCGGTGCTGACAGGGCGCCCTAGACAGTCCCTTGCGGCGCTCTTCTGACGGACACCGAGATGTCCGGGCACAGTGCGGAGCAAGAAACTGTGAGCACGACGGGCACGAAGAGACTCAAGTGGCTGAAATGAGATGGCGGTTCCATCGCGTGGCTGCGAGACTTGGGCGATGAACGAAGAACTTTGGACCAAGGTCGATGACTATCTCGTCTCGCTTCTCACCTCGCCGGACGACGCGCTCGACGCGGCCCTCGCCGATAGCGCAGCCGCCGGCCTGCCTGAGATCAACGTCGCGCCGAATCAGGGAAAGTTGTTGGAGATTCTCGCGAGGATGCACGGGTCGAGGAGGATCCTGGAGATTGGAACGTTAGGCGGCTACAGCACGATTTGGCTGGCCCGGTCCCTGCCCGTTGACGGTGAGTTGATTTCGCTCGAGCTCGAATCGAAACATGCGGAAGTTGCCCGCACGAACATCGATCGGACGGGACTCGGACGCATGGTCGAGATTCAAGTGGGCCCGGCCGTTGCGTCACTTCGCAACTTGGTCGCCGAGGAGGTGGAACCTTTCGACTTCATCTTCATCGACGCCGACAAGGAGGGGTATCCGGAGTACCTCATCCTCTCCTTGCAACTTTCTCGTCCCGGGACGGTCATTGTCGCCGACAACGTGGTTCGAAACGGAGCGGTCGTTGATCCGGCGAGCTCGGACGAGCGGGTCAGGGGCGTTCGTAGGTTCCTGGAGCTGGTCGCTGCCGAACCGCGCGTGGAGGCCACCGTGGTTCAGACCGTCGGGAGCAAGGGTTACGACGGCTTCGCCCTTCTCTATGTGAGTCAGTAGGCCTTTGAGGCGTTGGACCAGGGACTGATTCGACGAGCTTGGTCGGTTCCGTTGACGTGCGCGTGGGTGGCGGAGAAGGGCGATCACGTCTCGTTCAGGCGAAGGGCCGGGTGGTGCTCGGAGCTTCTCGTCGACGAGGCACTCGAGGGTGGCGATTGCTCGATCTTGGGCCCTCGACGAGCCTCGCGAACCGACGCCGTGAGCAACTCCGGATGTTGACGTTGAAACAAGTGAACGGCCGAAGTAACTCGACGAGCACTAGCTCGAAGGCCGCCGTCGAACCGGCTCGTGTACGGCGAGAAATGGTGCGATGTAGATCATGTTTCTGGAGCGTGGGCGTGGTTTCACGGATCGATTAATTCCTAGGGGTATGAGTGGAATTGGCATGCTTTAGGATCGATGGTGAGGGACTTCGGCTTGAACGCCGCGGTCACTCCATTGAACTCAGTAATTGAACTGGGTCAGAACGAGATTTAGAAGGGTAGGAATTGGCGATGGCAAACGAATGGGGACCCCTCGAGAAACTGGCCGGCGAATGGGAGGGCGAAAAAGGTGGACTCGACACCGCGTTTTCGCACTCGAAGGGCGAAGTGCTCGGCACTCCTTATCGCGAGAAGTGCACGATGAAGCCCTTCGGTCCGGTCGATAACGGCAAGCAGAGCCTTTACGGTCTCGACTACAAGAGCGCGATGTGGCGCGACGAAGGCAACCCGTTCCACACGGAGGTCGGTTACTGGCTATGGGATGCGGCGACCGGCGAGATCATGAAGGGCTTCGTGGTTCCTCGAGGCATCACGGTGTTGGCTGGTGGAACCACCGATGCCGACTCCGTCTCGTTCTCATTGAAGGCGGCCCTCGGTGATCCGCAGTACAACATCGGAGAGAACAAGTACCTGGCGAAGAACGCGAGTTCGCTCAGCTACTTGGTGAACATCACCATCGGCGATGACACGTGGTCGTACGACGAGGTGACCATGCTTCGCATGAACGAGTTCGCCGAGCCCTACGCCCATACCGACCACAACACCCTTCATCGAGTGGGTTGATCAAGGGCACTGGCTCTGGCTGATCGCCGGGGCTTTTCAGACGCAACGCCTCATCCTCGACGACGACCGTCGCCGAGGATGAGGCGTCGCATGTTCGAGCGCCCTCTTCGAAACAGCCCGACGTAACGCGAGCACGTTCGAGCGACGCTGGCGTTGTCCTTTAGCGAGCCACGTTCGACTGGGACATCGATGCGAATCACGCCGGAGGCCATGAATGGCGCGTGGCGACCGCCCTTAGCGAACTTCGTACCAGTCGTAGTGGAGTTGGTTCCCCTCGGTCTTCCCCTTGCCGACGGCTTGAACGTGGTTGAGCCAGGCGTAGCGGGGATCAGACGTCTCGAAGGTCGGAGCGACGTAGAGCGAACCGGTGGTGCCGCTGCTCACGTCGGTGCGGCCCTTGTACTGACAGAAGATAATTGCGTCGTCGTCGGTCTTGATGGTTGCTCGAACGTCGAGGGTCCCCACCGTTCCGACGATGGTGATCCAGTCGGCGGCGGCTTTACCAAGCATCGAACCGCTCAGCCGTTCACCGGTAATCGTGGCGTCGAGAAGTTCAACCACGAGACGAAGGCCCGAGGGCCCCTCACCCACGAATATGGGGTCGGCGAGTGTGACGTCGATGCTGCAAAGTGGCAAGAGTTCAAGGGTCATTGGGGCAGCCTATCGATGTCCAGTGTCCAACAGATGGCCCGGATGTTGATCAGTCGATCATGGGGATATCATCGCTCGCGTGTGCGGGCAGGACTCCGCTGCCACCGCGACTCAATAGAATTGATTGGCGGAATTCGTTCCGAGCATTCACTTCTCGAGGAGTTCTAATTGTCCGAATACCAAATGCCTGGCCGAGTGGTAATTCTTGGGTGCGGCTCTGTGGCGCAGTGCCTGCTGCCACTTCTCCTGGATCGATTCGACTTCGATCCCTCTTCGGTCACCGTGATCGAGACTCGCGAGAATCGAGAGAGGATCTCCTCTTCGATAGCCAAAGGCGTTCAGTATCGGCAGTTGGAGATCACGCAGGAGAACCTCGACGAATCTCTCGCAGCACTCTTGGGCGACGGCGATGTGCTCATTGACCTGGCGTGGAACATTGGTCTGAGCGAACTGCTCGATTGGTGCCGTGACCACAATGTGCGTTATCTCAATACGTCGGTGGAGGTGTGGAATCCCTACCACGACCCGGCGACGACATCGCCGCAGGAGAGGACGCTGTACTGGCGCCACATGGAACTTCGCCAGCAGTTGGCGACGTGGGGTCGAAACGATGGCCCATCAGCGGTGGTGGAGCACGGAGCGAATCCGGGGCTGGTCAGCCATTTGACCAAGCGGGCGCTGGTGGATATTGCTGAGAAGGTGCTGAAGGACGGACTGCTGGGCGAGCGCCACCCTTTGATCACCGCTGCGCTCGACGAAGGTCGCTTCAATCTCTTGGCCCAACTCTTGGACGTCAAGGTGATCCACATCGCTGAGCGTGACACGCAGGTCACCGATCACCCGAAGCGTCCCGGAGAGTTCGTGAACACGTGGAGCGTGGACGGGTTCTATGAGGAAGGCGTCGCGCCTGCGGAGATGGGTTGGGGCACCCACGAGAAGCGGCTTCCGGAACTGGCCCGCTCACACGAAGGAGCCGGTCCGCGCAATCAGATCTGCTTGGCCCAGATGGCCCACAAGACATTGGTCCGCTCCCGTGTCCCTTCAGGCCAGATCATCGGAATGGTCATACGACACGGGGAGGCGTTCACGATCTGTGATCATTTGACGGTGTGGGACGGCGACACGCCCGTGTACCGGCCCACCGTGCACTACGCCTACTGTCCGAGTGACGTGGCGTGGGCCAGCTTCGTCGAGTTGGAGGGTGCTCAGTACGTCTATCCCGAGAATCAGCGAATCATGAACGACGAGATCATCGGTGGACGTGACGAGTTGGGGGTACTGCTGATGGGCCACCCGTACAAGTCGTGGTGGACCGGGATGCTGACCTCGATCGAGGAAGCGAGGGAGGTCGCGCCCAACCAAAGTGCCACGACGGTGCAGGTCGCGGCGTCGATCCTCGGCGCGGTCGACTGGCTGCTTCGTTCGCCCCGTGAGGGTGTGCGGGTACCCGATGAGCTGCCCTGGCGTCAGGTGCTGGACGTGGCCCTGCCGTACGTGGGCACCACGTGGTCGGGTGCGCTGGACTGGGACCCGGTGACGACGAAGGCGGACTGGTTCGATCGCTGGTCGGGACGGACGCTCGACCACGACGACTATTGGCAGTTCACCAACTTCCAAGCCTGAGCCACGCCAACTCGCGTGGCGAGACCTAAGCGTCGTCGTTGGCGAAGGCGATGACGCGTCACGCCAATGAGAGGAATCCGGAGGTTATGCAGAGACCGAAGGCGTCGATGATGAGAAAGGCCGCCACAATCGAGATAATGACGATCTTCGTCGCGCGCCCTCGCGTGGCGGCGATCGGACGTGGCATGTACCAGTCGGGAAGCAGGCTCCGCTGGAGGTTCGAGTTCCCGTACCATGGGACAGCGTCGTTGCTGAGCGGCGCGTTGGGATCAGCGGCCAGCGCGAAGTCGGTCAGCTCTTCGTCGCTCAGCCATTGGTCGAGCAACGAGGAGTTATCAGTCGGCGCTGATGGAGAGTCGTCCATTTAATCCTCCGCAGGCTCGTAACACACAAAAGGCTTGGCAACGCTTAACGTACTCCACCGTATCGGTGTCGCTTCGAAAGTTGTCAGAAGGTGACGTCGGACGTTCGGAGTACTTCGATTTCTCGATTCGGGTAGCGCAATGTGGCGAAGTGACCATTGATGAATCCGATCACCGACGCGCCATCAATAGCACCATCGGACGGTCCGGTCGCGCAGGTGGTGTGGGCGTCGCTCACCAGGACGATGTCGTAGCCGTGCTGGAGCGCCGAGAGCGCCGACGTCTGGACGCAGTAATCAGATTGTGCGCCGGTCACCAGAAGCCGCTGCGCGCCAGTCTCCCTTAGAAGGGTTCCCAGCGTGGTGTCGGCAAAGCTGTCGCGGAACTTCTTCGCCACCACAGTCTCGGAGGTGCGGTAGTCCAAGCCTTCGGCGAACTGCCATCCAGAACTTCCGTTCACCAAGTCGGGGTCGTCTGCATCTTCGTGTTGGATGAAGATGATTGGCGATTCGACTTCGCGTGCGCGACGAAGCAGATCGTTGATTCGACTGATCACACCAGGAACGTCAACCGACCCGGC
This sequence comes from Acidimicrobiaceae bacterium, assembly GCA_003141095.1. Classification (GTDB taxonomy): domain Bacteria; phylum Actinomycetota; class Acidimicrobiia; order Acidimicrobiales; family RAAP-2; genus RAAP-2. The sequence continues at coordinate 97,030 of PLKM01000031.1, read as the reverse complement.
GACCACTGCGCGTTGAACGTCGATCACCAAGAGAGCGGTGTTGGCTTCGATGTGGTCCATCACGCATCTTGGCACGATTGACCGGTATTTGAAAGGGAATCTCTCGCCACACGGTGGTGGCGTGAGCCAGACGTCTGGCCCAAATTTCCGACGCTGACGTCCCTTAGAGTGGGTGGGGGAAGCCGAGGCTCCTCTTGACAATCGAGTGGTCCTAGTAGAAACGATGACGCATGCCCTTCGCCGACATGGACGTGGCCGACAGTCCGCTCGAACTCATTGGCAATACGCCAATGGTTCGCCTGGGAAAGATTGGCAGTGGCCTCGAAAGTGACCTCATCGCCAAATTGGAGACGACCAATCCCGGTGGAAGTTCCAAAGACCGGCCCGCCCTCACGATGGTGGAGGCGGCGGAGCGCGAAGGTCTCTTGAAACCGGGCTCGACGATCATTGAACCGACGAGCGGCAACACCGGCGTGGGACTGGCCATTGTCGCCGCCCAACGCGGCTACAAGTGCATTTTCGTGATGAGTGACAAGATGGCGCCCGAGAAGATCGACGTGCTGCGCGCCTACGGCGCGGAAGTGGTCGTCTGCCCGACCGCGGTGCCACCAGAGCACCCCGACTCGTACTACTCAACAGCCGAGCGGTTGACCAAGGAGACGCCCAATTCGTTTCGACCCGACCAGTATTCGAACCCAAACAACCCGAGGTCCCATTACGAGAGCACGGGTCCGGAGATCTGGCGACAGACGAAGGGCCGGGTCACGCACTTCGTGGCCGGTGCGGGCACCGGCGGCACGATCACTGGAGTTGGTCGGTACCTCAAAGAGCAGAACCCCAACATCAAGATCATCGCCGCGGACCCCGAGGGATCGGTGTACTCGGGGGGCGCCGGAAGGCCCTATCTCACGGAGGGTGTTGGCGAGGACTTCTGGCCCAGCAACTACGACCCTTCAATAGTTGATGAGGTCATCGCGGTCAGTGACGCCGACGCCTTCGAGATGGCTCGAATGGTCACTCAGCGCGAGGGGATCCTGATTGGCGGCTCCGGCGGGACGGCGGTCGCGGCCGCGTTGAGAGTCGCGCGCGCGCAGTCCGCAGGCGCGGTGGTGGTGGTCCTGATTCCAGACTCGGGACGAGGGTACCTGTCCAAGATCTTCAATGACGCCTGGATGACGGACTACGGATTCTTGCGCCCCCATAACGAATTGGATGCGGGCGACGTACTGGCGGCCAAAGTGAAGCGGCAGTCCCTTGGGCTGGCCGACCTCGTGCTCGTGACCGAAGAGGTCTTGGTGCGTGACGCCATTTCGCTGATGCGAAAGAACGACGTCTCCCAGCTGCTGGTGACGGTGACCGACGAGCTGCCGTTGGCGGCGAAAGAGGTCTCGGGATCCTTGAGCGAATTGGGGCTTCTCGAAGCGACGATGCGAGACGCGACGGTGCTCGACCTGCGCGTCAAAGACGTCGCTGATCCGCCGATGCCGATGATTGGAGTCGGCATGAGCATCACCGAACTCACGAGGCGTCTGAGTTCGACGGCTGGTTTGCTGGTACTGGACGGTGGTCACCCGGTCGGAGTACTCACGCGCAGTGACCTGCTCGGATTCCTGGAGCAGAGGAGCGGGAAATGAGCGGGTTCAATACTCGGGCAATTCACGTGGGCTCCGAGCCCGATCCCGTCACCGGTGCTGTCAATCCACCGGTGTACCTGACGTCAACGTACGCCCAGGACGGCGTCGGAGTCCTGAGATTCAGCGACTACTCGCGAGTCGGCAATCCGACGAGGGCGGCGCTCGAGTCGTGCTTGGCGAGCCTCGAAGAAGCGCGTTACGGCGTAGCGTTCGCGTCGGGACTCGCGGGCGAGGACGCGCTGCTGCGAACGCTCGCACCGGGAGATCACGTGATCCTCGGCAACGACGCCTACGGAGGAACGTACCGACTTCTCACCCGAGTCTTTGGCGAGTGGGGCGTCACCGTCACGTGCGTGGACCTGAGCGATCTCGCCGCGGCGCGAGCGGCCTTCGGTCCCTCAACCAAGATGCTCTGGGTCGAGACCCCGAGCAATCCTCTCTTGAACATCGTCTCCATCAGCGCCCTGAGCGCGATTGCCCGCGAGCACGGAGCGCTCTTGGTGGTGGACAATACGTTCGCGACTCCGTACTTGCAGCGCCCTCTCACTCTCGGCGCGGACGTGGTGATTCACTCGACGACCAAGTACGTTGGGGGACACTCGGACGTGGTCGGTGGTTTCGTCGCGACCAACAGCGACGACCTCGCGACGAAACTGAAGTTCCACCAGTACGCCATCGGGGCGGTTCCCGGGCCCCTGGACTGTTACCTGCTGCTGCGGGGTTTGAAGACGCTCGGGATTCGCATGGAGCGCCACTGCTCGAACGCGCGGGCGATCGTGAACTATCTCTCGACCCACGATGCGGTTGAGAAGGTCTACTACCCGGGGCTTTCGGATCATCCGGGCCACGAGATCGCGGTTGCTCAGATGAGCGACTTTGGGGGAATGGTCAGTTTCACCTTGAAGGGTGGCGCCGAGGCGGCGCGCCGGGTCTGTGAATCAACCTCGATCTTCATCCTGGCCGAGTCGCTCGGCGGGGTCGAGAGCCTCATTGAGCTTCCCGCGGTCATGACGCACGCTTCCACCGCGGGCTCGACCCTCTATCCGCCGGTCAACCTCGTGCGACTGAGCGTGGGCATCGAAGACGTGGACGATTTGATTCGTGACCTCGCCCAGGCAATGTCCTGAGGTCGTGGCGCAGGGATGGCGAAGTCCAAGGGCGTCCGCAAGGCGGCGTCTCGGTGAGGTTTGTCGTAGTGCATAATGAAGTGCGTGCCCGTACATCGACCTGATCGAAGCCTCGATCTCGCACCAGCGTCGGTGGAGGACTACCGAGAGCTGGCGCGAAAGAGGTTGCCGCGCCAGTTGTTTGATTACATCGACGGCGGGGCCTTCGCCGAAGCGACGATGAGGGCAAACCGCGATGACCTGCGTCGAATCCAACTTCGTCAACGAGTCCTTCGCGACGTCTCGGTCCGCAGTCTCTCGACGACGGTGCTCGGACAGGAGATTGCCCTTCCGCTGATTCTCGCCCCCGTGGGTTTTGGTGGAATGTTTGCCCGGCGCGCAGAAGTCCTGGCCGCGAAGGCCGCCGAGCGAGCGGCGGTGCCGTTTTGCGAGTCGACGCTCTCGATCTGCAGCATTGAAGAAGTGGCGAGCGCGGTGCAGGGTCCACTGTGGTTCCAGCTCTACGTGATGAAGGACCGCTCCTGTGCCGAGGAGCTCATGACGAGAGCCTGGGCCGCGGGTTGCACCACGCTGGTGCTCACCGTTGATCTGGCCGTCGTTGGTCAGCGTTACCGCGACGCCCGCAATGGAATCAGCGGCGCTCCGTCGAGAGCCGGCCGCCTTCGTCGGGGGATGGACCTCGCGGGTCACCCTCGGTGGATCCGTGACGTCGCGCTCGGCGGCAAGCCGCTGACCTTTGGAAACCTCGAACAAGTGTTGCCGCTCGCCAAGGTGCCGGGCGACTTCCAGGGATGGATCGCGAGCCAGTTCGATCCCAGCGTCACCTGGGACGACCTTGCGTGGCTGCGATCACACTGGCGGGGCAAGATTGCGTTGAAGGGAATTCTCGACCCAGACGACGCTCGAGAGGCCGTGGCTCGAGGTGCTGACGCCGTGATTGTTTCCAATCATGGCGGGCGCCAACTCGATGATGTGCCTTCGACCATACGCGCCCTTCCCGCCATCGCCGGTGCCGTGGGTGGCGAGTGCGATGTCCTGATGGACGGCGGGGTGAGAAGTGGCCTCGACGTGGTCAAGGCGCTCGCACTGGGTGCGAAGGCCTGCCTCATTGGTCGACCGTGGGCGTTCGCCGTGGCGGCCCGTGGTGAGGAGGGCGTCGATCACATATTTCGGATCATTCGCGAAGAGATGCGGGTCACGCTCGGCCTGACCGGAACGACCGACGTGAAGGACCTCGACTCGTCGGTGCTGGTTGATCCCTAAGGCGGCCGGCGTCTCACTGTGGGACGGTTCGCCGGCCCGCGCGACCTTGGTCGTTGCTCGCGGCGTGTCTAGCACCTACAACGACGCGGCCCAGCGACTCTCCAAAGCTTTCACCAACTTCCGCAAGGGGCGGTCGAAGTTCCCACACTTCAAGCGCAAGGGGCAGACCGGATCGGTGCGGTTCATGGGACCAGCCGTGCGCCTCGCCGACTCGCACCACGTGCGCATTGCCCGAGTCGTCGAGGTCAAGACCTACGAGTCCACCCGCAAGCTCTACCGTCACCTCGACCGGGGGACCGGCAAGATCGTGGCCGCCACCGTGGCCGAGCGTTCGGGTAAGTGGCAGGTATCATTCACCGTTGAGGTGACCCGTCAGGTTCCCGTCACCCGGACCCCCGAGAGGGTCATCGGCGTCGACGTCGGTCTCACGACCCTCTACACCGGCGCCACCCCTGACGGTGAGCAGGTTCTCCACGTCGCCAACCCTCGCCACTTCGTGACAGCGGAGAAGAAGTTGGCCCACGCGCAACGCATCGCCTCGCGACGGCAGGGCCCAAAATCCGGTGCTGCACCGTCGAAGCGCTGGAAGAAGGCTAACGGCCGCGCCCAGACCATCCACGCCGGCGTCGCCAACGCCCGCAGCAACCTCATCCACGAGACCACGACGATGCTCGCGAAGAACTACGACGTCATCGTGCTCGAGGACCTCAACGTGGCGGGCATGTTGAAGAACCACTCGCTCGCGAAGCACATTCAAGACGCCGCCTGGGGAGAGTTCGCCCGACAGCTCGAGTACAAGACCAAGTGGTACGGGTCCACGCTCGTGCGCGTCGACACGTTCTACCCCTCATCGAAAACCTGCAGTCAATGCGGGACAGTCAAAGCCACGCTGTCCCTCGACGAACGGACGTATCACTGTGGGACCTGCGGTCTTGACGTAGGCCGCGATCTCAACGCGGCCATCAACCTGGCCCGACAAGGCCTGNNCCCGCGCAGCAGAAACTTGTTGCAACGGCACACCCCGGCGAAGCGTCAACCGAAACGCCACCAGATGTCGGCGCGTAGGAGATAGTTCGGTTCAGAATTCGGTGTGGTGGGTAGTTTGCCGTACTCCACGACCAACCTGTTTGCCGAATGGGCAGTGGTCGATGCAGAATGGCCAGCGGTTCGCGACCAACTCCGGACGAAACTTCACTGATAGCTAGCGCATCGGGGACCGCGTCAACGCCCGGATCCGGTGCGAATCTCGGTCGACAAAAGATTCTGCATCATCGACGGGCGACGGCTATGTTCGTGCAATGACGAAGATTCGACTTGGCTCGGTTTCACTCGACTGCGCCAGCACGACGGCCCTCGCGACGTTCTGGGCGAGCCTGCTCGGAGGTGAAATTGCCTTTTCCAGCGAGGAGTTTGCTGCAGTGAGATTGGAGAGAATGTGGTTCACCGCCGTCAAGGTTGAGGACTATCACGCGCCGACGTGGCCCGGGGGTGATGTGGGAAAGCAGATGCATCTTGACCTCGCGGTGGAGAGTCTCGAAGAGGCCGAGGCCGAAGCGATTCGACTCGGGGCGACGAGAGCGCAGTATCAGCCATCTCCAGACCGCTTCATTGTCCTCCTCGATCCGGCGGGCCACCCGTTCTGCGTGACGACGCAGATTCCTGACTAGGAGAAGTGCGGTGCACCTCATCGGGCGCGGTGCGAGGTATTTGGGGTTCATGTTGATGATTGGAGGGCTATGCACGTCTACGCAACGGTAGTCATTGTGAGCGATCAGGACGCCGCGCTCAACTTCTACCGCGACACACTCGGCTGGGAGGTTCGTCAAGATAATCAGATGAGCCCCGACTATCGTTTCCTGGCCGTGGTGCCCCCGGGGCACTCGTCGGGAATTGTTCTTGGGCCGCCGCACATCCACGGGCGACCAGCACCAACTCCTGAGGCACCGGTCAACACTGACATCTACCTTTCCAGCGATGACCTCAGGGTCGATTTCGAGCGTCTGAGTGCCCTCGGCGTCGTCTTTGATCAAGAACCAGAACTGATGCCATGGGGGGGCTACGGCGCGCGTTTCCGTGACCCCGACGGCAACCTGTTCTTCGTATCCGACGGGGTCTAACGCCGGATCCCACGGCGACCGAGCCACCTCACGCCATGTCGGTGCAGGGAGTGTGGCAGACGTCACGTTAAGGTCGTTCAGTGGCGCCTGGCCCCACAGTTTTCTGACCCGCGACTGGAGAATCCGATGACAACCGTGCTCTGCGGCGTAAGCCAATGTGTCGAGCGAATCCGTGGTGAGTTCCCCGACTTGGACGTCGTGGACCTGGCAACTTTTGACGGGCCGGTACCGCCCGACGCCATTCTTTTCTCGGGCTTTGACCAGAAGTCGGTTGACGCCGCGAACGCTGGGGTCGCTTGGATTCAACTGGCCGGTACCGGGATTGATCACGTCAATCCGGCCCTGCTGCAAGCCCCAATCGTGACGTGCGCCAAGGGGGCCGGGGCGATACCGATCGCCGAGTACGCGATGGCGACGATGCTGGCCTTCAGCCGTCGTTTCCCCGAACTCTGGCTGAAGGAAGCGCCCGAGATCTGGAACTTTCAAAGTACGCAGTGTCTGTCCGGTCAGAAACTCGGACTAGTCGGCTTTGGCGGGATCGGGCAAAGGATCGCCCGGTTGGCGCAGGCCTTCGACATGCGCGTGGTGGCAATGCGCCGCACCACGACGCCGAGTGAAGTACCCGGCGTGCAGCTCGTCGGAACTCTCGAAGAGATGCTCCCCGACGTCGATCATCTCGTGCTCTGTGTCCCGGCGACGAGCGCCACGGTGAATCTCTTGAACGAAGCAACGCTGGCTCTCGTGAAGCCGGGACTTCATCTCGTCAATATTGCCCGGGGTGCGCTCATTGACCAAGAGGCATTGCGCGTGGCTCTTGATGATGATCGACTAGCCCGAGCCTCACTGGACGTGTGCGTGCCAGAGCCCCTTCCCGCGGGTCACTGGCTCTACACTCACGAGAAGGTGTTCCTCACGCCGCACGCCTCTTGGACCGGAGTGCCCTTGCTGGCGGGCGCGATCGAAGTCTTCTGCAAGAACCTGCGCAACTACTTAGATGGAAAGGAACTGGTTGGCGTCGTTGACGTCAACCTCGGTTACTGAATCGCAGGCGCGCAGTCAACGCGCCGCTCGCACAATCCGAAGCCGAGACATCCTCTCACCAGGTGAGGCCCAGCGTTTGGCGCATGGTGGCCTCGAATTCCTCGTCGTCCAGTTCACGCCGAGTGGCCAGGATTAACTCAGCGTCCGCCCCGACGGGAACGCGAAGCGGCGTGGATTCGTCCTCGATCGCGCGGAGCACCGCTCGGCCAACGATCTCTGGACCCGGCCGCCCCGTGGGACCGGTCAACTTGGCGTCGGTGCCATCCCAGTCGTTCCAGAGCCCCTCGTACGCGGGGCTGCGCTCAAGCTGGGGGACCGGCTTCATCCCCGGGGAGATGTAACCAGGCTCGATGATCACCGTTCGAATCCCGAAGTGGCGCACCTCGTAGTGCAGCGCCTCCGAAAAGGCCTCGAGTGCGTACTTCGAGCCCGAGTACACCCCTTCGAGCGGCGACGAGACCCGACCTTGTACCGAACTGATATTCACTATGACGCCGTGACCTCGGATTCGCCACGACGGAAGTACGTGTTGCAGTAATCGAAGCGGTCCGAAGGTGTTGGTTTCGAAAACCTCTCGCAGGCGATCGGGTGGATAGTCCTCGAGAGGTCCTTGGCCGTGGCTCGCGGCGTTGTTGACGACGGCGTCGATCTCGCCGGCGTTTGCCAGCGCTTCAATGATTGAAGCTTCACTCGTGACGTCGAGCGTGAGTCGCATGGCGACTTCAAGAGAGTCCAGCATTGCAACGTCGCGGGCGGTGGCGATGACTTCGTGCCCCGCTCGGGCCAGCTCAGTTGCTGTCGCGGCGCCAATGGCGCGACCCGCGCCGGTGATCAATACGCGCATGAATTCCCCCCCGGTTGTCGGTTCGACCATTGATGACGAGCCGTTGGATTACGACCCTATTGCGACCGGGCGACTGGCGCCAAGAGAACTATCGCAAGCTGGCTGCTTTCGAGTGGCAACGCGCAAGGCGATGACGAACTCGTTTTCGAAGCGCCGACAAATCTCAGGTGATATTCGTGGCATCATGAATGGAGATAGCGCCGACAAGGATGCGAACTCATGATTGTTGCGAATGATGACAAGAAGCGCGGCTGGTTCGGGCCCAAGAGAATCGGTTACGGTGTTCGTCCCCAGACTTGGCAGGGTTGGCTGTTGGTGCTGATTCCTGCTGTGATTGTGGTGCTGGTCGCCGCCATCTTGCACTAACCACGCCCTGCGACCGCGATGGTCGCTTTCGCTGTGTCCCATCACCGGGTTCGGAGTGTGGGTTGCCCGATGAAGCCAAGGACCGAACCATCAGGGGTCGCACGGAGCCCGTCACGATTCTGTCGCCGCCAGTCTCACACGGAGCCCTCTCGTTCCTCTGACTCGCTCAGAAATAGCCAAGACCTACGATGTCATGATGGGACGCTGGCCAAAGGAGGGTTCATGAGCGTGCGGAGGGATCAGTACACCCACGGACATCACGAATCGGTACTGCGAAGCCACCGATGGAGAACGGCGGAGAACTCGGCGGGATTTCTCTTGGGCCACCTCAAGCCCGGTCTGCAGTTGCTTGATGTCGGCTGTGGGCCAGGAACCATAAGCGTCGACCTCTCGAGACTGGTGGCACCGGGACGGGTGGAGGCAGTGGATATCTCGCGCGAGGTCATCGAGGTCGCTCAATCCATTCATCGAGAGCAAGATCTGGAAAACTTGAGTTTCAGCGTGGATAATGTCTACGAACTTTCGTTTGATGACTCCAGCTTTGACGTTGTGTACGCCCATCAGGTACTCCAGCATCTGAGCGATCCGGTGGCCGCGCTTCGAGAGATGCGCCGAGTTCTTCGTGCGGACGGGCTCCTCGCCGTTCGAGACGCAGACTACGGGGCCTTCGCCTGGTCGCCTAGTGATGATCGACTGACTCGATGGATGGAGATCTACCATCAGGTGACGAGAGCCAACAACGCCGAAGCCGATGCGGGGCGCCGCCTTCCTCGTTGGGTTCGCGAGGCCGGATTTCGTTCACTCGAGGTCTCGTCATCTAATTGGACGTACTTTACGGAGCCAGAGCGCCAATGGTGGGGTCAACTTTGGGCCGAGCGTGTTCTCCACAGTGACTTCGCGGAGCAGGCCCTTGCTTTCGCCCTCGTCACCACCGACGAGCTTCATGAGATTTCGAATGCGTTCCTGGAGTGGGCGAATGACGGCGACGGCCTCTTCATCGTGGTGAATGGGGAAGTTCTCGCCCAGCGTTGAGGAGTCGCCGCCGTCACCTCGCGGCGCTCGTTGGACGCGACGTCACGCGTGTCTATCGATAGCGCTGAATCGTCGCTTCGAGGACGTCTCGCCACGGAGTTGGCTCGAGTGCGAACTCATCACGCGTCGCCTGATCATCGATGACGAAGGGCTTCGAGAACTGGTACATCGTCTTTGGCAGTTCTCGAATCATCGGATCGAATATTCCCAGTAGTCGTATGGCTGGCGCGGGGATGCTCGTTACCTTGACGTGTTGACATCCGGCAACGTCGGCAACGTCGTTGATTGCCTCCCGCTGCGTTCTTGGCGGATTCGTCGGCGCGTGCCAGGCCCGTCCCCACGCGCTGGGGGTCTTCGCGCAGGCAACCAGTGTCTTCGCGACGTCATCGGTGAAGGTCCAGCTGTGGAGCATGTCGGGGTTGCCGATCACTCGACACGTCTTTCCCCGCAGAACCCGCGGGATGACCCGATCACCGAGCATGCTCTGACTACCCGCGCCAAGAAAGTCCGATGCCCTCACTTCACAAGCGCGGATTCGTCCCTCGCGGTGGGCGTCGAGTGCGTCCTGCCACATTTTGGCGCGAACGAGTGCCTTCTCGTACGTGGCGAGCATCGGCGACTCGGGAGACATCGGACCGGCTGGCGCGCCGTACGGGTAGAGGTTGCTCAGCGTGACCAGGACGGCCTGTGATGTTTCCGCGCTCGCGAGCAGAGCATTGGCGATGGGTGGCCAGTCGGTGGGCCAGCGGTGGTATTGGGGGTTCACGCAGTTGAAGATCGCGTCGCAACCAGCGCCAAGTTCGCCGAGACGCCGCGGGTCGCTGGCGTCGGCACTGACGCGGGTCACGAGTTCATGCTCGGGACCCGTTCCGCTTCGAGACACCACGGTGACTGCGTGGCCTTCGCTTGCCAGCCGCGTGGCGACGGCGCCGCCGATGGATCCGGCTCCCACGACTAAATACTTTGACATATAACCCCATCTCAGTTAAGAGAGCACTGCTCTCGTATTGAACAAGTATGGCATACGAACTCTCTAAATACAAGAGCACTGCTCTCGGAATTGTGAAAAGTGGAAAGGGGTGTGATACTGGCCGGGTGACGAGCAAGAATCTGTCGCGCGCTGAGGCCCGTACCGCTCAGATTGCGACCATCAAGAAAGTCTCGCGGGTGCTCATTGCGAGCAACGGGGTGAGCGGTCTCTCGTTGCGTGAAGTTGCCCGGGAAATGGGCGTCGTCTCGTCAGCCCTGTATCGCTATTTCGCGACTCGCGACGATCTCCTGACGGCTCTAATCTTCGACGCCTACAACGACTTGGGCGCCAGCGTTGAACGCAGCGACGCCAAGGCCGAACTGGAGAGCGCGGCTGACCGGTTTCGTATCGCCGCAAGGACAGTTCGTAAATGGGCCAAACGTCATCCCAACGAGTACAGCTTGATCTATGGAACGCCGGTGCCTAACTACGTAGCGCCGACGACAACGATTGAGGCGGCGACGCGAGTACCGCGGGTGCTCTCCAAAATACTGTCCGACGCTCAGAAAGTCCGACGCCTTCCGAGGCGTGCTAGTGCCGCCGAAGAGGTCGAGGAGTTTCTCGAGGTCGGGGCTATTGAGGAAGTTCTCGTCGATGTTCCCAAGGAGATGTACGTACGTGCACTGATGTCGTGGAACATGATCTTCGGATTTCTGAGTTTTGAACTTTACGGTCACTACGTCGGATCGGTTCGCAACGCGAACATCATGTTTGAGAAGGTTCTTGATGAGCTAGTTCGGCTGTTGGAACTTTGATTTCGGCGATTGTCGATGTCAAGGCTCACCTTCTCGTCATCTCTCGACATCGTGGCCGACGAGCACGAAGTGTTGGCGCGACGTGCGAGGAGTCGCGAGAGAACGAGCATCAGAGGGCGCAATAACGACGTTTTCCCCAGCGAAGGCGGTCGACTCACGCAATGATGGATGCATGACTTCGTTACCCGCTTTTGCCATCTTTGATCTCGACGGAACCTTGGTTGACTCACAAGAAGGGATCCTCCGCTCGTTTCGTTCGACTCTGGATGAACTTGGGCTTAATCCGACCGACGAGCGATTAAAGAGTTTGATTGGACCTCCGCTCGAGGAGTCCTTTGCCCAACTGGGTATTGCGGGGAGGGATCTCGATGGAGTCGTCGAGCGTTATCGCGACTTCTACGCGGCGAGCGGTGTGCTGCTCTGTCGGCTTTACGACGGGGTCCCGGCAATGCTTGCTGGACTTGAGAGAAGGGGGGTCCGAATGGGCGTTGCCACTTCGAAGCGAGTTGATTTTGCCAATCAAGTGCTGGGTTTCTTAGGGGTAGCGCACTTCTTTGAAACTGTCTCGGGTGCCAGTCTTGACGGCAAGCTGACGTCGAAAATTGACATCGTCGGGGAAGCTCTTGCCCACCTGCAACCAGCGGAACCGCGCAAGGTTTGGATGGTGGGGGATCGAGAGTACGACGTGCGTGCGTCAAGTTTTCACGGTCTTGTACCGATTGGTGTCTTGTGGGGATACGGATCTCGCGATGAGTTGGCGGCGAGCGGCGCTGAGATTCTCATCGAAGACCCACGGGAGCTCCTCGAGTTGGAAGAGGCTTTTGAAGGAGGCGATCCCGTGTGCTGGGTTCATCTGCTCTGTCCGACCTGCGGAGTCGTACGCGGCGGCGAGCACCGATCCGACCAGTGTGAAGGGCCCTAGGAGGATCTACCTCCTCGAATAGTGGGGTCCTCACTAGTCTCGATCAGTTGGTGATGGCCCGCCCGGCGCTTGGGCGCACTCGCGCAACTTGGCAATCGTCCAGTCGCGTCAGGTCTTCACCCGCGTCATCGAGCACGCGCCGTGAAACCACTCCGCGTGCCATTGAGCGAACTCGCCACCGTCCTCACCAATGGTTTCTGGCGTGCGACGTGGATTCATCGACTGTTGTGGGCACGGTCGTTGGGGTGGGGCGTCGGTACCGTGCTGATTGTCGGTGTGGGAACAGTCGTCGCGCTATGGGCTCGCGTGAACCTCGCAACGAATTGGAGCGGCGTCGTGACGCTGAGGGAGAATCACGAGCTTGTCCAGAGCGGTCCTCACCGCTTCGTGCGCCATCGCATCTATTCGGGGATACTCCTCATGGGTTTGGGTTCCGAACTCTTGTACGGGGAGGCCTTTGGTAGCGGGCTTCTGGTCTTGACCACTGCAGTGTCCATCTGCAAGATTCGCGTCGAAGAGAAGTTGATCTCTCAACAATTTCCATCGCAATACGTGGAATATCGTAAGAACGTCGAGCCGCTCGTTCCATTCCTCTTGTAGCGGCGCCGTTCGCTTCGCGCGCGCGAAGTCGCGGATACCGAGAGTTACGATTGTCTTACTTTTAGTGACGAGAGGCCCATGGAGCGCAAGCAAGGCGGAGAGAACGAGCGGCTGCGAGTTCCTCCTCCGCTCATAAAGAAGCGCATTGCCTCGGGCCGCGGCGCAATGGAACAGCCCAACGTCACGCATGACGGTGAGGCCGCCCTCACGCCCGTTTTCTGGGTGGCCATTGTTCTCACCGGCATTGCGACGGGACTCTTCGGTGATCTCCTGATGTGGCTGCTCAAGCTCGCCGAACGAGCCGCGTTCAACTACCGCTCGGGCAGCTACCAAAACGCCGTCGCCGCGACCTCCGATCTGCACCGTGTGGCATCGCTCGTCATCGCCGGGGTGATCGGCGCAGTCTCGTGGTACCTCATTCGCCGGTATCTGAAGAAGGAAAAGTCCGAGATCGACGACGCACTGTGGAATGGTGACGGTGAGTTGGGCTTACGTCGGAGCTTCTTGACGTCCATAGTTTCTGAGATAGTGATCGGACTCGGCGCATCGGTGGGGCGCGAGGCCGCTCCGAAGCTCATGGGAGGCGCGTCGGGAAGTGTGCTCTCGCACTGGCTGCATTTGTCGCCCGCCCAGAAGCGGCTCCTTGTGGCCTGCGGTGGCGGCGCGGGACTGGCGGCGGTTTATAACGTGCCGCTCGGCGGGGCCATTTTCACCGCTGAAGTGCTGCTCGGAAGCTTCGCCCTTCCCACGGTGTTGCCGGCCTTGGCGTGCTCGCTCATTGCGACGATGGTCGCGTGGCTGTATCTGCCCAGCGGTGCGACGTACGCGGACATCCCGGCGTACCGCTTCAGCGCGTCGCTGATGGTGTGGTCGGTGCTGGCGGGCATCGTGATCGGGCTCTTGGCCGTGTTCTACGTGCGCCTCATTGGCTGGGCGTCGCACGTTCGTGCGAAGGGTGCGTCAATCTTCTGGGCGATGCCGCTCGCATTTCTTGTCGTCGGGGTCATCGGCATTTGGTATCCGCAACTCTTCGGCAACGGCAAGGACATGGCCCACGAGGCCTTCCTGGGTGTCGGCGGCATCGGTCTGCTTTTTGCACTCTTCGCCTTGAAGCCATTCGTCACCGCGCTCACGCTCGGAAGCGGCGCGGCGGGAGGGGTCTTCACGCCATTTCTCAGTACCGGAGCGGTTCTCGGGGCGTTCCTCGGATCCCTCTGGATTCATATGTGGCCGGGAACACCGGTTGGGGCGTTTGCGCTGATCGGCGCCGCCGCAATGATTGGAGCTTCGATGCAAGCTCCGCTCGCCGGGCTGGTGCTCGTGGCCGAGTTGACCCATGGCGGCTTCGCCATCATGATCCCCATGATGTGCGCGACACTGATCGCCACTTTCCTCGTTCGCCATATCGACGGCTACTCCATCTACTCGGCGCGACTCCCCGGTGACAACCCGGTCTAGTGAGCAAGTACTAGCCTCGTTCTCACACGATTGGGGGTGGCAGTGGACCAGCGGGTCAAGTTTCGAATGATCAAGGGCGCCCCCAGACTCTGTTGAGCCGCGCGTTCGCGGCTCCGGTGGATCAAGTCTTCGACGCGTGGACGAACGCCGAGATCCTCAGACAGTGGTGGGGCCCGCACGTCGTAGAGGTCGTGGAGTGCGAGATGGACGCCCGAGACGGTGGTGCCTATCGAATAACGATGCAGATGCCTGATTTCCAGCGCTATCCAATGTTCGGAACCCTGCAGGACGTCGATCGCCCCCGTCACTTCGCACTGCGGGTCGAATTGTCCGAGCACCCTGACGAATGGCTCGCACTGTTCCGGCCGAAGGGCAGCCACCTGGAACGTGTCGTCATGGAGTGGTTCTACGAGATCTCGTTCCTCGAAGCCGACGGTGCAACGGTAGTGGAGGTACTCGCCACGTATCCGGTGCTCGAAGACCGCGACGCCATGATTTCCATGGGCGGCGAGATTGGCTGGGGCGAGAGTTTTGAGAAACTGGACGCCTTGTTGGGCTCAAACTGACTGCGACGGGTTCCCACCGATCCGTGGAACAATGGACGAATGTACGTCCCACCCAAGTTTTCCATCGATGATGACGACGCCTGGCAGGTGGTGAAAGACGCGGGCGCGGGCATGCTCGTTATCAACACGGCCAGTGGACTCGCGAGCGTCTTTGTCCCCGTGGTCGTGAGCGAAGGCCGACGACAACTGCTGTCGCACCTCGCGAGGGCCAACCCGTGGTGGAAAGCAGCCCGAGACGGCACCGAAGTCCTCGCGCTCTTCTTGGCGGCGAGCGCGTACGTGACGCCTTCGTACTACCCCAGTCGGGTGGAGAATCCCGGCGTGGTGCCGACCTGGAACTACGTCGCGGCCGAGGTGCGCGGACGACTGACGTTGCGCGACGATCCCGAGTGGACAGCGCGCCAGGTGCGAGCGGTCACTGAGACCTTCGAAGCCGGACGTGTTCCCCAGTGGCGCGTCGACGACTCGCCGCCGGCGTACATTGACCAGCAGCTGAAGGCAATCGTGGGCATTGAGATCGAGGTCCTGTCGGTCGAGGGGAAGGCCAAACTGTCCCAGAATCGTCCGCAGGTCGACCACGACAGCGTGCGCGACCATTTGGCCCAAGGAACACTCGGCGAGCAGATCGTCGCTCGGCGCATGACCAACGGTGAGTGATCCCCGCATCAGTGTCCGACACGCTGGCGCTGGAGACGGCCGGCTGCTACGAGCGATTCGTCTCGAATCGCTCGCCGACACGCCAGACGCGTACGGAACAACCTACGAAGAGTCCGTGACGTGGTCACGCGCGCGGTGGAGAACCGTCGCCGCGAAGTGGAACTACTACTTGGCCGAGTGCGATGGCGCGGTCGTCGGCATGGCCTCTGGAGGTTACAACGACTCGCACCCCGGAACGCACTGGCTCTTTGGGATGTACGTCACGCCGAGTGCACGAGGGACCGGCGTCGCCGCCCAACTCGTCGACGCGATCAGCGAGTGGGCGCGAGGTGACGGCGCGAGGAGTCTGTACCTGCACGTCACCGACAGCGTGGCTCGTGCGCGGGCTTTTTACGAGAAGATGGGATTCCGATTGAACGGTGAGTCCATCAAGATGGGCCGTGACCCCTCGCTCACCTTGGTCACCATGGTGCGAGCCCTTGACTGACCCCCTTGTATCCCTTCGAGTCGAGCGTGTCGAGCCCCGGGTTCTGCACGCGCTTCGTCGTCGAGTACTGCGATCGGACAATCCCGCGATTTCAGTTGCGGACCCCCGAGACGAGGAGGAAACGTCCCGCCATTACGGGGGCTTCCTGGGCGAGCGCCTGGTGGTCAGTGCATCGTTCTACCCTTCGCCCTCACCAGTGAATCCGGAGCTGCGTTCGTACCAGCTTCGCTATATGGCGACCGATTTCGACCAGCAGGGCTTCGGCTACGGAGCCGCAGTCCTCGATTTCGCCGAAGCCGAGCTGCGCGGCCTCGGGGTGCAGCAAGTGTGGGCCAACGGGCGCGACAGCGCCCTCGGCTTCTACCAGGCCACGGGATGGCTTGCGGTCGAAGGCTCGCAGCACGTGAGTGCCGTCACCCAACTGCCCCATACCGTGATTTTTAGAATCTTGTAGCGGCGCGATCGCGATCAGAGGGTCCGGTCCGTTCTTACTAGTTTGTAGGGATGCGAAAATTACTTGTCCTTGTTGCAGTCGTTGTTCTCGCCGGGGCCGCAATCGTGGCATGGTCGCGGGTTCGAGGCACCAGCACCACAACGACGACGTCAACCAGCACCACAACGACGATCGCAGTTCCTGTCGCTCCGCTCACGGGACTTCCCGACCCCGGCGGTGCGGCGCTCACCCGATCGGCGCTGACGGTCAAGATCGAGAACACCCCACAGGCGCTTCCACAATGGGGTATTGACCAAGCCGACGTCGTTTACGAAGAGATCGTCAACGGCGGCATCACTCGACTGGCGGCGATCTTCAACTCGCATGCGCCCAACAAAGTCGGGCCTGTTCGCTCGGTTCGACCTACCGACACCCAGGTGGTGTGGCCGATCGGGGGAATCTTCGCGTACTCGGGCGGCGCCGCGTACGCCGTGGCGAGCATTTCGACCGCGCCGGTGAAACTGATCGACGAATCGAGCGCCGGAACCGCGATGTTCCGCGATAATTCGCTCCAGGCCCCGCACAATCTGTTCGCCGTCGCGCCACTCTTGTTCAAGTTCGGAGGCACCCCGACCCCGCCGCGATCACTCTTTTCCTATCGCAGCGCCACCCAAAAGGTCGTCGGCACCGCGGTGGCCAGATTCGTGGTGCCGTTTCCGAGCATGTACCCGGTGACCTGGACGTGGGACACGGCCACGGCTTCATGGGATCGCACGTTGTTCGGCCAGCCCGACGTCACGGGAACCGGGGTGCGCGAATCACCGAAGAACGTCGTGGTTATGTGGGTCAACTACGTCAACGGCATCGGAACTGAAGCCTCCTACGCGAACCTGCAGGGATCGGGCACGGCCACGGTCTTCTCTGACGGTAAAGAAGTGCAGGGCACGTGGTCTCGCGGCGCGTCAAAGGCTGACGTCGTCACGTATCAAACCAAGAGCGGCACGGTCATCAAGTTGACGCCGGGCCAGACCTGGGTGGAACTCTTGAACGTCGGAGTTCCGCTGACGCTCACTCCGTAACGATCTTCTCGATTCTTTCGAGCGTCGCCTCCATGGCGCGGCGATTGGATTCATTCTTGTGGGTCAGTTGAACGGTGAAGGCCCACGGCTTGTCGTAGTTGAAGGACTCGGTGACGCGGGTGCCGCCGGGGACCTCCTCGAGGTCGTAGCGCCAGATGAACTGGGAGAAGTGGTGCCACGCGATGCACGTATTCTCCTCGAAGGCCACGACCAGGTTGGTCACAAAATAGCCAAACCCGATCTTCATATCCATTGAGAACTTCGCGCCCAGGAAAAGTCGGTCAGGGCCCTTGCGGACCTTGACGACGCTGCCCGATCCGTCGAACCGGCTGTGCTGGCGCGGGTCGGCGAGGAGGTCAAAGATGGCCGGGGGTGGCACCGCGATGAATCGCGTTGCGCTGACGGTTCGTTTTGCGTTCATCTGCCTCAGCGTAGGGTGACAGGAGATCGGACGATTGGAGCGGCCGTGCGTTACCACGAATCCCAAGTCATAGCCCCTGATGGCCGCCTGCTTGAGGTCGCCACCCTGGGCGATCCTTCGGGGCATACCGTCTTCTTCCACCACGGCACGCCCGGCAGCACCTCCTCGGTTTCGATGTTCGCCGAGGTCGCTGAAATGTCGGGCTGCTTCTTCGTCACGATTTCGCGAGCCGGTTACGGTCTTTCATCGAGGCTCGAGGGAAGAACAGTGGCTTCGGTAGTCGGTGACGCGCGCTCGGCGCTCGACGCGCTCGGTCGAGATGACTACGTATCGGTCGGCTGGTCGGGCGGTGGGCCTCACGCGCTCGCGTGCGGGGCGCTCGACGCCCCGCGCTGCATCGCCGTCTGGTCGCTCGCCGGCGTCGTACCGATCGACGTTGACTTCGACTGGACCAACGGCATGGGCCCCGAGAACCTCGAAGAGTTCGCTCTCTCCAGAACCGGGGGGCCGGCCTACGAGGCCCACATGGCGAAGGCCGGCGATGAGTTCTTGACGGCCAACGCCGACAACATCATCGAACTGTTCGGCGGGCTGCTGTCGGACGTTGACAAGGCGGCGCTGCGAAGCGAGACGTCGAGGAGGGACCTGGCGAACGCCTGTCGCCACGCGTTCGCCACGGGGTACTACGGGTTCTACGACGACGACCGGGTGTTCTTCACTCCGTGGGGTTTTGACGTCGACGACATCGAGGTGCCGGTCGCGGTCTGGTACGGCGACGAAGACCTGATGGTGCCGCCAACCCACGGTGCGTGGCTCGCGCGTCACGTAGCGTCCGCCACGGTCACCCGCAAGCCAGCGGACGGTCACATCTCGCTGGTGACGAATCACTTGGAAGAACTGGTCGCATCGTTTCGTCGCGCGTTCGACTGAGAGGCGAGACGGGGCGTTGCGGTCGGTACCATACCGAGATGAACTATTACGACCCCGCAGACCCTCGATGGTCAACAGATCCGGGACCGCTCTTCGACGAGATCCGCGAGTCGGCGCCCGTACACTTCACCCCCGGCGGCTACTGGGTGGTGGCGCGCCACGCGGACTGCCTGGCGTTGCTGCGCAGCCGTGACGCCTCGGCGGACTCGCTCAATCTCGACGAGGCAAAGCGGCCGAGACTTCGCGGCACCCGTCGCGACGAGCAGCTCGCGATGATACGGGCCACGGGCAACGACACGCGGCCGTTCCTGTTTCGAGATCCGCCCGACCACACGCGCCTGCGCGGGTTGGTGCAGCGCGCGTTTACACCGAGGCGCGTCCACGAACTCACGCCCTTCGTGCGGGTGAAGGCTCGAGAGGCGATCGAGCGCCACCTGGACGACGGACCGTTCGACGCGGTCGAGGAGTTGGCGTGGTCGCTGCCGGTATCGGTGATCTGCGAGATGCTCGCCATTCCCAAGGAAGACCACCAGAAGTTCCACGCCGAGTCGGCGATGTTGGCCCGCGGCCTCGATCCGGACTTTCTGCTGAGCGACGACGACCACGCGGCGCGCGACGCGGCGATTCTCTACTTCGGCGTCTACTTCCACGAGCTCTTCGCCGAGCGCCGGCGCCATCCCGGCGACGACCTGTTGAGCGCCCTCATCTCGGCGCGCGACAGTGGTGATCAGCTGAGCGAAGGCGAGTTGCTCTCCACCGCCATTCTGATCCTGGTCGCGGGCCACGAGACAACGATGAATCTGATCTCGGGGTCGCTGCTGCTGCTCGCTCGCAACGAACGCGCCCAGAGCGAGCTACGACACGACCCGTCGCTCGACCGGACGGCGACCGAGGAGATGCTGCGTATGGTGTCGCCGGTGCAGCTCACCGGCCGGTCGATGGTGAACGACGTCGAGCTTGACGGGAACGTCATCGAGAAGGGTTCGTTCGTCTTCGTTCTGCTGGGCGCGGCCAACCGCGACCCCGACGTCTTCGAGCGACCCACCGAGCTGAACATTCGACGCGAGCTCAACCCCCACCTGGGTTTCGGATTCGGTCTGCACCACTGCCTCGGCGCGCCGCTCGCCCGTTTGGAGTCGAGCGTCGCGATTCGCGAACTGCTGGACGCCACCACGTCGATCTCGCTTCACGATGAGCGGGTTCGCTACCGTCCTAACATTGTGCTGCGCGGTCTGGAGTCGTTGAGCATCTCGATCAGAAGTTGACGTCGCGGCGCCGTGGGGCGAGCGCCGGACGGCGGATCTGGGTGATAATGAGGTAAAGCCACCAGAAGGACTTCGATGCGAATTGGCAACATGTACGGACCCGACGCCACGTTCTTGGGCGTGCCCGGCGCTGACCCCGACGTGGCGTCCGAGTGGCGCGATGCGGGGGCGCTCATCATCGGTGCCCCTTTTGACGGAGGCACGTCGCACCGATCTGGATGTCGATTCGGGCCCCAAGCTATTCGCACCACCGACTACCTGCCCCATGACGGGATGCGTCCGAGTCTCGCCCTCGGTGTGGACCCGCTGGTCGAGTTGGGCGTGGTGGACCTCGGCGACGTCGAGATGCCGTCGGGCGACACCGAAAGGTCGTTGAAGGCGCTGGAAGCACGCGTGGCGACCGTCGCGACGGCGGGGGTGATTCCGGTCATCCTGGGCGGCGATCACACCATCGCCCTTCCCGACGTCACGGGGATCGCCCGCCACGTGGGATGGGGACGAGTGTCGGTGATTCACTTTGACGCCCACGCCGATACCGGCGAGAGCCAGTTCGGTTCGCTCTACGGCCACGGGACGCCGATGCGCCGGCTCATCGAGTCGGGCGCCTGTCGCGGGGACCGCTTCTTGCAGATCGGGCTTCGCGGCTACTGGCCCGAGCCCGCGACGCTTCAGTGGATGGCCGACCAGGGCATGCGGTCGTTCGAGATGAGTGAGATCGTGAACCGCGGTCTTGACGCGGTGCTCGACGAGGCGATCGCCATCGCGATGACGGATTGCGACGCGGTCTTCTTGTCGGTGGATGTTGATGTCGTCGACCCCGGATCGGCTCCGGGCACCGGGACCCCAGAGCCCGGTGGGCTCACCAGTCGTCAACTGCTCGACGCCGTGCGGCGAATCGCCATGCAGACGCCCCTGGGCGGGATGGACGTGGTGGAGGTCTCGCCGCCCTACGACCACGCCGAGATCACCGCGTACCTCGCGAACCGTGTGGTCCTCGAAGCACTCGGCGGCATTGCCTGGCGTCGTAAGGGCTTGCGGGGCGAACCGACGCGCGACCCCGCCGATCCCCTGCTGAAAGGTCGCTAGTCGCGCATCGATTCGAGAATCTGTCGAACGAGATCATCCGACGTGTCGGGGTGCAGGAACGCGAGACGGGCCACCGTCTCGCCCTCCCATTTGGTGGGCGTCACGAAGGCGATCTGGTCGCGCAGCAACTGCTGGCTCCAAGCGTTGTAGCGATCGGGACTCCAGCCAAGACGTCGGTACAGGACGATTGAGAGACTGCTCTCGCGCACGAGCTCGACGTGATCCATCTCCTCGATCATGGTGACCGTACGCCCGGCGAGGTCGATGCCCGCCTGGACCGCGCTCTCGTACGCGCTCACGCCGTTGGTGACCAGCGAGAACCAGAAGGGCAGTCCGCGGGCCCTGCGCGAGAGGTGGATCGCGAAGTCCGAGGGGTTCCACTCGTAGTTCTCGTCGTCACTGCCGTGCAGCACGTCGAGGTAGCTCGCCTGCTGGGCGAGGACCTTGCGAGCGACCGTGGGGTTGCGGTAGACGAGGGCGCAGGAGTCGAGCGGGGCGAACAGCCACTTGTGGGGGTCGACGATGAAGCTGTCGGCGTGACGAATGCCGGCGAGCAGGTGGCGATGGGTCGGCGAGAACAGCGCTGCGCCGCCGTACGCTCCGTCAACGTGGAACCAGAGATCGTGTTCGCGCGCGTAACTTCCGAGTCCCTCGAGATCGTCGACGATGCCCGCATTGGTCGTTCCCGACGTGGCGACGATACCAATGACGCTCTCGGGACTGGGGTCGTTGGCGAGGACCGCTTCGAGGCCGGCTCTGGTGAAACGGTGGTCGTCGTCGGGTACCAGCAACGCCTCGATGCCGAGCACGTGCAGAGCCTTGCCGATGCTGGAATGCGCGTCGGCGGAGATGGCGAATCGCACCTCGTGCGGTAGAAGTTCGGGGTGCTTGGTCCGCCCGACGTCGCGTCCGACCGTGAGACTCGAGAGATTTCCCATCGATCCCCCCGAGACGAAAGCTCCTCCCGATCCATCGGGCATGCCCGCCACTTCGGCGATGAATTCGAGCGCCTGATTCTCCGCTACGACCACGCCAGCAGATTCGAGCCAACTGGTGCCGTTCAGACCCGAACACGCCACCACCATGTCAAAGAACAGTGAGTTCTTCGTCGGGGCGTTGGGGATGAAGGCGAGAAAGCCGGGTGAGTCGATAGAGACGACGTGGGGGGCCAAACGCTGTTCGAAGAACTCGAGAATCTTTTCCGGGTCGTTGCCCTGCGGCCGGATGAGACCCTCGAGGTTGGGAAGGGGTTCAGGCGAGAGACTGCCGAAGTCCAGCGGCACCGGGTGGGTCAGCCGGTCCCGGCAGTAGGCGTACACCTCTTCAGCGAGCGTTGCGTTGTACTCAAACATTTGGTGCCCCATTGCGCCAACCCTTCATTTTGGTCCCTTGCCATCGTAGGGGCGAAACGGCGTCGGGGTATTTTCGAGCGCAATCGAAGGCCAATTATGGGCGAAGTAACATCCCGTAATGACCCCTACGCGAGTTGGCTACCTCGGACCAGAGGGCACTTTCTCCCACGAGGCCGCCGCCACGCTGAAGAACGTGGAAACGGTGGCGTGCGCATCGATTCCTGAAGTGCTGGCGCAGGTGGCGAATGGGACGCTCGACCAGGGCCTCGTACCTCTTGAGAACGCGATCGAGGGAACGGTGTCAGCAACCATTGACGGCCTCGTGTTCGATCACGATCTCCTGATCGAGGAAGAGATCGTCCTGCCCATCCATCTGCACCTGCTTGCGCGCCCCGGCGTGGAGATCGAGGAGATCACCAAGGTCTCGAGTTACGTCCACGCCCTCGCCCAGTGCCGGGGATTCCTTGAGAAGCTGGGCGGGGCGGTGACCGAGCAGACGACGTCGACGTCCCAGGCCGCCCGTGAGGTCGCCCAGTCCGACCAGGCGTGGGCCGCCGTGGGCTCGTCGATCGCGGGAGCGATCTTCGGACTCGATCAGGTCGCGAGTGACATTGAGGACCACCCGGGCAACGCCACGCGCTTCGTCGTCGTTGGCCGCGAGGCGGTCACGGCTCCGACGGGACACGACCGCACCACGATCGTCTGCTTCCAGGACGCCGACCGTCCGGGTTCGCTCTACGGGATCCTCGGACGCTTCGCCGCTCGTGACATCAACCTGACGAAATTGGAGAGCCGCCCGACCAAGTTGGGGCTCGGGGACTACTGCTTTGTCATCGAGTTCGACGGCCACGTCGCCGACGACCTCATCGCCGACTGCCTGACCGACCTCCAGGCGCACCTGACCCGCGTGAAGTTCCTTGGCTCGTACCCGGTGACCGGCGATGACGCGCTCGACCGGCGCGAGGAGGCGAGTGAGGCGCGCAAGTCCGCGAGCGAGTGGATCGCGGCGATCCGCGCGCGCGTGCGCACCTGAGCACGTTCAATGCGGCGATGGTAGCGTCAGCGACGTCACCCCCGGGGCATGGACGCTCGAGCAACTGAGCCGCACCCGATGAGCCGAAAGCGAGGGTCGCCACATGCGTGAGATCACGCACGAACAGATCGCCAGCAACGCAATCACGCTCCACGTCGCGAGTTGCGGCCCGCTCGACGGCCCGCCGGTGGTTCTCTGTCACGGCTTCCCCGAACTCTGGTACTCGTGGCGCCACCAACTTGTCGCTCTGGGCGATGCCGGTTACCGTGCATTGGCGCCCGATCTTCGCGGCTACGGCGCGAGCAGCCGTCCCCAGGGCGACGTCGCCCAGTACAGTTCGGACCAACTCACCCTGGACCTGTGCGGTCTGCTCGATCACTATGGCTACGACCAAGCGGCCTTCGTGGGCCATGACTGGGGCGCCATCGTCATCTGGGAGATGGGCAAGCTGCACCCCGATCGAGTATCGGCGATCTACAACATGAGCGTGCCGTTGATGCAGGCACCGGCTCCGCCGATTGGCACCTACGAGTCGATCTTCGCGGATCGATTCTTTTACATCATCTACTTCCAGCAGGTCGGTCTCGCCGAGAAGGAGTTGGAGTCCGATCCGCGCAAGTACGTCCGCACCATGCTCTATGCGGTATCGGGCGAGGGCATGTCCGTAGGACCGTTGCCCCCCGCCGCGCGCGAAGGGACCCGGATGCTCGACACGCTGCATCCCGCCCCCGAACACCTGCCGCCGTGGATCACCGAGGCCGACGTCGACGTCTACGCGCGGGCCTTCGAAGCGAGCGGTTTCTTCGGCCCCTTGAGCTACTACCGGAACCTGGACGCCAACTGGGAGCGGGGCAGGGACATCTCGACGTCGACGATCGCCATGCCCACCGGATTCCTCACGGGCTCCCTCGATCCCGTGCGGCTCATGATGCCGGGCGCCGCCGAAGCGATGGCGACGACACTTCCGGACTTTCGCGGCATCACGAGCATCGAAGGAGCGGGGCACTGGATCCAGCAGGAGCGGCCGCAAGAGACGAACGAGGCTCTGGTGGAGTTCCTGTCCTCGCTTCGCTGAAGCGACCCGGCTCTTCCTCGGCACCAAGTCCGCGGCGGGCCCGTGGGAACTTTCGTTGCGTGTGTAATCTGCTTCAACGTCGGGATGTCGAAGCCCGCAGATGTGTTTGGAGACCACCATGTCGAACGAAGCAATGCTCGCCGGAAAGAGCGCCGTCGTCACCGGCGCGTCCAGTGGCATCGGCAGGGCCATCGCGGAGCGGCTCGGCCTGGAGGGCGTCTTCGTGGTCCTCGCCGGTCGCGAGAAACTGGCCCTCGAGGAGAGCGCGTCGAAGATCAACGCCGCCGGCGGCACATCGGTCGTCGTGGTCGCGGACATCCGAGACGCCGGTTCCGTGCAGAACCTGGTGGATATCGCGGTGAACAAGACCGGTCAGCTGGACATCTTCGTCAACAACGCCGGGGTCTCATTCCTGGGCACGATCGCCGACGGTGACCCCGAGAGTTGGCGATCGATGCTGGACACCAATGTGCTGTCGCTGCTGATCGGTTGCCAGGCGGCGGTGCGCTCGATGAGGGCGAAGGGCAATCACGGTCACATCGTGAATATCTCGTCGGTCGCGGCGCTCAACCCCGACTCGGGTGTCTACGGCGCCACCAAACACGCGGTCAACGTCATCACCAACACTCTTCGCCTCGAACTGCTCGAGGACCCGATTCAAGTCACGAGCATCATGCCCGGTCTCGCGGCCACCAACATCGGCCGCAACGTTGATCCGGCGATTCTCGAAGGCGTGGTTGCCATGTCGGGTATTGACGCGGTCGTGGCACCGGGTGAACGCCTGCCCGATGACGTGCTCGAAGCCGCCCAGGAGGCACTGAGTGATTTCATAATCAAGCCCGACGATGTCGCGGACGCGGTGTTCTTCGTGCTGACCAGGCCGGGTCGGGTTCACATCCCCGAGATCGTCATCCGGCCCAATAAGGACTTCGACTTCTGACATCGAGATAGGTGGGGCTTCAGGTAGGCTCGACGGAGCAATCTTCGACCCCTCGACTCAGCG
The DNA here is from genome assembly GCA_003141095.1 of Acidimicrobiaceae bacterium. Taxonomy (GTDB): domain Bacteria; phylum Actinomycetota; class Acidimicrobiia; order Acidimicrobiales; family RAAP-2; genus RAAP-2. Next base: position 71,454 of record PLKM01000031.1, on the reverse strand, counting down.
AAACGCGCGCCGACTGTTCGGTCGTGACGCGACCCGCGACCATACGCTTCAGTTGCGGGCGCTGTGATTGGACCGCACCGGCATCGTCGTCGCGGCCATAAATGGCGACCCAGGCGACGTCAGTGACGACTTAGGAAAACTTCGCCGTGCCGCTGATGATCTTGTAGCCAGTCAAGCCCGCCTTCGACTCACAGACGGTCCTGAACCTGGCAATCGTCAGGTTCGTGTACACCGTGACCCTCGAGAGGGAGCCGTGGTTCTTCCCGGCGAACGATCCCGTCACCGAGGCCGTGCCGCGGGTGTTCGGCAGGGTGAATCCCTCCTCACCGGCCTTGTTTTGCAGGAAAGTGAAGCCTGAGAATGTCCCGGCGGTCGAATGGACCGACTTCGGGCTCCACGTAAAAGTCGCGTGCACTGCCTGAGAGCCGACCAAGGCGCCACACGCATTCGTGGCCTCGTGGACGACGGCGGTCAGGCCGCCACTCTTCACGTGCGAAGCGTTCGACGTCGACGTCGTGCACGCGCTCGCGTGGATGGTCCACACCATCGTCTCGGGCTTCGTACCGCCCTTACGGTCCGGCGGGGAAAGGGTGATCGTCCCCGTCACTTTCTGGCAGACGATGCTGCCCGTGGCCACGGTGACTTTGGACTTCGAATGATTGGTGGCAGCCGACGCATTCGCGCCGCCGATACTCGAGATGGTCGAAGGAACGACCATGAGCATCGCCAACAGCATCACCATCAAGGACTTCGACACACGTCCACGCAGAAGGGCTCTCATGGGCTCAGTATCAATCCCGATCCCTGGGATTGAACAGGGTCATTAGTCCCTTTCGTTGGTCTGCAGCACGGGTGATTCCCTACGGGCGCGATCAGGAGAAGGTCAACGATGAACCTGCGTCGGCGAGTAGACGAGATGACCGTCATCGAGCGCCGGAGACGAGCTCATGATCATCGCGCGCGACGTGACGCCTAACTCATCTTCCAGTAGTTGAGGAGCACGGGCGCGCCCGCGGGCGTCACCTTGGCGAGTGCGGATCCCGAGGTGAAGCCGTCGCCGTACTGTGAATCGATAAAGATGGTCCCGTTCGCCGACACCGCGACACCGCTCGGCACGACGAGGGTCTTCTTGCCGAAGGTGTCGAGCTTGATGAGGTCGATCGACTTACCGTCGATAAGGCCGAGCAGCGACTCATGATTGGCGATGAGCACCGCTCCGCCTGCCTCGAGGGCGATGCCCGGATAGTCGTGGGGACGATAGAGCCTTTGGATCATCACGTAGCGCCCGCTCGCGAGCCGCTCGATGAGCTGTTCGCTGTTAGCGCAGCCGATGAAAAGGTTCCCGCTCGCCGTGGCGAGGGCCTGAGGGTCGCAGTTCCCGTAGCGCAGCTTCACGCCCGGCGTGGTGGCCAGGTTGACGACGCCGCTGATGAGTCCGACTGGAGAGACCATCACGATCTCGTTCTCACTCGCGACGTAGACGGTTCCTCCGGATCCGACCGCCACTGCGCTCGGGGAGAGTGCGACCCGTGCGGCGGGCGTCCCCACCGCCAGCGCTGCGCCAGTTTTCTTGGAACCGTCGCCGGCGAAGGTGGCGATCTTGTCGTTCAGAAGTATCTCTCGCACGCGGTTGCTGTCCTCATCGGTGACGTAGAGCGCTCCGTCGCTCGCGCGCGCGAGCCCATCGGGCGCGCTCAGCTGCGCGTCTGTCGCGAGTCCGCCGTCGCCCCCGTCGCCGGCGGTGCCCGTTCCGGCAACGACCAGCAGCTTGCCGTCGGCGAGACGAGCGATGACCTGGTTCAACTGCTCGTCCGCGATGAAGAGAACCCCGTTCGGCGCGATGACCATTCCCGCGGGGCGTTCCAGCCGAGGGACCGTCGCCAGGGTCGAACTGGTCGCAGTGCCCGCGGCCCCCGATGACGTCGAACTCGCGACTGCGGCGAGTGACAGTCCCAGGGCGATGGCGACCATCGTGTGAGCTCGTCGACGCAGTTTCATAGCTGACATTCTCCTAATGATCGTATTCATCGGGTAACGAAAATGACCACCAACCGAAGGGTCAGTGGCCATTTTCAGGGCGGAGGGAGTGGGATTTGAACCCACGGTGGGCAAGCCCACGCCGGTTTTCAAGACCGGTACATTCGTCCGCTCTGTCATCCCTCCGTGGACGATTCTAGTGGAAAGGCGGCTCAGCCCTTTTTGCGGGAGCGCGCGCGCGACGGCTGGTCGAGGATCATCTTGCGCAGTCGAACTGACTTCGGCGTGACCTCGACGGCCTCGTCGTCGGCGATGAACTCGAGCGCCTGCTCGAGCGACAGGATCGTCGCGGGCGTGATGCGCTCGGTGTGGTCGCTGCCGGACGCTCGCATGTTGGTGAGCTTCTTCTCTTTGGTGGGGTTCACGTTCATCTCTTCGGAACGCGAGTTCTCACCAACGATCATTCCCTCGAAAACCTCGGTGCCCGGTCCGACGAACATCGTGCCGCGGCTCTCCAGATCGATCAAGGCGTTCGCCGTGGTGTAGCCGCGTCGGTCCGCGACGAGCACGCCGTTTTGGCGCAGGCGGATGTCACCGAACCAGGGGGCGTAGCCGTCGAAGTTGGTGTGCATCATGCCGCCGCCACGGGTCTCGGTCATGAACTCGGTGCGGATGCCGACCAGTCCTCTCGCGGGGATGCGCCATTCGAGGCGGACCCAGCCGGTGCCGTGGTTGACCATGTCGATCATCGTGCCCTTGCGAGTGGCGAGCAGCGTCGTGACCGCGCCGACGAACTCCTCGTGGACGTCGATCGTGACGTGCTCGAGCGGCTCGTGCAGCTTGCCATCGACCATCCTGGTGACGACTTGGGGCTTGCCCACGGTGAGTTCGAATCCCTCGCGGCGCATGGTCTCGATGAGGATCGCGAGTTGGAGCTCGCCTCGTCCCTGAACCTCCCAGGCGTCGGGGCGTTCGGTGGGCAGCACGCGCAGTGACACGTTGCCGACGAGTTCCTTGTCGAGGCGGTCCTTCACCATGCGTGCGGTGAGCAACTTGCCTTCGGTGCCGGCGAGGGGCGAGGTGTTGATGCCGATGGTCATCGAGAGGCTGGGCTCGTCGACGTGCAGCGGTTCGAGGGCGATGGGGTTCTCCGGGTCCGCGAGGGTCTCGCCGATGAAGATGTCCTCGAAGCCCGCGACCGCCACGATGTCGCCGGGTCCGGCGCTCTGGGCGGGGATGCGCTCGAGCGCCTCGGTGATGAAGAGTTCAGTGATCTTGGCGTGCTCGATGGTGCCGTCGATGCGGCACCACGCGACGCGCTGGCCGCGCTCGAGCGTGCCGTTGATGACGCGGCACAGGGCGAGCCGGCCGAGGTACGGCGAGGCGTCGAGGTTGCAGACGAGCGCCTGCAGGCCGTGGCCCTCCTCGTACTCGGGGGCCGGCACGTAGTTGGCGATTGTCTCGAAGAGCGGGGTGAGGTCGCCGCCGGTGTCCTCGGGGTTCTTCGAGGCCCAGCCCTGGCGGGCGCTCGCGTAGAGGATCGGGAACGAGATCTGGTGCTCGTCGGCGTCGAGGTCGAGGAACAGGTTCTCCACCTCCTCGACGACTTCAGCGATTCGTGCGTCGGGGCGGTCGACCTTGTTGATGACCAGCACGACGGGAAGGCGCTTTTCGAGGGTCTTGCGAAGGACGAAACGGGTTTGGGGCAAGGGGCCCTCGGCGGCGTCGACGAGCAGGATGACGGCGTCCACCATGGACAAACCGCGCTCAACCTCGCCACCAAAGTCGGCGTGACCAGGCGTGTCGATGATGTTGATCGTGAGGTCGTTCCACTTCACGGCGGTGTTCTTCGCGAGGATCGTGATGCCCTTTTCGCGCTCGAGGTCACCGGAGTCCATAACGCGGTCGGTCATTTCCTCGTGGGCGGTGAAGGAGCCGGTTTGGCGCAGCATTTTGTCGACCAGGGTGGTTTTTCCGTGGTCAACGTGCGCGATGATAGCGATATTTCGAAGGGAAGTACGTAGTGTCATGACTGAACCACGCTAGTAGGCGTGGCCGGTGGATAAATCCTAAGCCGCTATTAAAGCACGAAAACGGTGCTGGGCGACAGCGGTGCGCACCAGATCGCGTGCTCCGCATCGAAGGTCGCCCATAGTACCGTCAACGCTGAGCATCAGGCCGGCGTCGGGCCATATCCCAACGAATCGAGCCGGGGCTAGGCCCTGCGGATGGACCAACGTCTCGATGGTGAGGTCACTGCGTAGCCCCGGACCAGCGCTTTTACCCGGAGTGCCCGCTCGAACGCGGACTATCACCCGAAGGTCATCACGGGCAACCATGAGGTCACGGCGCCCCCGCAGCGTTGTCCTCGCGCTCGCCACGTCATAGAACGCGTCACTGGGCGCAACGCGCCAGTCACACTCGATCCCCTCGGCGGTCTCCGCCACCAGGGTGGCCCAGTTGAGGGCTTCGGCGGTGATGAGTCCGAGCTCGGGCACGGTTGTACTCGCGAGCCAGGAGCTGAGAGAACCCCCGCGGGTGTAGCCCGAGGCGGCTCGAAGGAGTTGATCGGTGATCTCGTCGCTGACGGCTTCGCCAATGGAGAGCGTGGGACGAACAGCGATCCGGCGAAGGGCGCCGCCGCCGAGAACTCGCCGGGCGGTCGACGGGGACCAACGAAAGGCGCGGCTGGCCCTCCCGGCCTGCTCGACAGCCCAGGCGTCGAGGCGACGGTGCTCGCTGCCCGGCACCGCGCGAAAGCGCGCGCTGAGAGAGCGGCGATGATCGTCGGTGAGGGTCACCGGAGTCGCGGGCGCATCTTCGATCAGCGCGTTGAGATCGCTTCGCGTGAAGCGGCGATGAAGAAGGGCGCTCATGATGCGCTTCGTTGAAGTTCGAGCGCCGCCAGAACCTCGCGGGCACTGCGCACCAGTAGTTCGGTGTCGACGTCGAGCGACCACATCTCCCCGGTGGCCGTGGAGAACGCTGACGTGCGAAGAGGTACGAGCGACGTTCGAAGAGTCTGGACGAGGGCGTGATAGCGCATGGCGCGTTCCGCGCCTTCACCCAGTGGCGACGTCGTGACGTCAAAGAGGGCCACGCTCGCGACGTCGCCGGTGGTGGTGCCCACCATGAGGTCGATCACGTCGCGAAGTATCACCGCACCCCCACCCAGCTGCTGGGTCGCGCGAACGGCGCTGCGGGGAAGCCAGCGGCTGGGAACCGGACCGAGTGAACGCACCAGGGTGATCGAGTGGGCGGTCACGTCGGTCTCGAGTCGCGCCCGTTCGTCACCGCCCAACTGGTCCACGTACTCGAGCAGATCGCCGGACCCGATTTCGAGACGCCACGCTCGAAGGGCGTCGTCGAAAGGACACTTCACCGAGGTACCTACGCTCAGCAGACGAAGGATTTGATTCACGAGGATTCCGCGAATTCTTGCGAACGGGGAGAGTGAGATATCGGTGCTTTGGCCGAGCTGGCGAAGCGATGATGCGCGAATGACGAGCGGCGCGCCGAGCCGTTCACCGCCGAGGACGTCGAAGATGCCGTCCTCGAGTATCGAGCGCAGACCCGAGGCGCTCGTGGTGTCCACGAGCGGACGGCGGTGGCGTTCGCCTCGTAGTGCGTCGACCACAAAGCGCGGAGTTGAATCTGTCAAGGTGGTCATGGAACAACTCTTGCGCAGACCTGTAACACGGCCTAGCGTGGCACTGTGTTCGTCGCGGTCTTCTCAATTTTTATCGTTGCCATGGTGGTGCTGACCGTGCTGACGGTTCGTTTCGTGATTCGACGTGACCGCCAACAGCGACAAGGCGCAAACGGTAAGACCTAAGAGTCGAGCCGGTCCTTCAGTTCGCGCAGTTCTCGGTCCAAGTCGGCGATCGCGCGTTCAATGACCGAGAGTCGAGCCGAGAGCGAAGCGTCGACCCGCTCGTCCACGCGATGATCAACCTGGTCGCGCAGGCGGGTATCGATCGAGTCAACGAGAGGCTGGGCGAACTGCTTCAGGCGTGATCGCAGGTCTTGGGACTTGTCGCCGGAGGTTTCGTTGGAGTTACTCACGTTCCCAGACTACGTCTACGCCGGCGGGCAGTAGACGCCGGCATTGAACTGGAGCGTATTGAACTGACCCGACCAGGGCGGGCTTTTCAACGTCGACTCTTGGGACTTCAGGGTGGACGTTGGGGTGCAACTGGCGTCAAAGGCGATGAAGCCGCGCACGTTGCTCCCGCTCGCTCCGGCGACCGGTACCGGTCCTCCCTGGGCGAACGCCACGGCCATGAACACCGGCATGGCCTGATTGACGAGTCCGTAGTTTCGGTACTCGGACTGTGAGGCGTAGACGCCGGCCTTCAATGACGGATCGACCGAGGATATGCCGCTGGACCAGCCGCTCAGCATCGACGTCCAGTGGGTGGCGTAGAGGGCCATGGTGGCTTGGGACGAGCCCCCCGGGGCGTCGAGGCCCGAGTGGTTGTCCGGATAGCCCTCGGGGTCAAAGATCACCCAGTCCGGCTTCAGCCCGACGCCGAGGCTGCGATACTGATCGATCTGGGTGGCGACCCACGCGCCGGCGGCGAAACCGTGGCTGTAGTACGTGGCCGGGGTTTGCTGCTCGTTCGCGAGCGGCCCGCTCACGGTCCAGAAAGAGAGCCAGGTCACTCGTTTGTGGGCGTTGTAGATGCTCTGGCCCATGAGAAAGTCCGGTGACGTGACGACATTCGTCGTCGAGGTGAACCCGACCCAGGGCGCGCTTCGCGTGCCCAGTCCACCGGTGCCGCTGATGATGGGCCAGCCGTTGGTGATGGCGGTACCCCAGTCCTTCGAGGGTATTGCGTAGAGACCCACCCCTTGAGGCGGAGGTGAGCTCACGCCCGCGGCGAAGAGGTCGAGGGTTGAGCCAATCGTCATCCCGGTGACGCCGGGTCCTACGGTTCGAGCCGAGGTGCCGCCGGTCGCCGAAACGTCAGTGGCGCTCCACGTGGTGGTGCCGATCGTGCTCGTTAAGACGAAGAGGTCGCCCCAGTTCGTCGCCTGGCCCGCAATCGATAGCTGGGTTGGCGACGCGTTCATGTAAATCGTGCCGTCGAGGGGCGGGGCACCGGTGGCGCTCGCCGTGACGCCGACGGCCGTCCACGTCGAAGGTGCGGGCGCCGCGGCGTGCGCCGCGGCGATCAGGGGAGTGAAGGTCGAGTCAGGCGTGGCGTAGAGTTCGACGCCACCGCTGGCGTTGAGTGCGGCGACGTAGGTGGTGACGGCGGTGCTCGCGACGGCCAGAGCACCGACGCTCGCGGACGCTGACGTCAACGAGGTGAGATTCTGTGCGCTCCACGTACTGGTGGTCGTGCCGGTATTCGCGAAGACCTCGAGACTCCCCGCGGCGGTCGTCGCGGCGAAGGCGCCTTCGGTTTCGGGCAGGGCTACGGGATCGTTGGATATCGGGCCCACCGATGTGACGCTCGAGACATTGACGGCTCCGCTACTCAGCGAAGGAACACGTTGGCCGAGTATCCAGTTGAGAGGGATCACTTCGGCGGCGTCGGTCAGCGATCGAAAAGCAATGAATCCGTTGAAACCGCTCACGTGCACACTGGGCAGGCCGGTCGCCACGCCGACCCCGGTCTCCAGCGTCAGGTCGGTGCTAATCCAAGGATGCCACGGCGCCGGTTCGCCGATCTTGTCGGTCCTCGGAGCGCGGGCGCTGTTGGTCGACAACAAGATGAGGTGATTCGACGTACTCACGTAGAGGATGTCCAGCAGTCCCATCGGGTCAAAAAAGGGAATGGGGTCCGACGCCGGGGTGGGTGTATCGACGAGCGTCGAGACGTTGGTCCACGTCGAAGCCCCGGTGGCGTTCGCCACGTAGAGACCAATTTGGGAGTTGGCCATTCGATAGGTCAGCGCGGCTTCACCAACCTGGCTCACCGCGTGGGGACTGCCCAGCATCTTCGTGTTATCGATTGCGCTCTCGAAGGAGACCGCGTTCCACGGCAGCGGGCCGGTGCCGGAGTTCACGAACTGGTACAGGGGAAGCGCCGCGCCGGAGTTCGGCGTCGCGACCGGAAGCAGGACGACCGGCAGAGTCGATCCGACCAACACTATGTTCGCCACCAATGCGGCTCGTCGAAACTTCACGCGCATCCTTTGTAGAGGTTGGATCGCCGGTAATTCTTGAGCGTGCTCCTCATCAAAGTCTAGAGGTGGTCATTGTTCGAAGAGAGTGCCCTCGTTGGAAACTCCTGTGAAGTACCGAAGAAACTACGCAAGTGTCGTCACCCGCGACGCCGCGGATGTGGCTCCGGTACCCACCACGTTTCGTGCGCGCACCACGACGACGTACGTGCGGACCTTGCTCAGATGGCCCACGGTGACGCTGCGGGCCGCTCTCGAGATGTTGGACCACGTCTTTCCCGAGTTGATTGAGTATTGATACAGGGTGATGGCGCTTCCGCCGTTCGAAGCTGGCGGGGCCACCACGAGCTTGAATCCGCCGGCCAACGGCCGGAGGCTCCGGATGGTGGGTTTGCCCGGTGCGCGCGTTGTCGATGCCGCTGCAGTGAAGTTCAACGTCGTGGTGTACAGGGTTGCGCTCGCGTAGGTGATGGTCACGACGACGGGGCCCGCGGTGTTCGAGGTCACGGTAAAACTCGCCGTGCCCGACGAATTCGAGTTGGCCTGGTACGTCGCCGCGCCCGCGCTGGTGGTGCTGCTTGCGTCGCCGTCAATCACGATCGTGCCGGAGGCTGCCGTTGCGCTCAGGTCGACCATCGCGTTGGCAACTGGCGTGGAGCTCGAGTTCCTCAAGACGGCGGTGATGGTTGCGGGGGAATTGATCGGTGGACTCTGGCTCGACGTCGTGAACGCGCTCTTGGCCGCATCCAGCTTCGCCGGGCACAGACCGTCGATGAAGGCAGGGCCGTCGGGGCTGCCGAGCCCCGACGCCATGTCGTAGCCGACGCCGGCGCCGTAGCCGCCGGCGTTGTAGAGGTCGTTGTTGCCGGTCGTGACGTCATTGAATCCGACGCCGGCGGTGGCCATGGAGTAGAGCGTCGGATTGATGAAACCGAGACGGCTCACCGCGCACGACTGCGCGGCGACCGCGACGAGCGAGCTGACGAGCGGCGAGCCAATGGACGTTCCGCCAATGCTGCTCCAACCAGCTCCGCAAGTTCGGTGACAAAGTCCACCGTCCGAGCCGGTGAAGTACTCGATGAAGCCAGTGTTCGGATCGGCCATCACCGAGAGGTCCGGCACCATGCGCATGGTGTCAGCCGCGGTGATCCCGGGTGCGCTCTGCCACGAGGGGCGTGACCACAGCGTCGATGCACCGCCGCCGCCGGCACCGCCGCTGCCCGTGCCCGCGTTCCAGACCGTCTCGGCGAAGGGGCTGATGCTGGAGATGCTCAGACCACCGACGCCCGTCACGAAGGGCTGTGAGGCCGGGTCGTCAACGGCCAAATTCTTGGGCGCGAACCCGTCGGAATTGGCGGCGCAGTCCGAGGATCCGCTGTCGCCCGCCGCCGCGACCACGGTCTGGCCCTGGGCGGCCATCTGTTCAAAGATCGCCTGCTCGGCGGTGGCGTCGCCGCTCGGATCGCCTTCGCACGTGCCCCACGACGTGGTGACGATCGTCGCGGTGTTGTTGTCGGCGATCTGCTGGTAGATGTCGGTCGGGCCGTTCGCGGAGTTTGGACCCTCGTACACGTCGATGGTCGCGCCCGGAGCCAGCGCCGCCGACTCCTCGACGTCGAGCGTCGCTTCTTCAGCGCTGGACCCTACGTTGTAGCCCGCTGAAATGCCGCTGTCGACGGTGATGGGCGTGATCGACGGGGTCAGTGCGTAACACGTGAAGAAGACACCCAAGTCGCTCTGGTCGTACTGGCCGAGCTCGTAGACGGCGATCGTTTGGCCGACGCCGGTGTCCCCGCTCGCGTAGGCGGTGCTGAGCCCGTAGAGCTGCGCCTGCTGCTGGACGGTGTAACCACCGAGCGAGTTCGGTGTGGTGCCGGTGCCGCTGCCCGCCGAGGGGCAAGCCTGGGCGGTCGTCGAGCGCGAGGCGGCGTGCGAAACGATTGCCGGAGTGGACGGCGACGTCACCGTCGAGAGACCGTCGACGCTCGTGACGTCGCGCGCGAGTGAAGAGGGAATCGTCGCCTTCGCCGTGAACTGCGCCGCCAAGACCCCGTCACTGGTGCGAACGGTTTCGACCGAAGCGTCAAAGGCGCGAGCGATGTCAGTGGTCAGACCCTTGACGTGCAACAAGACGTGGCCCTTGCTCAGCCCCCCCACCCTCAAGCCGTACCCGGAAAGATAGGAACGCACCGAGGAGACCGACGAGGCCGTCGCGCCAAAATCCTTTGCGAACTGGGCGGGTGTCAGGTAGTGGTGGTAGTCGGGCGAGGCGGTATCGGAGAGGCTCGCGATGTACGACGTGAGCGCGGCCTCGTGGGGCTGGCGTAAGACGACGTCAAAGGAGGCGGTGATCGCGCGGTTGACGACCTTGTCCGCGGAAGGGACCGGCGAAACCCCGGCGACGACGACGCGGGGCTCGCTGGCGAGCGCTGGCGTCACCGCGAGGGTGAACGCGGCCATGGTCATGCTGAGTCCTACCAGGGTGAGCGTTGAGAGGCGTGAGGGGCGTCGCATTCTTCCAGCCTAGGAAAGAGTGGGTCCTCGCGGCGAGGTGAAGAAAAATCTTCACACAACTGTTAGATAACTCTTAACTTTGGGGGTAGCCCGCCGCGGCGTAGCGAGCGGAGAGATCCCCGCATTCGACGCAGATTGACTCGGGCACGAGTCCGGCGCGTATGAGCCAGCCAAAGATGGTGCAACCCAGGCAGTATCCGAGGAACCCTTCGAGCGACGCCGCAGCTATCAGCGGTAGCAAGATCCAGCGAGCCACCGACCAGCTGTCGAGCAGCCACACGCTGGTCGCCGCCACGGTGAGCACCGCACCGATGCCTTGGGCGAAACGCTTGGGCGGGCCCGGCACGAAGCGCTGCCACGCCGTAATACGAGGACCCGAGACGCGAACCGCGAACTGGCCGAGTGGGGAAAGAGTGGGACCCGTCGCCACGCGGGCGAGAAAACCGTACGTCAGGGGGACGAGAATCCACGCCTGATTGGTGAAAAAGGCGACCACCGACATCGTGACCACGCCGAGAGCGACCGTGCGGGCCGACGCATCGTTCACGGGGTTGGGGAATGAGAATAATTTCTTCATTCGATAAATCTTAGTGAAATTATCGAGATTCTGCCACTGGTCACCAGGCCAGGCGAACGGTGGTGGCGGCTCCGATCAGAATGATGAGTATTCGCACCACTTTTGGTGAAAGACGCTGGATGAGCAGCGTCCCGAGCCAGCCGCCGATCAACGTGCCAATCAACAACATGTACACCGCGTCCAGGGCTAGATGACCGCGGAATATGAAGATGATCGCGGCACAAGTGTTGATAATGAGCGACAGCAGGTTGCGCAGCCCCTGAAGCTCTGGCATCTCGAAGGGCAGGGTGATGGCCATGATCGCGAGCAGCAAAATTCCGAGTCCCGCCCCAAAATACCCCCCGTAAATCGAGACGATGAAGACGCCGATGTAGAGAGTCCATCGCCGCCCGGGATGGGCGTGATCGATATGGGCGAGTCGTTTCGTGATCCGAGGTGCGAGGGCAAAGAGCAGGGTCCCGGCGCCGATCAGCCAGGGAACGACGGCCCGGAAAGTTCCGGGCGATGCCGTGAGCAAGAGAACGCAGCCGAGCGACGCGCCCAAGAGGCACGACGGAATCAGCGAACGCACGAGCTTGGCGTGGCCGCCTATCTGATGGCGAAATCCCCTGATGCCGCCCAGATAGCTCGGCAGCACGCCGACCGAGGTCGAGACGTTCGCCTGGAGAGCCTGAATGCCAGTGGCGAGCAGGGTGGGAAACGTTATGAACGTGCCGCCCCCGGCGATGCCGTTGGCGATGCCCGCTCCGACACCCGCCAAAAGAAAGATGGCAAGTCGCCAGAAAAGTGGAAGAGCGGTGGCAAACATCCTTACTACTCTACGTAGGTGAATTCTTGGCAAACTCTTCGTGATATGACATTTAGAGCCATGACTTTCCCCCTACGGTTAGCGACGTGTACCTCTTGAGCGGTGAACTGATTATTCCCAAGGACGCACCGAATGATCTCATTCGAGCGGCGGGCGGGATCGTGCATCGTTTTGTTCTGGGCGGTCGGGTGGAAATCGCGTGCATCTACCGCGAGGCCCGCGGTGATTGGACGTTCCCCAAGGGCAAACTCGACGCGGGTGAGACGTTCGAACAAGCGGCGCTGCGCGAGGTCGTCGAAGAGACCGGCATGTTCTGTCGAGTCGTCAGGTTCGTCGGCACGACGAACTACACGCACCGCAAGGGTAAGCCCAAGATCGTTGCGTACTATCTCATGTCGGTGAACGAGGGCGAGTTCGCTCCCAACGAAGAGGTCGACGAATTGGTGTGGTTGCCGCTAGAGCAAGTGCGCGAGCTCTTGACGTGGGACCGCGACCAGGAACTCTTCGACCTCGTGCTGCAGTTGCCCGATCTGCACGCGCAGGCCTCCTAGCGCACTCGCTCAGCCAACTTCCCCGTCTCTCGCTGGGTTGGCACTCAGCTGTGCGGGTGTGCCAGTTTCGATCAGTGCTCCATTTTCGTGAGACTCGATCTGATGAGACGCGTTATGAGCAAACGCGACGCGAGCGTCTTTCAACGTCGTCACCCGAAAGTGAGCGAAATCGTCGAAACGTCGAGAACGTCTGCTCTCTTCGTGGATCGATGGGTCGCGGGTGGTCCGGACTCGTCGCACCACGCAATCCGCAGTACTTCCCCGAGCGGCGCCACAGACATCGCGTGAGCGTCGCGCAAGGGTGTCCTTTTCGGGAAAATAAAAGAATTACCCCCACCAACTCCTATTTACTAAGATAAATCTGCCGGGAGAGGTGGGTGAGTTCGGTTTAAACCACATTCCTGCTAAGAATGCGGCCTGCGAAAGTGGGCCCGAGGGTTCGAATCCCTCCCTCTCCGCCATCAACACCGAGCGCCCAGCGCTCGGTGTTGACATGTAAAGAGGAGATGTTCTTGCGGTACTGGATCGAGACACTGGGATGCCCCAAGAACCACGTGGACTCTGACAAATTGGCGGGACTCTTGGAGTCCCAGGGCTACGACCTCGCGACCTGCGCCGAAGAGGCAGATTTAGTCGTTGCCAATACGTGCGCGTTCATTGAAGCGGCGCGCGAAGAATCAATTGAAACGGTGCTGGAACTCGCTGATCGCAAGCACCGCGGCGCGCGACTCGTCGTCACCGGATGCATGGCCGAGCGTTACGGCGACGAGCTCTCCGCGGCGCTACCCGAGGTCGACCTCGTCGCAGGCTTTGGTGAGAGTCTGACCGACTCCCTCTCGACGCCCTCGACGCCGGTGACGTTGCGCAAGCGACCGACTCCTTCGTTCGACCTCTTGAACTTGCCGCGGCCGAAGACCAGCACGCCGTGGGCGTACGTCAAGATTGCCGAGGGCTGCGATCGTCGCTGCGGGTTCTGCGCGATCCCGTCCTTTCGCGGCGACCAACGATCGCGCTCGACCGATGAGATTCTGAGCGAAGCTCGTGCGCTCGTTGAAGGCGGCGTCAAGGAGTTGGTGCTCATCGCCCAAGACCTCGCGAGTTGGGGTCACGACCGCCGACGCGCGGGCAGGGGCGAAGCCGTCGAGGTGCTCGACGAGGGAGGGACGCAACCGCTGATCGACCTTACGAGGACACTGAGCCGCGAGATCGAGCGAGTCCGTCTCTTGTACCTCTACCCCTCGGGTCTCACGAGTGGTCTCATCGAGACGATCCTCGAGACCGGCGTCCCCTATTTCGACCTCTCGTTGCAGCACGCCTCGCGCTCGATGCTTCGCGCCATGCGTCGCTGGGGTGACTCGAGCAGGTTCCTCGAGCGAATCGAAGCAATCCGCGCGGCCGATCCCGACGCAACGTTCCGCTCATCGTTCATCCTGGGGTACCCGGGCGAGAGCGAGGACGACCAGCGCGAACTCCTGGAGTTCGTCGAAGAGGCGCAACTAGACTGGGCTGGATTCTTCACCTTTTCTCGCGAGGAAGGAACCTACGCCAACGACCTCGAGGGTCAGGTGCCGCACGAACTGGCGCTCGAGCGCCTTCGTGAGGTCAGTGAGCTGCAGGACTCCATCACCGCCCGGCGCCGTGACGCGCTCGTGGGCACCCGCCAGCGGCTACTGATCGACTCGCCCGGAGTTGGACGTAGTGTCCGAGAGTGCCCAGAAATTGATGGCATCGTCATGGTTGATTCGTCACTTAGCGTGGGCTCGATGGTTGAATGTGACATCGTGGCGAGCCACGGAACGGACTTGGAGGGGGTGCGGGTATGAGAACCGATGAGCGCACCTACGGCGAGTCCGCGCTGCTCACGCCGGCGAATCTGATGACGGCGTTCCGCCTGCTCGTCTCACCGCTCTTCATCTACATGATCGTGGTCGACCGCATTTCGTGGTGGACCTCACTGGTTGGTTTTGTCGCGGCGGCGTCGGACTACTTCGACGGCATCGTGGCCCGTCGTCACGGCACCACCACGTCGGGAGCGTTTCTCGATCCTCTCGCCGACAAGGTCATCGTGCTCGGGGGACTTTACGCGCTCATTATCTCGCAGCCCCACGGCCTGAAGAGTTTCATCGTTCCGGCGGTCATCATCACGCTGCGCGAGATCTGGATGAGCGTGTACCGCTCGAAGGCGGCCAAGAAGGGTGTATCAATTCCCGCGAGCCGGATCGCCAAGTGGAAGACCTTCGTCCAGGACTGGGCCATCGCCTTCTGCGTGCTGCCGCTCACCGCGCATCACCAGTGGATCGGCGTCACCACAATCTGGGTGGCGGCGGTCATGACGATCTACACCGGATGGCGCTACTACGTTGACGGCAAGAAGGTCTTGGCGAGTGCGAGTTGAAATAGTTGCGGTCGGTACAGAGTTGTTGCTCGGGCAGATCCCCGACACCAACTCGCAGTGGCTGGGCGAGCAGTTGGCCGCGAATGGAATCGCCTCGCACTTTCACCAGCACGTGGGTGACAATCACGAGCGAATTGTGCTGGCTTTTCGAACGGCCCTCGCCCGCAGCGACGCCGTCATTGTGTGCGGAGGGTTGGGCCCCACCCAGGACGACATCACGCGCGCGGCGCTCGCCGAGGTGATGAACGTTCCGCTCGAACGCCGCGAAGAGATCGTGGACGCGATCCGCAAAATGTTCGGCAGTCGTGGCCGTACGATGCCCGACAACAACTTGCTCCAAGCCGACGTTCCTCGAGGGGCGTCGATCATCGCCCAGACCAGAGGCACCGCGCCGGGACTGATCTGCCCGGTGGGCCAAAAAGTGGTCTACGCGGTGCCGGGCGTGCCTTATGAGATGGCTGACATGTTCGAGCGCGCTATCTTGCCCGACCTCTTGGCTCGCGAGCGCGCTGGCGGGCGGACCTCGGTGATCACGAGTCGGGTGCTGCGCACGTGGGGAGCGAGCGAATCAGCCCTCGCCGAGGCGATAGGTGAGCGTTTTGAAGCGCTGAGCGACGACGGCCGCGTCACGATCGCCTTTCTCGCCTCGGGGATCGAGGGGATCAAGGTTCGAGTGACCGCGCGCGGCGACGACGCCCAGCACGCCCGGACGTTGCTCGAGAACGAGGAGCGTCAGGTGCGCCTCCTCGTCAACGACCGACTCGGCGACATCATCTTCGGCGTCGATGACGAGTCGATGGAGGACGCCATTGCCACGCGACTTCTCCAGCGGGGCCTGACCTTAGGGGTGGCGGAGTCAGTGACCGGCGGGCTGATCGCCAGTCGCCTCGTCAACATCGCGGGCGCCTCGAGGTGGTTCCGCGGCGGCGTCGTCAGCTACGCCTCCGAGGTGAAGTTCGATCTCCTGGGCGTACCGCGCGGGCCGGTGGTGAGTGGCGACGCCGCCAGAGCCATGGCCGTGGGCGTTCGTCGGGTGCTGGGTTCGGACATCGGACTCAGTGTGACCGGCGTCGCGGGGCCCGAAGAACAAGATGGCCAGCCCGCCGGCACGGTCTTCGTGGGGATCGCCATTGGTGATGACGTTGAAGAGGTGGCCCTGCGCCTGCCGGGAGACCGCCCGAGGATTAGAAGCTATAGCGCCATCAGCGCCCTCGACGCTCTTCGTCGGGCCCTCGACAGACTGAGTTAGCCCGCTCGCTTCTCACGTAGTCTCGACTCAGGGCAACCGGAGGTGGATATGTCGTCGCTAGAAATTCGAGTTGATGCGTGGGAGATGGGCCTTGATCCCACGCGCCTGGAGAGAATCCAGACCCACTTCGACGCTTACATCGCGGATCGGCGTTTGGCGGGGTGGCTCGCGACGGTATCGCGAGGCGGAGAACTGGTCTGGACCGGCAAGGCGGGACATCGCAACCGCGAGAAGGGGCTCGAAGTAACCGACGACACCATCTGGCGCATGTATTCAATGACCAAGCCGATTACGTCGATCGCCGTGATGATGCTCTACGAGGAGGGACTCTTCGATCTGACTGATGACGCCGGAAAGTGGATTGAAGAACTGCAAAACCCGCGCGTGTACCTTTCGGGTCCTCCGGCGGCCCCAACGACGGTGCCCGCCGCCGAACCGGTTCGAATCCACCACCTGTTGTCGCACACGAGCGGACTGACCTACGGCTTTCAGAACACGCACCCGGTGGACGCGATCTATCGAGCCAAGGGTTACGAATGGGGATACGCGAAGGGCGCTGACCTGGAGCAGCTGGTCCACGACGCGTGCACGAGCCCATTGGTCTTTCAGCCCGGAAGCGCCTGGAACTACTCGGTGGCCACCGATGTACTCGGTCGACTCGTCGAGATTTGGAGCGGACAGTCCCTCGACGTGTTCTTTCGCGAACGGATCCTCGCCCCGTTGGGAATGAACGAGACCGACTGGCAGTGTGGCGAAGGGGATCGTGATCGTCTCTCCATGCTGTACATGCCACATAAAGGCAGTGCCGTTGCGAACGAAGCCTGGGCGGAGAGTGCGATGCACCCACCGCAACTGCTCAGCGGCGGAGGAGGTCTCCTCTCCACCGCGCACGACTACAACCGATTCATGAAGATGTTGCTCGGCGCAGGAGAGCTGGATGGTGTTCGTTTGGTGTCGAGCCGCACGCTCGAACTGATGACGCAGAATCACCTGCCGGGAAATCTTGACCTCGAGGCGTTCGCGACTGGCTTGTTCGCCGAGACGGACTTCGCCGGAATTGGCTTCGGGCTCGGCTTCTCGGTCGTGACGAACCGCGTAGCGAACAAGAGTCTCACCTCTGAAGGGAGTTTCGCGTGGGGTGGCGCGGCGTCGACGGCCTTCTGGGTCGACCCCGTCGAGGACCTGACCGTTGGCTTCTTCACGCAGTTGCTTCCGAGCAGTACCTATCCGATTCGCCGGGAACTACAACGGCTGGTGTACCAGGCTCTGGTGGACTGACGCCAAGTTCTCCGCGACAGTCCCACAATTTTACCTATTTGGGACTAATTATTGGAAGAAGGCCAGAAACTCCACATTACGAACAGTTGTTCGTATAACCTAAGTGCCAGGTGGAGACCGACCGATGTCACAGGAGACACATAACGTGCCCTCGATGACAAAGAACAAGGAGAATGCAATGGCAACCGACGATCGCGCAAAGGCCCTCGAAGCTGCCCTCGGGCAGATCGAGAAGCAGTTCGGTAAGGGATCGATCATGCGTATGGGTGAGAACATGCACATGAATATCGAATCAATTCCCACCGGTGCGCTCGCCCTCGACATGGCTCTAGGAATCGGTGGTCTTCCACGAGGCCGCATCGTCGAGCTGTACGGTCCCGAGTCATCGGGCAAGTCGACGCTCGCCATGCACGTGGTCGCTGAAGCGCAGCGTAACGGTGGTGTCTGTGCCTATATCGATGCCGAGCACGCCATGGACCCGGTGTACGCCCGCGCCATCGGCGTCAACGTGGACGACCTGCTTATCAGCCAACCCGATACCGGTGAGCAGGCGCTCGAAATCTGCGACATGTTGATCCGCTCCGGCGCGCTGGACGTCATTGTCATCGACTCGGTGGCCGCTCTCACGCCACGCGCGGAGATCGAGGGCGACATGGGCGACAGTCACGTTGGTCTCCAGGCGCGTCTGATGAGCCAGGCCCTTCGCAAGTTGACGGGCGGACTTTCGAAGTCCAACACCGTCGCGATATTCATCAACCAGCTGCGCGAGAAGATCGGCGTCATGTACGGGTCGCCCGAGGTGACGCCCGGTGGGCGAGCCCTGAAGTTCTACGCGTCGATCCGCCTCGACATCCGACGCATCGAGTCGATCAAGGACGGCACCGAGGTCGTCGGGAACCGCACCCGTGTGAAGGTCGTCAAGAACAAGTGCGCCGCTCCGTTCAAGCAGGCGGAGTTCGACATCATGTACGGCCAGGGCATCAGTCGCGAAGGTTCGGTGCTTGACGTCGCCGTCGAGTTGGGCTTCGTGAAGAAGGCCGGCGCGTGGTTCACCTACGAGGGCGAGCAGATGGGCCAGGGTCGCGAGAACGTGAAGAACTTCTTGCGCGAGAACCCTCAGACCATGGCCGAGATTGACGGTCGCGTCCGCGAACACTTGGCGAACGCGCTCGCGCCCGATGTGGTCGGCGCGCTCGACGAAACCAATATTGACATCGACACACCAATCTCGCTCGACTAGGGGAGCTCTGGCGAGCTGGCCGGGCGCCGTGAGGCGACGGACGGAGTTTGCAGAGACGGGTAGTTGGCGGCCCTTGAAGTTGAAGCGGCGCGGCGCTCTACGAGAGAAGTGATGCGCGGTGTCTCGGATGTCGTTCGCTGGTCCCGAGGGCGTGGAGTTACCGACGCCGACGTATCGCGGTTGATGTCTTGCGATCAGTTGAAGGTAGCGTGACTCGAGTGAGTCTGCGCATTCGTTGCCGTCAGTTGTTGGGTGCCTGGATTCGACGAACGCGCCGCTACATAAACGAAGTTGCCACGGTCGGCCCGAACGATCCCTACGCGAAGAGGTTCCACTACTTTGGGGACCGCGCGGCCCTTATGGCGCCCCAGGGTGTTGTCTACAACGAGCGCTATCTCTCCATTGGCGACGAGACACTCGTCGGACCCAACGTCTGTCTCGCCGCGGGGATGAGCGGCGATCAGGAGATGCTGGCGTGCCCGACCGTGACGATTGGTCGCAAGTGCATCATTGGCCGGGGGTCCCACATCATCGGTCACTGGTCAATCGAGCTCGGCGACGAGATTCAAACGGGTCCCTACGTGTACATCACCGACCAGAACCACTCCTACGAAGACCCCGACGCACCGGTGGGCTGGCAGGACCCTCAAGAAGCGGCGGTGCGGATCGGATCGGGTAGTTGGCTCGGCGCCAACGTGGTGATACTGCCCGGCACGGTGCTGGGTCGAAACACTGTCGTCGCCGCGGGAGCAGTCGTCAGGGGTACGTTTCCCGATCACGTGGTGCTCGGTGGAGTACCGGCGAAGATCCTTCGACACTACGACCCCGCGAACGGATGGCAACCCGGAGCGGCTCAGGCGTGAGTGCACCACGACTCGGCGTTGATCTCACGCCACTTCGCGTCTCCAAGCAGTACCGTCGCCTCTACATCGCGGGATTCGTCACCGCGCTCGGCAGCCAAGCGACCTATATCACTGTCCCGTTTCAACTGAAGAATCTGACGCACTCGCCTTTGGAGGTTGGTGCGCTCGGTCTCGTCGAACTCGTCCCGCTGGTGGTGTTCGGACTCTACGGCGGTGTGCTCGCCGACCGTTTGAATCGACGTCGGCTCATTATCTCGATGGAGCAGTTGCTGATGGCGTCGACCGCGGTTCTGCTCATCAACGCGCTGCTGAAGCACCCCCAGGTCTGGGTCCTCTACGCCGACGCCGTGGTGGCCGCGGGAGCGTCGAGCCTGCAGCGCCCGAGCATCGAGGCGCTCAATCAGATGTTCGTGCCCCACGAACTACAGCGGGCCGCGTCGACGCTCGCCAACATTCGCTACACCACCGCCTCGATCATTGGTCCGGCATTGGGGGGATTGGTCGCGGTGGCGGTTGGTCCGGCGTCGGTGTACGCGGCAAATCTGGTCACCTTCGCGTGCTCGCTGCTCCTGCTGTTCTCGCTACGTGCCACGGTGGCGAGTCCGTCGTTCGACGGGGGCGACATAGCGGCGATGACCTCGGGGCTCCGTTACGCGCTTTCGCGCCCCGACATCGTTGGCACGTACGTGATTGACCTCTTGGCAATGATTCTGGCCTTCCCGGTCGTGATGCTGCCCTTCGTCGCCGAGCGGTTCCACGAGACGTACGCGCTCGCACTCCTGCTGTGCGGTCTGCCCGCCGGCGCGCTGCTCGCGACCTTGACGTCCGCGTGGACTCGAAAAGTCCATAGATACGGGCGGGCGGTGATCTTCGCCGCGGCGCTGTGGGGCCTCGGCATTGCTCTCTTCGGGTACTCCGCGTCGATGTGGCTGGTGCTGCTCGGTCTCGCGATTGGCGGCGGCGCCGATGCGATCAGCGGAATATTTCGTACGACCATGTGGAACGAGTCAATACCGCCCGAGATGCGTGGACGCATGGCGGGCATCGAGATGATCTCCTACTCCTTGGGACCCACGGCGGGCCAGTTCCGCGCCGGTGTGATGGCGGCGTGGACCACGCTGCGATTTTCGCTCACCTTCGGTGGTCTCGCTTGCACGGGTTCGGTGGGGGTTGTCGCCGCCGCCCTGCCCACGCTCTGGACCTTTGACGCGCGTACGGATGTGCACGTCATCGAAGTTCGCGAGCTTCGTTCGAACGAAGACGATTGAGGTAGGAGGGGTCGTCGCACCCTCTACGCTCTTTGCATGACCAAGTCGACCTATCTCGTCACCGTCAGCGGACCGGACCGGGTCGGCGTCGGCGCTGAACTATTCGCCGCCCTTTCGTCGCTCAGCGTCAGCAACGCCCACGTGATTGACGTGGCCCAGATCACCATTCGCGGGACGTTGGTGCTCTGCGCCGAGATCGTCGTCGACAGCTCGGTGCGGGTGCGAGAGATTGAAGAGGCGCTTCACGAGCGCAACATCGTCGGCGAAGGAATCAGCGCGACCGTGGAGTTAGTGACGCCGAGTGACGTTGTCCACGGTGGAAGGCTGCTCGTGACCCTGCTCGCCCCGTCGATCAGCGCCGACCAACTCGAGCAGATCTTTGGCGCTATCGCGCGCAGCGATTCAACCTGCGAGCGGATTGTTCACCTGGCGAGCTACCCCGTTGACTGCTACGAACTGGTCGTTCGTGGCCCGGAGAAGACCGGTCTGCGTGAGGCGTTGGCGTCCGTTGCGAAGGACGCGGGTCTGGACCTGGCGGTGCAGCGCGCCGGTCTTCACCGTCGGGCAAAACACTTGGTCGTCATGGATGCGGACTCCACCCTGCTCCAGCACGAGGTGATTGATCTGCTCGCCGACGCTGGCGGGTGCGCGCGGGAGGTCTCCAAGATCACCGAAGCCGCCATGGCCGGCGAGATCGACTTCGCCGAGTCGCTTCGCCGTCGCGTCGCGTTGTTGGCGGGACTTCCCGAGTCCGTGATCGATGACGTCCGGGCCAAACTGAAGCTCACGCCCGGCGCTCGTACGCTGCTGCACACGCTGCACCGCCTGGGTTACGTGCCAGCGGTGGTGTCGGGTGGATTCGTCGAGGTGCTCGCGCCCCTGCTCGCCGAGCTTCACGTTGACTACCTCGAAGCGAACCGGCTCGAGATCAAGGACGGCAAGTTAACCGGTCGGCTGGCCGCGCCGATTGTCGACCGCGCGGCAAAGGCCCGGGCGCTCGAGCGCTTCGCGAGTGAAGTCGGCGTTCCTCTCGAGCAGACCGTGGCGGTGGGTGACGGGGCCAACGACATCGACATGATTTCGGTCGCCGGGCTCGGGATCGCCTTCAACGCGAAGCCCGTCGTGCGAGAGCACGCCGACGCCGCCCTGTCGGTGCCGTACCTGGACGCGGTGCTGTATTTCCTGGGCATCAGTCGCGAAGAGATCGAGACGCTGTAGCGCGGATGAGCGTTCGAACTCCTCCTCACGTGCAGCGCTTGGGACTTCGAGCGGTTCGTCGACTCGTCTTTCGCCCCGACGTTCCATGGACGAAGCAGCGCAGGCGTCTTCGCGCCGCGACCATCGCCACCCGGCCACTGTTCAACGTCGACGTCGAGAACGTGACGATTGGCGGCGTCGCGTGCGAGCGGATGACGCCGACGAACTACCAGAAGAGCCGCGCCATTGTCTACGTGCACGGCGGCGGCTATTGCGTGGGATCGGCGTCGATGGGCTACGCGCTGTGCTCGTATCTCGCCGCGTCGCTCGAGGCGCCGGTGCTGGGCGTCAACTACCGGCTGGCCCCCGAGCATCGCGCGCCGGCGGCCGTGGATGACGTGGGAGCGGTGCTTCGAAGCTTGGCGGGTCGCACCGTTGTTGCCTTCGGCGACTCCGCCGGCGCGGGCGCCCTCGCGAGTGCACTGCAGCGCAACGACCACGGGGTGCGGGCGCTCGTCCTGCTGTCGCCGTGGCTGGATCTCAGCGTCGATCGCAGCCACGACGCAGATCTGGTGGCGCGAGACCCGCTGCTTTCACCCGAGTGGTTAGCGGCGTGTGCCGAGGCCTACGCCGGCGACGATCTGGCGAACCGCGAGGTGTCGCCGCTGCTGGGCCCGTGGGAGCACATGCCACCCACGTTGGTGATCGGGGGCAGCGATGACATACTGGCTCCCGACGCCCGGCGCCTCGGCGCCCTGGGACTCGAACAGATACGAGTGCGCGAGTTCCCCGATTTCTGGCACGACTTCGCCCTCTCGGTTGGTCAGCTTGCCATGGCGGACGAGACCGCCCGGCTGGTGGGAACCCACTTCGCCACTAGCACCGGTTGGCAACCCCATACCCTCATGTCCTAACTAGTTACTCGGTAGTAGGGTCTCCATAACAACACGGAGGAGGGGTCGTGAAAGTTACTATTGACGCAGATATCTGTCAGGGTCAGGGGCGGTGTTTTTCGATAGCGCCAAATATCTTTGACTTTGATGATCTAGGCAACGGCGTCGTCATCGGCGACGGAGTGCTCAACAGCGAGACCATGGAAAGCGCGCGTCTCGCTCAATTGAACTGCCCCGAACACGCCATCTTCATCGAGGAATAGGCATGACCATCAAGCCCCCAGTAGAAGACTTCGCTACCGACTGGGATCACACCGATCCCCAGTGGGTGGCCGATCCGTACCCCATTTGGGAGGACCTGCGCGAGCGCTGTCCGGTGGCGCACACGGATCGCTACGGCGGTGGGTGGTTCCCCGTCACGCACGCGGGCGTCTCCGCCATTGCCAAGGACACCGAGAACTTCACCAGTCGATCCGTGGTCATCGGCAACGGTCGTCCCACCGAGGAGGATCCGCCGGCCCCTATTGGTCTCGCGCCGCCCATCACGTCGGACCCGCCGTTCCACCAGATTGCCCGGCGCCTCGTCCTGCCGGCGTTGGCGCCTGGTCCGGTACACGCACTCGAACCCCAGGTTCGTGCGCTTTGCGTGCGACTTCTCGATGCGCTCGGGAACCGCGAGGAGATCAATGCCGGCTCGGAGTTCACGCAGTTCATCCCGGTGGCGGTGATCCGACAGATGCTCGGCTTTCCCGAGGCCGACGAGGACCTGTTCCGTGAGTTCGTCCACGTGGTGCTTGAGGCGGTTGACCTGCCCGAAGAGGAGCGGATCGAGGCGTTCGCCCCGATCGAGGAGTACTTCATCAGGCAGATCGAGGATCACCAGGCCAACCCGGCCAACGATCTGACGAGTTATCTGCTGGACGCCGAGATCGGGGGCCAGAAGTTGGCCCTCGAACACGTCTTTGGCACCATGATCTTGACGCTGGTGGCGGGAATCGACACGTCGTGGTCCGCGATTGCGTCGTCGCTGTGGCACCTCTCGACGCATCCCGACGACCTCGCGCGGCTGGTGAACGAGCCCGAGTTGATGCCCGTGGCGATCGAGGAGTTCCTGCGCTTCTACGCCCCGGTCACGATGGCTCGCCTCGTCAAGCACGACATGGACTACCTCGGGTGTCCCATGAAACAGGACGACTGGATACTGCTCGGATTTCCCGCGGCCAACCGCGACCCGGATGTCTTCGTCGACGCCGACAAGTTCATCATCGACCGCGCGGAGAATCGCCACGTCGCCTTCGGCCTCGGCATCCACCGCTGTGCGGGCTCGAACCTCGCCCGCCTTGAGCTTCGAGTGGCGCTCGAGGAGTTCATCAAGCGCTATCCGCGCTTCGAGCTGGTTGACGCTGACGCGGTGACGTGGGCGCAGGGCCAGGTTCGCGGAGCGCGTAACCTGCCGTTTCGTATTCTCAAGTAAGCCGTCACGCTGATGTTCAGCGGTCATAAGCCAGGGGGAGCAGATGACTGACAAGGAGCCGGTGGTCGATTTCGCGACCGACTGGGATCACACCGATCCGCAGTGGGTCAGCAATCCGTATCCGATCTGGGAGGACCTTCGCGCACGCTGCCCCGTCGCCCACACCGAGCGCTACGGCGGCGGGTGGTTTCCCACGACCCACGAGGTCGTGTCGGCGATCGCGAACGACACCGAGCACTTCACCAGCCGCCAGGTTGTCGTCTCAAAGAACAAGTTTCCCGAGAACGCCCCACCCGCACCGATGGGCGCGGCACCGCCCATCACGTCGGATCCGCCGTTCCACCAGGTGGCCCGCCGGCTCCTTCTACCGGCGTTCGCGCCGGGCCCCGTGCACGCCCTCGAACCTCAGATTCGAGCCCTCTGCCGCGAGCACTTGGACAACCTCGAGGGTCGCGAACTGATCGACGCGGGCGTCGAGTACGCCCAGTTCATCCCGCCCGGTGTCATCTCGCACATGCTGGGCTTTCCTCCCGAGGACGGTGATCGATTCCGCGATTTCGTGCACATCGTGCTCGACCTCATTGACCTCGACCCCGAGGTGCGCGGGCCGATGCTGCTGCCAATGGCCGAGTACTTCACCGAGCAGATCGAGGACCATATCGCGAACCCGCGTGACGACCTCACGAGTTACTTATTGAACGTTGACGTGAACGGCCAGAAACTGGCGCCCGAGCACGTGCGCGGCTCGATGGTCCTGATCCTTATCGCGGGCATCGACACCACGTGGTCCGCCATTGGATCGTCGCTGTGGCACCTGGCGACCCATCCCGATGACCTCGCGCGTCTGGTGAACGAGCCCGACCTCATGGCGCTCGCGGTCGAGGAGTTCCTGCGCTTCTACGCGCCGGTCACGATGGCTCGCCTGGTCAAGGAGGACATGGACTACGCCGGCTGTCCCATGAAGAAGGACGATTGGATACTCCTCGGCTTTCCCGCGGCCAACCGCGATCCGGCGGCCTTCAAGGACGCCGACAAGTTCATCATCGACCGCGCGGTCAATCGGCACGCCGCCTTCGGCCTCGGCATTCACCGCTGTGCGGGCTCGAACCTGGCTCGACTCGAACTTCGAGTGGCGCTCGAGGAGTTCATCAAGCGCTATCCGACGTTTGAGATCGACGAGTCGAATGACGTCACGTGGGCGCAGGGCCAGGTCCGCGGGCCCCGCCGCATTCCGATGAGGGTGTGCTAGCTCTTTAGAGGCCGAGGTCGACCGGTCCGCGCGACCAGAGCTCGGCCATCCACGCCTCGACGCCATCGGGACTGCGCGGAAGGGCCGCGGAGAGGTTCTTCGCCCCCGTTTTCGTGACGAGGACGTCGTCCTCGATACGCACGCCGATCCCCCGGTACTCCTCGGGGACGGTGAGGTCGTTCGCCTGGAAGTAGAGGCCGGGCTCGACGGTGAGGACGTAGCCCTCGAAGAGGTCGCCCAGATACTGCTCGTTGCGGGCGTTCGCGCAGTCGTGCACGTCGATGCCGAGCATGTGGCTCACGCCGTGCAGGGTGTAGCGGCGGTGCAGTTGGCGGTCGCGGCGAAGGGCCGTCTCGGGGTCCTCTTTCAAGATCCCCAGTTCGTGCAGCCCCTCCGCCAGGACTCTCATCGCCGCGTCGTTCGCCGCCATGAATGGCACGCCCGGCTTCACCGCGCCGATGCCGGCTTCTTGGGCGCGCAACACCAGCTCGTAGATGCGCCGCTGGGCGGGCGAGAACGTGCCGCTCACGGGCATCGTGCGCGTGACGTCGGCGGTGTAGAGATTCTGGCATTCGACGCCGGCGTCGAGCAGCAGCATGTCACCGCGTCGAACCGCTCCGTCGTTTCTGGTCCAGTGCAGGATGGTGGCGTGTGATCCGCTGGCGGCGATGGTGTCGTAGCCCACGTCGTTGCCCTCGACGCGTGCGCGAAGGTTGAAGACGCCCTCGATCACCCGCTCGCCACGCCCCTCGGCGACGGGCAGCGCGCGAACCACGTCCTCGAAGCCCCTCACCGTGTACTCGATGGCCATCTGCAGTTGGGCGATCTCGAAGTCGTCCTTCACCAGGCGGTGCTCGCTGAGGGTAATGGCTATCTGCTCGTCGGCGACATTCGCCTCGACCAGCGAATCGATGGTCGCGTCAAAGCCGCGCAGCGTCAACACCTGGGTGGCGCCGAGCGACGCCAGATCCTTTTCCAGGTACTCGAGCGGCGCGGATTCAATCTCGTAGAACGAGGCGGCCTCGCCTACGCCACGGCGCGGTCCGACCCAGAGCTCACCGTAGCGGGCGTCGGTGAAGAATTCGTGGGTGTGGTGGTCGCGGCGATGCGGCACGTAGAGCGTTGAGCGCGGTCCGGCGGCGCTCGGGGCGATCACCAGCACGGCGTCGGGCTCGGAGCAGCCGGTGAGGTAGAAGAAGTCAGTCCCGGCGCGGAATCGGTAGTCGGTGTCGTTCGCGCGCACCTTGGGCGTTCCCGTCGGGATCACCAGCGTCTTTCCGGTGAAGTGTTCGCCGAGCTTCTTTCGCCGTGCGGCGCTGAAGGAGTTGGCGGGATGCACGTCCGAGCTCGCCGCCGCCACATCCCAGTTGGCGGTCATGTGCTCGAACAGCACGCGCGGGCACGGCGGACGATGGGGTCCGACCCAGACCCAATGTTCGGAAACCGGGTTCTCCGCCGAGACGTCGGGTTCGGGTGTTGGCTGGCTGCTATCGCTCACAGTGGCTAACTTACTCGGGCGGTTTCGGGCCCGTCGTATGCTCCTTGTATGGATATATCTGTCACGCAAGAGGGTCCGGTAGCGGTCATTACGTGGAACGAGGGGGAGAATCGAATCAACCTCGACTCGCTCCAGCGTCTTCACGAGATAGTCGACGAGCTCGAGACGTTGGACGGTCCCCTGGCGATCGTGCTCACCGGTCACGGAAAGTTCTTCTGCAATGGTCTCGATCTCGAGCGATTCGCCGCCAATCCCTCCGAACACGGCTCGACCATCGACGAGCTCAACCGGCTAATTGGTCGCCTGCTCGTCTTTCCGGCCTACACGGTGGCGGCCTTGAACGGCCACACTTTCGCCGGAGGCGCCCTCATCTCGTGCGCCTTTGACTACCGGGTCATGCGCGCCGATCGAGGCTACTGGTGCATGAACGAGGTCGAGATCGGGCTTCCTCTGAACGAGCGGCTGTGGTCGATCCTCGAGAATCGGCTTCCTCGGTCGACGGCAATCATCGCAGCTACCACCGCGCACCGCTTCTCGGGACAGGACGCCCGCGCCCACGGCATCGTCGAAGCGGTGGCGAGCGAGGACGAAGTGCTCGGCCATGCCGTTGGTGTCGCCGACAAGTACGCGACGCTGAACCGCAAAGTGCTCGGCATCCACAAACGCCTCATCCACGGAGCGGAGGCGAATCGTCTGGGCTATCCGGCCTGATGTGCAAACGCCAGCCTCGAGGCTGGCGTTTGCACACTTCGAGGCGGTTACCGTTTCGAAGTGTGATCGACGAGGCGCCACGCCGAAGGCAGGGCCACACCGCACAGCGCCGCCTTGATGATGTCGCCTGCGATGAATGGCGTCATGCCGAGGGTCAGGGCTTTCAGCAGCGAGACGTGGAGGTCTACCGCGAGCCACGGAACGGCAATCGCGTAGATGAGCACTTCGCCGGCCACCATTGCGAGCACCGTTCGAAGAACCTTGCGGTCCGCCCCCTTCGACGCGAGCCAGCCCATCAGGGCGCCGGTGGCGACGAATCCGAGCAAGTAGCCGAACGACGCCGCGGGGTAGCCGCTGGCGTGGCCGGCAAACCACGGAACGCCCGCGAGTCCGGCCACCAGGTACAGGCTCATCGCCAAACTGGCTCGACGCCACCCGAGCGCCGAACCGGCGAGCAGGACGCCGAGTGTCTGGCCGGTGATGGGCACCGGGGTCTGGGGAATGTGGATCGAGATCTGGGCGAGCAAGCCAACGAGTACCGCAGCCCCGGTGACGAGTGCGACGTCGGCGATGAGGGTGGAGGGAACCAGGTCCGCCAGCACGGGACTTGGTCGAGTCGAAACAGCAACGGTTGACATGCACGTCTCCTAGTAGTGAAAGGTATCGTCACTTTAGGCGAGGCGACGAGACGGCCCGGCTTACCGAGCAGTTACCTGGAACGAGCAGGCTGACACTTCTTCGCCCCTGGCACCGCGGTGGCGTTGATCCATCTTCGTGCAACGAGGTGCTTCCAGATGGATGATCGGTCGACTAGCGAGCGAGCGGCGGTACGAGATCGACAAACTCGCGGTCGGTGGCTCGTTCGAGATGCTCCGCCGCATCGAGCAACCGTGCCTCGCCGCCCCATGGTGCGAGCAACTGGAGGCCCATGGGCAACTTCGATGAGTGCAGGCCAATGGGGATGGATATGCCCGGTACGCCGGTCAAATTCGAGAGAAGGGTGTGGCGCACGTTTGCCATGTCCGTGAGTACGCGTCCGGACGGAAGATTCACCGACGACTCGTCTAACGCTGGCGCGGGGGCCGGCGTCGTTGGCCAGCAGAGGAAGTCCACCGTGTGCAGAGCCTTCGCGAGTGAGTTGCGAATCGCGCCGCGCACCCGATCGGCTCGCGGGATGAAGCGAGCGGGAGCGAGCATTCCAGCGAGAACGATCGACCTCGTCGGTGGGCTCAAGGTGGCCAGTAGTTCGTTCGACGGTACGCCGGCTTCGGCCATGAGGCGACTGAGGAACGCCGCGCCGGCGAGTTCCAGATGTTCGA
The DNA here is from genome assembly GCA_003141095.1 of Acidimicrobiaceae bacterium. Lineage (GTDB taxonomy): Bacteria > Actinomycetota > Acidimicrobiia > Acidimicrobiales > RAAP-2 > RAAP-2. The sequence continues at coordinate 42,258 of PLKM01000031.1, read as the reverse complement.
GGTGCACCTCGATGACGTGCCAGCCAGCGGAGCGGAGCGCCTGCTCGCCGGCCGCCGCGACCTGCGCGTCGGCGTCGCTCCAGAAGGGATCTCGGATAACGCCCACGCGCAGTCCACTGCCGCTCTGCTGGGGAAGTGGACGTTGCAGAAGTGCGGAGGCGAGCAGTCTCGCGTCCCCGCCGTCCCTCGTTATCACGCCGGGCGCGCTGAAGGTGGTCGCGGCTCCGAAGTAGCCGTCGTACGGCACTGCGCCGTAGGTCAGTTTGAGGCCAACGACGCCGCAGTAGGAGGCGGGCAGCCTGGTCGATCCGGCGCTATCGCTGGCGAGGCTTCCCGCAACGAGTCGGGCCGATACCGCCGCGGCACTCCCGCCGGACGATCCCCCGGCGCAATTCTGCGGACTCCAGGGGTTCTTCATTGGTCCGTACGCGGACTGCGTTCCCGTCGATCCCAGGCCCAGCTCGTGCTGATTGGCAATGCCGACTACCACGACGCCCGAATCGCGAAGGTTGCGATAGGGACCGGAGGCGCCGGCGGGAATGAGGTCGATGGTGGTGCCGTTGCGCGCGGCTCGCCACGGCAGGGAGAACATGTCCTTCACCGTGATCGGCACCCCGTGCAGCGGACCCGCCGGTGCCTGGCGCAGCGCTTCGCGACTGCTCTCTTCGAAAATGACCGGCGTCGAGTTGATGAGCGCGTCGCGCTCGATGATTCGCGCAATCGTCACGTCCAAGAGTTCACGCGCGTTGAGCTCACCGCGACGGAGGGCCTCGGCCTGTTGGCGGAGGGTCCAGTCCTGCGGATGACTCATGATGACTTGGGCGCGTGACGCAAGTCCATCCCGACCGCGGGGAACTTCTCGAGATCAATGTGGTCGAGCGCATTGAGTTGGGAGATAATGCCGGTGTAGATCGACGCGATGAGGGCGTAGTCCTCGGGATCGACGTCGATGTGTGACTGGCGATAGGTGGCGCTGGCCCACTCCTCGAATTCGCTCATCGAACCGGTTCTCGCTTTCGTGCGTTGAGTGAGTACCTCCACCCGAACTTCATTTCGATGCTACCCACATTGCGCGCTCGCCAATGGGAAGTGGTCCAATTCAGGTCGTGTGCGTCGTGGCGATCATTCCACCCGCTACTTTGTTGAGGAATCAACGACGGGAGTCGATCGAATGGGTGCCGAAGGACGAATCATTGAATTAGGGATCACGCTGCCGGCCGCCTCGACACCCGTGGCGAACTATCTGATGTCGGTACGGTCGGGGAATCTGCTCTTTCTCGCCGGGCACGGTCCTTACGACCTCGACGGGACGGTGAGGATCGGCAAGGTCGGAGCCGACGTGACCGTCGCCGAGGCGCGCGATGCGGCGCGACTGGTGGCGCTTAACCTGGTGCACACGATTCGACGTGAGCTCGGCTCGCTCGACCGCGTCACGCGAATAGTCAAGGTGCTCGGGATGGTGAACTGCGCTCCGGGTTTCAATCAGACCCCCCAAGTCATCGACGGCTGCTCCGACGTGCTCGTCGAGATCTTCGGCAAGCAGATCGGCAGCCACGCCCGCTCGGCCGTTGGAGTGGCTGAACTCCCCTTCGATATCGCGGTGGAGATCGAGATGATCTGCGAGGTCGAGTAGCTCGGTCGCCGGGGCCCGACCGGATTCTGCATGCAGCGGGTGCTAGAAAGTCCAGATGCTTGAATTTGAACGCGGTGGCGAAGGAACTCCAATCGTGCTCGTGCACGGAATCACGGAATCGCGTCGGTCCTGGGACCCCCTTCTGGAGCGACTCGCCAGCTCCCACGACGTGCTCGCGGTGGATCTGCGCGGTCACGGAGAGTCCGAGGCGTCGGAACCCTACGACGTGATCACCCTCGCGTCTGACGTGCACGAAGTGGTCGAAGCGCTGGGAATCGAGAATCCGCTGCTCGTAGGCCACTCCCTTGGCGGTACGGTCGTGAGCGCGTACGCCGCGATGTACCCGTGCTGCGGTGTCGTCAACATCGATCAGCCCATGCGGCTCGACGACTTCCAAGCGACCCTGCAATCGATCGAATCGATGTTACGCGGCGACGACGACGCGTTCCAACAGGTGATGACGATGGTGTTCGAGGAGATGCGTGGGCAGCTCGACGATGAGGAGTGGGAGCGGTTAGCGTCGCTGCGCCGCGCCGATCAAGAAGTGGTGCTCGCCATCTGGGCCGCGGTACTCGACGCGGAAGCCGAAGACCTCGAGGCCATGGTCGACTCGTTGGCGAGCGCGATCACGGTGCCCTATCTCTCGCTGCACGGCACCGACCCGGGTGAGGGTTACGAGCAATGGTTGTGCGATCTCATCGATGACTCGCGCGTCGAGCAGTGGGAAGGCCTCGGCCACTACCCGCACCTTGTGGATCCTGATCGATTCTTCGATTTATTGGAGGAGTTCGAAGGGTCGCTCGGCGAGGTTCGCTCGGAGTGACTCAGCTCGTTGCCAGCGACCAGTTGGTCGGTGGCTCTACCGGAGCCGGAAGGTCCGAGGAAATCTCGAGGCGGTGCAGGGTCCTCATGGACGAACCGCTTCGCCAGATCTTCTCCAACCAGTAGTGGCAGCAATGTCAATTCGGACCGCAGCTCTGCACCAATCTCGGCGGGTTGTTTAGTGTCGGTCCGAGTCCATTGCTGTACATCCGTGCAATCGAAGGTTGCTCATTCCCGTAGGCAAGGAGACTGGTCGAAGGCGGCGCGCCTTGAAGCGACAGCTGTAGGAACCGAATTGACGTTGCAGCCACCACCCTGAAGGCGGGCACGTCGGCGCCATCGAACGGGGGAAGATGATGGGCGGTGCGTAGCTCGAGGAACCACTTGTTCGGTTGATGAATGTCGTCGTAGAGTTTCACGTCGTTACGAATCGGATTGCACTGATCGGTGAGACTGTGGATCACGAGAAGATCGGGTCGACTGGCCTCGGTTGCATACGATTGGGCGGTATTCTCTGCACCCGACAGAATGATGACGGCACGGTAGTCGACTCCAGTGCGCAAGTTGGCGTAGTTGATGCCTTGAGGGTCATCACCGTGGTCGTATGCGAGCATTCCAACTGCTGTTGCACCGTCGGAGTGCCCTGCGAGCGCGATCTCGGAGGCCTGCACGAGACCGTCGACGATGGGGCAAGCTGCTGACTCGCTCGTCGATGCTTGGAGAACCGCCTTGGTCACAAAGGCGAGATCGCCAGGTTCGTTCGCCAGGTCACCCTCGGTGTTTGCACCGTGCTGCGCAGCGACCTCCGATGATTTCTCGTCGGGAAAGAAGGGCGCTACAACGACGAAGCCCGCTCGCGCCCACGAATCCAACAGGGCTGCGTACGTGTCAGGAGTCACGTCGTAACCATGGGCGAAGACGATCATTGGATAGCCGCCGCTGCGTTCAACCGGAGGCGCTCCAACTATTTGGTTTGGCCCGCCCGCGACCAACTGGGTTGGATACCGTATTTCGGTGGCGAGAGTGCGACTTGTTGACAAGACTGAAAAGGGCGTCGTGGAGTAGTTGATCACGGGGCGCGTGTGATCGACGAAAGTGCATCGCGCGAGTCCGACTGCGAAAAGAGGAGTTTGGACGAGCGGCCGCGCTTGATCCGCTCCGGCACTTTGCGTGGTGATCAGAACACCTGGAAAGGCAAATGTCGCGACGAGTAAGAGAAGAGAGGCACTGAAGACGATGCGGTGTCGCCGACACCCGTTCGATCGACCGCGCCAAGGCGACCTCATTGAGTGCCAACCCTAGATTCCATTGAGCCTGAAATACCGCACGGCACTCCTCTTTCGCACGAATGATAACGGAATGCGAACGCCGGTCTGAAGCGCAGAAGCTGGCGAGTCACGAACTCCATGGCATCCCATTCGCATCGGGATTCAGCGTGTTGCGCGTCGAAGCTCCAACGGCTCCAAAGGCACTAGCAAGAACGGAAATTTGGAGAGGGTCATGCACCGGCTCCTAATCCTTCGGCTGCTGGCGCTCGCGCCGCGAACCGCGGGGGTACCCCGGTTCCTTTGGTCGTCCACGGTGAAGCGACTCAGTCGTCCGCGCTGCGACTCGACGAGTCAACTGAGGACCGGTGACGCGAATATCCTGAACGGGCAGCGAGCGCTGCTCCGTCGTTCACCGACACCTCAACGAGGCGAGAATGAAAGATGGTCGCCTACTAGGTCCATCCTTGATCGCGACTGATTTGCTCTACGTCGCCTATGCGAAAGCCGTTGCGGTGCTGAAGCGTGCGAATGAGCCCACCGGCTTCATAGAGCGATTCGTGGGTACCGGTGTCGAGCCACGTGGTGGCGCGCGAGAGGACTTCAACCCTCAGTTCGCCCATCTCGAGGTACGCATTATTGAGCGCGGTGATTTCGAGTTCACCACGCGCGCTCGGCGTAAGTCCGTGCGCCAGCTTCGAGGCGCGTTCGTCGTAGAAGTAGATGCCCGGCACCGCGTAGTTGCTCTTGGGCGCGGCGGGCTTCTCCTCGATCGAGATGACTCTGCCCTCGTCGTCGAATTCCACGACGCCGTAGGCCGAGGGGTCGCTCACCTCGTAGGCGAAGATGAGGGCGCCCTGCACATCCAGGTTCTGGCGAAGGTGCGTGCCCAGTCCGGGACCGTAGAAGAGATTGTCGCCGAGAATGAGGGCGCACTTGTCGCCGTCCAGGAACTCTTCACCGAGTATCAACGCTTGGGCGAGCCCGTTCGGCTCGTCTTGGATGATGTAGGTGATCCGAATGCCGAACTGGGATCCGTCACCGAGGAGTCGCTGGAAGGCGTCCTGATCGTGCGGGGTCGTTATGAGGAGGATTTCACGAAGTCCGCTGAGCATCAAGGTGCTGAGCGGGTAGTAAATCATTGGCTTGTCGTAGATCGGCAGCAGTTGCTTCGATACCGCGCGCGTGATGGGGTACAGCCGCGTCCCGCTGCCTCCGGCCAGAATGATTCCCTTCACTCCATTAGTATAGGAGTGTCAAGACCCCTTTCTAAAGGCCGAGGTACCTCTATGCGCGTTGTGATAACCGGAGCGGCGGGGTTCATCGGCTCTCGATTCACCGAACTATTTCTCGAACAGGCCGAACGTCTCGACTACGACGAAATAGTCGTGCTCGACGCGCTGACGTACTCGGGACGTCGCGAGAACATGACCCAGGCTCTCCTCGACTCGCGGGTCCGCTTCGTGCAGGGATCGATTCTGGACGGTGACATCACCGACGATCTGCTTCGTGGTGCCCACGCGGTCGTCCACTTCGCCGCGGAGAGCCACGTCGACCGTTCCATCACCGGTGCGCGGCCATTTTACGAAACGAATGTGCTGGGCACCCAACAGCTTCTTGAAAGCGCGCGCCGCGGTCACGTGGAGCGTTTCGTGCACATCTCCACCGACGAGGTCTACGGAACCATTGCGGAGGGATCGTGGCGCGAGGACCACCTCCTCGAGCCGAACTCGCCGTACTCGTCGAGCAAGGCCGGTTCGGATTTGGCGGCGCTCGCGTATCACCGGACCTTCGCTCTGCCGGTCATGGTGACCAGATGTTCGAACAACTACGGACCGCGCCAGTATCCCGAGAAACTTATACCCCTCTTCGTGACGAACTTGAGCGATGGGCGAAACGTCCCGCTGTACGGTGACGGGTTGAACGTGCGCGACTGGTTGCACGTTGACGACCACTGCCAGGGGATCCTGCTCGTCCTGGAGAACGGTCGCGCCGGTGAGATCTACAACATCGGCGGCGGCACCGAGCTGACCAACGAGGAGCTGACGCATCGACTGCTCAAACTCTGCGGGAGCGACGAGTCAAAGATCGAGCCCGTGGCCGACCGGCTCGGTCATGATCGGCGCTACTCGGTGGACTGCTCCAAGATCAGGGAGGAACTCGGCTACGAACCTCGCGTGAGCTTCGAAGAGGGGCTCGCGGCAACCGTCAAGTGGTATCACGACAACGAAGAGTGGTGGCGGCCGCTGAAGGAGGAAAACCCATGAAGTTGACCGAACTTACGATTCCTGGACTCTTCGTGCTCGAGTCGCCGGTCCACGGCGACGACCGCGGATTCTTTCGCGAGTGGTTCAAACTCAACGACTTTGAAGCCGCGGGCGTTTCGTTCCAGGCGCAACAGGCCAATCTTTCGATGTCGAGCCGCGACGTCGTACGCGGTCTCCACTACTCGCTGGCACCCGAGGGTCAGGCCAAGGTTGTGACGTGCGTCTACGGGGAGCTGGATGACGTCATCGTCGATATTCGCGTTGGTTCGCCGTCCTTCGGTCGAGTGGAGGTAGTTCACCTCGGTGCGGGCGAGGGTCGTTCGGTGCTGCTCCCGGCGGGGGTGGCGCACGGCTTTTGCGTCACCAGCGAGAATGCGGCGCTCTCGTACCTGTTGTCGTCGCCATTCAACGCGCAGGTCGAATTGGAGATCTACCCCTTCGACACCGAGATCAGTGTCCCGTGGTCCGTCAGCGGCGAACCCATCGTGAGCCCGAAGGACGCCGCCGCTCCGACGTTCGCCGCCCGCTTGGCGGCGAACCAGCTGCCCACCTTCCACTAAGTCCGGCGTTTGCGCTTTCGCGGCGGTTCGTTGCTAGCGTTATCGAGGTGAGTACCGCGCCTCTTCGCCTCGTCGGCAACGATGACTACGGTGTCAAGATTCCCGCATCGAGCGCCGCCCCGGCTATTGAATCCGAGACGCAACTACGCGCGCTCCTGACGGCACTTTCTGGCGTCGACGCGGTGGGGCTCGAGGCGCGCGCCGCCAAACTCGCTACTCGTTCAATAAAGAAGTCCACCAAGATGGCCGCGATTGATTTGGCGATTTCGATGGTGGATCTGACCACTCTCGAAGGTGCCGACACCCCCGGTCGCGTGAGTTCCCTCTGCGCCAAAGCTCTTCGACCCGACCCTCGCGACCTCACCGTGCCGTCGGTCGCCGCGGTGTGCGTGTACCCGGATCTCGTCGCCCACGCTCGATCGGTGTTGGGCAGCGCCCCGGTGGCGGTCGCGTCGGTCGCGACCGCCTTCCCGTCGGGACGTGCGTCACTCGCCGTGAAGCTGCTCGATGTCCGCGAGGCGCTCGCCGCGGGCGCTGACGAGATCGACATGGTGATCGACCGCGGGGCGTTCCTCTCTGGGCGCCTGGGACAGGCCTTTGAAGAAATCGTCGCGGTGAAGGGGGCGTGCGGCGACGCGCACCTGAAGGTCATCCTGGAGACCGGCGAGCTGGTGACCTACGACAACGTGCGCCGGGCGAGCTGGCTCGCGATGCTGGGCGGTGCGGACTTCATCAAGACCTCCACGGGCAAGGTCTCGGTGAACGCGACAACACCCGTGGCCCTGGTCATGCTCGAGGCGGTTCGCGACTACGCCGAAACCACGGGCCGGATCGTGGGCGTCAAGGTTGCGGGCGGGATTCGCACCACGAAGGACGCGATGAAGTACCTGGTTCTCGTCAACGAGACGACGGGCTCGACGTGGCTTACCCCTCACCTGTTTCGCTTCGGCGCGTCGTCGCTTCTCAACGATCTCTTGATGCAACGGCTCAAGCAGCGACGCGGGGCGTACGTTCGACCCGATGAATTCAGCGGGGACTGACATGACGGAGAAGATTCCGGCGAACTCGCGATTGGGTTCACTCGAGTACGACCCGGCTCCCGAGTCGGCGTCGATTGCCCGGCTCAAGTCGAGTTACGGGCTGTTCATCGATGGTTCGTTCAGCGACCCTTCGCAGCACGAGCAGTTCGTCACACTCAATCCGGCGAACGAGGAGGTTTTGGCGACGGTCGCCCAGGCGAGCAACGCCGACGTGGACCACGCAGTCCAAGCGGCCCGCCGCGCCTACGAGACGGTGTGGTCCAAGACCACCGGGGCCGAGCGTTCGAAGTACCTCTTTCGCATTGCTCGGTTGATCCAGGAGAGGGCCCGTGAGTTGGCGGTCGTGGAGACCCTCGACAACGGAAAGCCCATTCGCGAATCGCGCGACATCGACATTCCCCTGGCCGCGGCCCATTTCTTCTACTACGCCGGCTGGGCGGACAAGCTCGGCCACGCGGGATTCGGGGCGAACCCCCGGCCCATTGGCGTCGCGGGTCAGATCATCCCATGGAACTTCCCGCTCTTGATGGCCGCGTGGAAGCTCGCACCGGCGCTCGCAGCGGGTAACACGTGCGTTTTGAAGCCCGCCGAGACGACCCCGCTCAGCGCCTTGTTGCTCGCCGAGATCCTCCAGCAGGCCGAGCTGCCACCGGGGGTCGTCAATATCGTCACCGGTGACGGTTCGACGGGCGCCGCGCTGGTTGAGCACGCCGGAGTGGACAAGATAGCCTTCACCGGTTCGACCGCCGTGGGCCGACTGATTCAACAGCGCGTCGCGTCAAGTCAGAAGCGACTCACCCTCGAACTCGGCGGCAAGGGCGCAAACATTGTCTTCGAAGACGCTCCGATTGACGAGATGATCGAAGGCGTCATTGACGGGATCTTCTTCAACCAGGGTCACGTTTGTTGCGCCGGTTCGCGGCTCCTCGTGCAAGAGTCGGTCGCCGACGAAGTCCTTCGCCGACTGGTCCGTCGCGTGGAGCAGCTGCGTGTCGGTGACCCGATGGACAAGAACACCGACGTGGGAGCGATCAATTCGGCCGCCCAACTGGCCCGCATCCAAGAGCTCACCGCGTTCGGCGAGGGCGAGGGCGCGACGCGCTACACGAGTTCGTGCGAGCTCCCCGACAAGGGCTACTGGTTCGCGCCCACGGTGTTCGCCGACGTGTCCCAGTCCCACCGCATCGCTCGCGAGGAGATCTTCGGACCGGTCCTTTCGGTGCTGACGTTCCGCACTCCCGAAGAAGCGGTCGCCAAAGCCAACAACTCCAGTTACGGGCTCGCGTGCGGCGTCTGGAGCGAGAAGGGGAGTCGAACCCTCTGGGTCGCCCAGCGACTGCGCGCCGGCGTGATCTGGGCGAACACCTACAACCGTTTCGATCCGACGAGTCCCTTCGGTGGCGTTCGCGAATCAGGATTTGGCCGCGAAGGCGGGCGTCACGGTCTGGAGGCGTACCTCGATGTCTGACAGTCGTCTCGACGTTCGAAAGACCTACAAGCTGCTCATCAACGGGGCTTTTCCGCGCTCGGAGTCGGGCCGCAGTTACGAAGTCGCCTCCGCGGGTGGCGAGTTCGTAGCGAACATGGCCCAGGGTTCACGCAAGGACCTTCGAGACGCGGTGGCGGCCGCTCGAGTTGCGCAGGTCAAGTGGTGGGGTTCGAGCGCGTACAACCGCGGCCAGGTCATCTACCGTCTCGCTGAAATGGCTGAAGCACGTCGGGCGGAGCTCGCAGAACACGTCGCCCTCGCCGAGGGACTCAGCATCAAGAAAGCGGAGAGGAGCGTCGCGCGCGCGATTGACCGAGTGGTCTGGTACGCGGGCTGGACCGACAAGATTGCCCAGGTATACGGCGGAGCAAATCCGGTGGCGGGTCCGTTCTTCAATTTCTCGCTCCCGATCCCGAGCGGCGTCGTCGGCATCATCGCGTCACAGGAGTCGTCGCTGGAGGGTTTCGTCGACGCGGCGCTCGCCCCCATCGCCGCCGGCAACGCCGTGATCGTGGTGGCGAGCGAACGACGCCCGATCCCGGGCGTGCTGCTGGGTGAAATGAGCGCCACCTCGGACTTCCCGGCGGGCGTGCTGAACGTCGTGACCGGAATCACCAGTGAGCTCGCCCCCACGCTGGCGTCGCACGAAGACGTTGACGGTATCGATCTCTCTGGCGTCACCGGTGACGCGGCGAACGATCTCAACGCCGCCGCCGCTTCTTCGATCAAGCGAGTGTTTCGTCCCCGCGACGGCGATGGCGCCGACTCGACTCGCCGACTACGCGCCTTCATCGAGACATCGACCGTATGGCACACGATTGGACAGTGATGACGAATCCCTACGAATTGGCCCAGCTCGCGGCGAATGAGCTCCGCGAGAAGAGCGGGTTCGACGCCTACGACATCGCCATTGTCCTGGGATCGGGTTGGAAGGAGGGTGCCGCGGCGCTCGGCACGCCCACGAGCGAAGTTCCCACGTCAACGCTCTCTGGTTTCGTCGCGCCCACCGTCGCCGGCCACAGTGGTCAGATCGTCTCGCTCGACGTGAACGGACGAAGGGTCGCCCTGGTGGCGGGGCGCGTACATCTCTACGAGGGCAATACCGCCCACCAAGTGGTTCATCCGGTGCGCACCGTCGTCGCCGCGGGGGCCAAGACGATTGTCCTCACCAACGCCTGCGGTGGCATCGACCCCGCCCAGGGCGCCGGCACCGTCGTGGTCATTCGCGACCACATTAATCTCACGTCGACCTCGCCCATGGAGGGCGCGGCGCCGCCCGAGGGATACGGTGCACGCTTCGTCGACCTGACCGACCTCTACAGCGCTCGCCTGCGCGGCGTGGTGAAGCACGCGGCACCGGCTCTTGGTGAAGGCGTCTACGCGGGCTTTCGTGGACCTCACTACGAAACCCCCGCCGAGATCACCATGGCCAAGTCGATGGGCGCGACGCTGGTGGGGATGTCCACGGTGCTCGAAGCGATCGCGGCGCGTCATCTCGGCGCGGAGGTCCTGGGCCTCAGCCTGATCTCGAACTTGGCGGCGGGGGTCTCGTCGGCGCCGCTCAATCATTCGGAGGTGCTCGAGGCGGGCCAGAACGCCTCTGGCCCGCTCGGGGCACTGCTGAGTCAACTCGTGCGGGTCCTGTGAACCCAGAGCTGATTCGCCACGTCGAGGAGTGGATTACCAACGATCCTGATGAAGGGGATCGATCGACCCTTCGTCAACTGCTGGACGAGGGCAACGAGGACGAGTTGAATCGTCGCTTCGCCTCGCACTTGAGTTTCGGGACCGCGGGACTTCGCGGTCCGGTGATGGCGGGCCCCGCGGGGATGAATCGTTACACGGTTCGTCGCGCCACCCAGGGAGTCGTCGCGTGGCTGCAGGAGATCGGCGTCGAGCCTTCTCGCGGCGTGGTCGTCGGGCGCGATGCCCGACACGGGTCCGAGAAGTTCAATGACGAGGTTGTCGCGGTGTTGCTGGGTGCCGGCGTCACGGTCCACGAGATGCCCCGCCCGCTTCCGACGCCCTTGGTGGCCTACGGCGTGAAGGCCCTGCGCGCCGGCGCGGGGATCATGATCACCGCGAGCCACAATCCGCCCCGGGACAACGGTTACAAGTTGTTCGGACCCGACGGACGCCAGATCATCGCCCCGAACGACGCAATCGTCGAGCGTTACGCGCGCGACGCCGGTACTCCGGTATTGGGGGACCGATCGAGCAAGCTGCATCACGTGGTGGCCGAGAAGGTCCTGGACGCCTACCGGGAGCATTTTGTCGGAAGATTCCGCGTTGCGGGGGGCAGCGGCCTGAGGATTACGTACACGCCGCTGCACGGTGTGGGGGGCGAAATCATGACCGCACTTTTCGAGGGGGCAGGCTTTCGATCAGTGGCGGTCGTCGAAAGGCAGTTCGCACCCGACGGACGGTTTCCCACGCTGCCATTTCCTAATCCCGAAGAGCCGGGCGCTTTGGACCTCGCGATGTCTCGAGCCAGCGAGACCTCGTCATCGCTGGTGATCGCCAATGACCCTGACGCGGACCGATTGGGGGTGGCGGTGCGTGACGACGGTGGATGGCGCACGTTGCGCGGTGACGAGATCGGGTGGCTGCTGGCCTCAGCGCTGCTCGAAGGGATGACCGACGAACGCGATGTCGTGGCGACGACGATTGTTTCGTCGACGATGCTCGAAGAGATGGCGAAGAGCGCGAACGTTCGCTTCGTCGCGACGTTGACCGGTTTCAAATGGATCTCACGAGCGGCCGGTGACGGGGTCCTCCGCTTCGGCTACGAAGAGGCCCTGGGATTCGCCGTCGATCCACTGGTGGGGGACAAGGACGGGATGTCCGCCGCCCTCGCGATCTGCCACTTGGCCCACGAACTCTCACGACAGGGCAAGTCGCTCCTTGATCGCTTGGACGAGATCGAGCGTCGCTTCGGCGTTCACGCCGGAGGTCAGCTATCACTTCGTGCCGAGGGGCCAACCGGCGCCGTCGCGATTCGTGGCGTTGTCGAGCGACTGCGCGCGGACCCTCCTTCGAAGTTGGGGGGACTAGCGGTAAGCGAATTCGTCGACCTCGCGAAGGGTTGGAACGGACTCTCGCCGACTGACGGGGTGTTGTTTCAACTGGGTTCTCTCGGCAGGGTCGTGGTGCGTCCGTCGGGCACCGAACCGAAGTTGAAGGCCTACATGGAGATAAAAGCACGTCCAGATGAGGCGGTGCCGCTCAGCCAGCATCGAGCCGTCGCGGCGGCACAACTGGGCGCGGTGCGCGATGATCTGGCGATGCTCCTGCAGCCCTAGGCCCGGCGAAGGGCCGCGTAGCCCGGCTTGATGACCGTGTTGATCATCGCCAAGCGCTGGTCGAATTGGAAGAACGAACTCTTCGCGGCGTTGAGCGTCAGCCACTCCATGTCGTCCAAGGTCCAGTTGAACGCGGCCGCGCACGCCGCAAACTCGCTGCTCATTGTGATGCCGCTCATCAGTCGGTTATCGGTATTGAGCGTGACACGGAACCTGAGCTGGCGAAGCAGCTCAATGGGGTGGGTCGCGATTGAGGACGCGGCACCGGTGTGCACGTTCGACGTCGGGCACACTTCGAGCGGGATTCGACGGTCCCGGATGTAACTCGCCAGGCGGCCCAGTTCGTAGTGCTCACCGACGCGAGTGATGTCGTCGACGATTCGAACGCCGTGGCCCAAGCGCTCGGCGTCACAGAACTGGACGGCCTCCCAGATGGACGGAAGCCCGAACGCCTCGCCCGCGTGAACGGTCATGTGAAAGTTCTCGCGCTGAATGAGGTGAAAGGCGCTCAGGTGCTCCGTCGGCGGGAACCCGTCCTCGGGCCCCGCGATGTCAAAGCCGCAGACGCCCGCATCGCGAAACGTCACGGCCAGTCGGGCGATCTCTTCGCTGCGATTGTTTTGACGCATGGCCGAGAGGATGGTTCGCACGATGATGGTGTGTCCCTCGAGCGCCGCTTGCTGGACCCCGTGGTTGAAGCCGGTGAGCACGGCCTCGACGATCTGCTCGAGGGTCAGGCCCCGTCCGGTGTGCAGTTCGGGAGCGAAGCGAATCTCGGCGTAGACCACCCCATCACGGGCGAGATCGATTGCGCCCTCACTGGCCACGCGTTCGATCTGATCCTTGGTCTGCATGACCGCCGTGGTGTGGGAAAAGCCCTCGAGATAGCGCACGAGGTCGCTGCCGGGCGTGTCAGCGACGAACCAGTCGCGAAGTTCGTCGGGATCGTTGGTGGGCAGACCCCTGTAGCCGATCTCGTGGGCCAGTTCGAGCACCGTTGACGGTCGAAGGCCGCCGTCAAGGTGCTCGTGCAGCACCACCTTGGGGGCCTTTTGAATCAGCTCTCGGGTGAGTGGGACGCCAGGCATGGGCCAAGGCTAGTCAACCTTGCCCGTCACTTCGCAGAGATCTTCTCCAGCAGAATCCGACCGCCCCTCGCCGGTTCTTCTCCGAGCGTGACGGCGTGCGAGATACTCTCGCGACCACTCGTGAGGTGATCGTCATCGTCCGCGAAGAGTTCAAAAAGAGGCTGACCGGCCTCGACGTAGTCGCCCTCTCGAACGAGGCACATCACGCCCGCCCCGGCGCTCACGGGGTCTTCCTTGCGGGCCCGTCCGGCGCCCAGACGCCACGCGGTCACCCCAACGTTGAGGGCGTCGACGGACTGGACGATTCCGTCCTGGGGGGACAGCACGACGTCCTTGAGCTCGGCGACTTCGAGCGTCGCGTCTGGATCACCACCCTGGGCCGTGATCATCTGGCGATAGACCTCGTAGGCCGAACCGTCATCCAGCTTCGCCGCGGGGTCTTCGTGGATGCCCACGAGTTCGAGCATGGTGCGCGCAAGCCCGAGCGTCACCTCTCGAACATCGAGCGGACCACGACCGTGCAGGACTTCAACCGATTCGGTGACCTCGAGGGCGTTGCCAACGGCCCGACCGAGGGGCTGGTCCATTGACGTGAGCTGGGCCACGGTGGCGACGCCGTGGCTGGAACCGAGCGACACCATGGTGGCCGCGAGTTCACGGGCCCGGTCGATGGTCTTGATGAAGGCGCCGCGGCCCACCTTCACGTCGAGCACGAGCGCCGCGGTGCCCTCGGCGATCTTCTTGGACATGATTGACGAGGAGATGAGCGGAATCGACTCCACGGTTCCCGTGACGTCTCGCAGTGCGTACAGCTTTCGATCAACGGGGGCGAGTCCCTGTCCGGCGGCGCAGATGACCGCGCCCACTCGTTCGAGCTGATCGCGCATCTCGTCGTTGGTGAGAAACGCCCGCCAGCCGGGGATGGTTTCCAGTTTGTCGAGCGTGCCACCCGTGTGGCCGAGTCCTCGACCCGACAGCTGAGGCACCGCCGCCCCGCACGCCGCGACCAGCGGCGCCAGGATCAGGGAAATCTTGTCGCCGACCCCGCCCGTTGAATGCTTGTCAACCGTCGGACGCGAGAGGCCCTGCAGGTTCAGGCGCTCGCCCGACGCGATCATGCAGTCGGTCCACGTCAACAGTTCGTGCGGGTTCAGACCGTTAAAGAAAATGGCCATCAGCAGCGCGGACATCTGTTCCTCGGCGACGTCACCCTTCACGTAGGCGTCAAGGATCCACACGATGGCGTCGTCCCTCAGCGTGGCGCCGTCGCGCTTCGCGGCGATGACGTCGACCGCCGAGAAAGAGCTCACGCGCTTTTCCTCGCTCTCAGATCGTCGGGACCGAAGGCGTCGGGCAGCAACTCGTGCAAGTGGCGGGGCCTCTCGTCGAGGCCGTAGTCGATGAGAAGTCCGCCGCCGCCGTGTTCGAATAACAGCTGTCGACAGCGTCCGCACGGGGCAATGGGCTGCTGATCACCCGCGACGATCGCCACCGCGGCGAGACGCCCGCCACCGAGGCGGATCAGATCGCTCACGAGTGAACACTCGGCGCACAGCGTGAGGCCGTAACTGGCGTTCTCCACGTTGGCGCCGGTCGCAAAACGACCGTCGGTGGTGTAACCCGCCGCCCCGACGTGAACTTTCGAATACGGTGCGTACGAGGCGGCGGCGGCGTTTCGTGCCAGTTCGCGAAGCTCAGCCCAGGGGATCTCATTAAGGGAACTCACGGTCAAACAGTACACTTCGCATTGCGTGAATAACTCTTTCGAACCCTCGGTGCTGCTGCACGACGAAGTGGCGACCGCGCTCTCTGAGGGCCGTGGCGTGGTCGCTCTCGAGACCACCATCGTCGTCCAGGGCCTGCCGGCGCCGACGAATCTGGAAGTCGCCCGACAGTGCGAAGCGGCAGTGCGCGAAGGTGGTTCGGTACCTGCGACCATTGGCATTCTCGACGGCAACGTCATCGTCGGCCTCTCGGCCCAACAGCTCGAGGAGTTGGCGTCGACGCCTCGCCACGCGGCCAAGCTTTCGGCCCGCGACTTGGGCGTGGCGCTCGCGCTCGGTGCGGACGGTGCCACGACCGTTGCGGGGACCATCGCCGTTGCGCATCACGTCGGCATACAGGTCATGGCGACGGGCGGACTCGGCGGAGTGCATCGTGACGCGATTCACAGTTTTGACGAGTCCGCCGACCTCACGGCGATGTCGCGAACACCGGTGCTGGTGGTGGCCTCGGGCGTGAAGTCGATCCTCGACATCGGGGCGACCCTGGAACGGCTCGACTCCCTGGGCGTTGCCATTGCGGGGTTTCGAACGAAGAGATTCCCCGGCTTTTATCGAAGCGATAGCGGCTTCGAACTGGACTGGTCGCTGGAGGACGCCGGGGAGGCCGCCGTCGCGTTCCTCAACCATCGCCGGTTCTCGTCCACCGGTTTTCTCGTAGCGAATCCGGTGGACGAGAACCGCCAACTGGACCATCAGCTCCACGACGACGCCCTGACGAGCGCTCTCGCGAGGGCGCAGCAGCTGGCCGTCACCGGTAAGGATGTCACGCCGGTGCTGCTCACCGAGTTCGCGCGCTTCAGCGAAGGGCGCAGCGTGCGGGTCAACCAGGACCTGGTGGTGTCGAACGCCGCCCTGGCTGGTCAGATCGCCACGGCGATCTCGCGGGCCACCAGGTGAGTCGAATCGTCGTCATAGGTGACGCGATGTTGGATGTGGTGGTGCGCCCCGAGGAGCCTCTCGTCGCGAGGAGCGACACGCCGTCGCGGGTCCGCTTCAGCCGCGGCGGATCCGCCGCGAACATGGCCGTCGCGCTCGCCGCTCACCATGAGGTGATGTTCGTTGGCGTGGTTGGCAACGACGAGCCGGGCGAGATGTTTATCCGTGAGCTCGAGGCCGCCGGAGTCAGGGCGCAGGTGCAGGTGGCGGAGGGATCGACGGGCGTCGTCGTTGCAGTGGTCGACGACGAGGGTCAGCGAGCGATGATGACCGATCGTGGCGTCAACCTGCTCTTGTGTATGGAGAGCGTCGAAGCGGCGCTCGACCGGCCCTTCGATCATCTTCACGTGTCGGGCTACACGATTCTCGAAAGCGCCACCCGAGACCTCGCCTCAAGCGCGCTCGACATGGCCCGAACCAGGGGTGCGTCGACGTCGGTGGACGCATGTTCGGCGGGCCCGCTCGTGAAACTCGGCGCCTCCGCGTTCCTAAGGGCCGCGGGGGGCATCACGATGTTGTTCGCGAACGAAGAAGAATCGTTGTTGCTTTCGAACTCACCTGACGTGGCAGCGGCCGGCGTCGCTCTCGCGCAAGCGGGCGACGAAGTAGTCATCACGCGTGGCCGCCACGGGGCCATTGTTGTTCGCGGTGATCACGTATGGGCTCAACCTGCCCGGGATGTTGAAGTTGTCGACACGACCGGCGCCGGTGACGCCGCAACCGGTGGATATCTATCGGCTCGACTGAGCGGACTCGACTGTGAAGGGGCGCTCATGCTCGCCATGGAGAGCGCATCAAATGTCGTGCGAGGGCTTGGCGCGCGCGGCTAGTCGTGACGGTAAGGGATCCCGTCGGCACCCGGCGCGCGTACTCGTCCGATCAGCCCGGCCACCACGACGATCGTGATGATGTAGGGGAACATGCCGAGGATCTCGGTGGAGATTGGGATCGAGTAGGCCTGCAGGTTTTCCGAGAGATAGACCGATAGTCCGAAGATCACCGACGCGGCCACGGCTCCAGACGGCCGCCAGCGTCCGAAGATCATCGCGGCGAGGGCGATGTAGCCGAGCCCCGACGTGTAGCCCGGTTGGAACTGACCCTGCGAGGCCATGAAGGCGACGCCGCCGATTCCGGCGATGGCGCCGCCCAGGACGACGTTGATGTAGCGCACGCGCACCACGTTGATGCCGACGGTCGCGGCGGCGTGGGGGTGCTCGCCGACCGCGCGCACGTGCAGTCCGTAGCGGGTCTTGAAGAGGGCGAAGCTGATGACCCCGACCAGGACGAGCATCAGGTAGAAGAAGGCGCTTTGGTTGAAGAAGACCGGTCCGATGATCGGGATCTTGGAGAGCAGGGGAATCGGCAGATTGGGCGCGAGATTGCCCGTGTTGTACTGGGGGTACGGGGTGAGGACCTGGAGATTCAGATACGACGAAAGATAACTGATCATCGTCACAATGACGACGCCAACGATGATCTGGTCCACGAGGTAGCGCAGGGACAAGAAGGCCAGCAAGAGTCCGAGGAGCGCGCCGGCGACCATGCCGGCGATCGCGGCGAGGAAGAAATCGTGCGTGGTCGACGCGATCACGGAACCGAAGAACGCACCGCCAATGTATTGACCTTCGATGGCGATGTTCACGACGCCGGATCGTTCGCACATCAGGCCCGAGAGCGCACCGAAGATCAGAACCATCGCAACCTCGGAGCTACCGATGAGGACCGCCGTCACGTTTACGTAACCCACTTGAGACGGCCCGGGAGCTCGCGATGCCCACAGCAACAGGGCCAGCAGGAACAGGACGGCCACGACACCGAAGCGCACCATGACGCCGCGTCGGGGCTGACGCAGGAACACTTCGGCGCCGAGCGCCACCGTGATCAGCCCGAGTATCACGTTGGTCCAGCGCGTCAAGAGGGTGAGCCTCCCCAGGTGCCAGGGCGCGTTGGCGAGGTTGATCGGAGTGAAGGTCAGCGATGAATGGGCGCTGGCGGCGCTGCCCAGGCCAAAGACGAGGGCCGTGAGGAGCCCGATCACGATCATGATGATGCTGATGATCCTCGTACGTCCGCTGGGACGGAACGTGGCGACCTGGGTCGGCGCAGGCGCTGGCGCGATGCTCATGAGCCCCAACCCTGGGTGGCGAGCTGCAATACTTCAGTCTTGGCCGCGCGCAGATGGAAGATCTCTTTTACCAGCACCGGGGTGGCGACGAAGAGCACGACGATCGACTGGATGACCGTGGCGAGGTCGAGGGGTATGCCAGTCGCGGCCTGCATTGTGCGGCCACCCACCCCCAGCGCGGCGAAGAGCAGGGACGACAGCAGAATGCCCATGGGACGATTACGTCCGAGCAGCGCGATGGTGATGGCCGTGAAGCCGATGCCCGCGTTGCCGATCAGAAAGCCTCCGTCGATGTAGTGCGTGGTGCTGGCCGCTTGGACAATACCGGCCAAGCCCGCGAGGCCGCCCGATATGAGAAAGACCAGGACGATCACCGTTCGCGAGCTGATGCCGGATGCCTTGGCCGCCGAGGGGTTCGCTCCGGTGACTCGGAAGTCGAAGCCGATCGAAGACCGGTCAAGGAACCACCAGGCGAAGAGCACGACGGCCAGGGCGACGAAGATCCCGTAACTCACGCGAAGTCCCGACGCCGCTCCGAAGAGCGGTGGCAGCTGGGCTGACGGAGCCATGGTTCGCGAGATGTCGTTCGACTGGCCCGGCTGCTGGAACGCCGTCGAGAGCACGGCGAAGAGCAGAAATGCGTAGATGACGTAGTTCAACATGATGGTGACGATTACTTCGTGGGCTCCAGTGAAGGCTTTCAACACGCCCGGAATCACTCCGCACACCATGCCGCCGGCGATACCCGCGATCAGGGTGACGGGAAGGTGCAGGATCATCGGCATGTGCAGCATCGATCCGGCGACGCCGCCGGCGATTCCGCCCAGCACGGCCTGGCCGTTGGCGCCGATATTGAAGAGCCCGGTCTGGAAGGCGATGCCCACGCCGGTGCTGATGATGATGAGGGGTGTGGCGTACGTGAGCGTTTCGGAGATCGGGGTCAGCGAGGCGTCGAAGCCCTTTCCGGTGGTCATGGAGTGCCAGAGCTGCGCCGGATCGAAGACCGAACCGGTGAACATGGAACGGTAGGCGGCGCCGACATTGTCGAACGTGACCTTGAGAGCGTCGCCCGGGGCACCCCAACTGTGGAACAGACCCCGCCACGCGTCGAGCACCGCGGGCGTCGTGGTGATGATGATGAGGGCCCCAACGAAAAAGCCCAGCACCAGGGCCAAGACCGTGACAACGATGGGGCTCTGGGACGTCATCCAGACCAAAGCCGCGTGCCTGGTCCTGGCCGGGGCCGGGGCCGGGGTGGCCTCAGTCATGGGCCGTCTCCGTGATCGTCCCGGCCATCAGTAGGCCGATGGATTCGCGGCTGACGGACGGATCGACGACGCCGCTGATCTTGCCGGCGTACATCACGGCAATCCGATCCGCGAGCGCGAAGACCTCGTCGAGTTCGGACGAAACCACGAGTGCCGCGTTGCCGAGGTTCCGGTGATTAACCATCTGGCGGTGCACGTACTCGATCGAGCCGACGTCGAGTCCTCGAGTCGGCTGGGACGCCACGAGGAACTTGAGATCACGCGACAGTTCACGCGCCACGATTACCTTTTGCTGGTTTCCGCCGGAAAGGGAACTCACGAGCTCTTGGGGCGACTCGGTGCGGATGTCGAACTCATTGATGAGCCGCACGGCATTCGCGTTCACCGCGGCGAGATTCCTCGTGCCGCGTTTGGCGAATGGCGCCCTTCGAGGGGTGTTGAGCACCAAGTTGTCCGCGACAGTCATGGACATCACCAGCCCATTGCGCTGTCGGTCCTCCGGGATATGGCCCAGTCCGGCGTCCAGGACCTTGCGGGGTGAGGCGTTCGTGATGTCGTGACCGTTGAGGGTAATCGTTCCCGATTCCACCGGTCGCATCCCCGCTATTGCCTCGACGAGTTCAGTCTGACCATTGCCCTGGACGCCGGCCAGTGCGAGGATCTCTCCCGCTCGAACGTCGAGCGAGACCCCGTTGACGGCGGCGAGACCGCGGTCGTCGCGAACGACCAGATCACGAATCTCGAACACATCTTCGCCGGGGGAGAACGGCTCCTTCTGCACCGTCAGCACGACGTCGCGCCCAACCATCATCGAGGCGAGCTCGGACTCGGAGGCGGACGGCTCCGCCGTGCCCACGACCTTCCCCTGACGAATGATTGTGATCACGTCAGCGATGGCCTTCACCTCCTTCAGCTTGTGCGTGATGAAGAGGATCGACTTGCCCGCCGCGGCCAGGGACCGCATGATCTCCATCAGTGCATCAATTTCTTGAGGAGTAAGAACGGCGGTCGGCTCGTCCAGGATCAACAGCTGGGCGTCGTGGCTGAGGGCCTTGAGTATCTCGACGCGCTGTTGGATGCCTACCGGCAGACTTTCGATGATGGCGTCGGGGTCGACTTCGAGGTTGAACTCCTTGGAGACTCGACGAATGTCATCGGTGGCCTTTTGGTAGTCAACCCGGTTGAAGGACTTCGTTGGCTCGAAGCCCAGCACGACGTTCTCCGCCACCGTGAACACCGGTACGAGCATGAAGTGTTGGTGCACCATGCCAATGCCTCGTCGAACGGCCTCGCCGGAATTCTCGAACGTCGTAGGGACACCATCGATCAGGATCTCACCGTCGTCGGGATGCAACAGTCCGAAGAGGACGTTCATGAGCGTCGACTTACCGGCGCCGTTCTCGCCGAGCAGCGAGTGGATCTGGCCGGGCTCGACGGTAATGCTGATCTGGTCGTTGGCGACGAGGGACCCGAATCGTTTGGTTATTGCCCGCAGTTCCAATCGCATCACGGTTCATCGTAGTCATAACAAAGGCCCGGGTTGCAAGAACCCGGGCCTTCATCATGGGTGGTTACCGTTGAATGACGAGTTGGTTAGCCCACGGGGTACTTGTTCGGGTTGACCGAGATGGTGCCCGCGATGATGCCCGCCTTCGCAGTGGCGATCTCCGACTTGAGTTTGGACGGAACCTTGATGCCGCCGTACTCGAGGAGGGTGCCGCTATTGGCCAGTGTGCCGACGTAACTGCCGCCCTTGAAGGTGCCCTTCGCCGCGGCGAGGACCGCAGCCTCGACCGAGGGCTCGACGCCCTTGGCGACGGTGCCGACGAACCACTTGCAGTCGGTCGCATCCGAGACGCAGCCGTTGCTGTCGACCCACATGATGCTGTGGCCCGCGCCGGCCTGTTGTGCCGCCGCTACTGAACCAAGGCCCACCGAGCCAGCGACGGGAAAGACAATGTCAGCGCCGTCCGAGAAGTCACCGGTCGTAATGGTCTTGCCCGCGGTCTGGTCGGTGAAGTTACCCACGAACGTGCCCTTCCCGTTACAGGTAGCGAGACTGCACGCGCCCTTCGCCGGGGTCCAACCGAGGACCTTGACCTTGGCGTTGTACGTCTTGTCGTAGTAACGAACACCGGCGACGAAACCGTTCATGTAGAGGGTGACGGACGAGAAGTCCTCACCGCCGTACGTGGCGACGGTTCCGGTGACGCTCTTCCCGGCCGCCAGCATGCCACCGAGGAAGCCCGCCTGGTCGGTTTCGTACTGAAGAGCGAGAACGTTATCGTGTTTGAGGCCGACCGGGGCGTCGTCCACGATCGCGAACTTCTGCTTTGCGTCAGCGTTTGCGCCGGCGAGGGTCGCTGGATCCATGAGGAAGCCGACGGTCACGATGATGCCGCAGCCTTCGCCCTCGAACGTCTTGATGTTTGGCGAGTAGTCAGCCGATGAAGTGGAGGACAGGTACGAAGGATCGATGTTCTTATCCTGCTTCGCCGCAGCCTCCGCGCCGGCCCACGCCGAAGCGTTGAACGACTTGTCGTTGATGCCACCAGTGTCGGTTACCACGCACGCTTTGAACTTGGTAGCGGCCGACGCCGATACCGTCGTCGCGGCCACGCTTACTGTCAAAGTACCCAGAACCAGTGAAGCGGCCCCGAGCACCGTGCCGAGGCGGCGAATGTTCCTCATTATTTCTCCCTTTATGTAGTCAGCCCAAGTACCGAAGACTGTCCAATCGTGCGGAGTCTCCCCGACATGGTCGCGTCACACGGTCAGATGTTTATCATCGCGAGACTAGCCCTGAAAGTAGAACGCTGCTTGCCGGGTTGGGTTAATTCTTGAGTAATCCGGGCTTCCCAGAGACTCAGTGCTTGGCGGCGAGACCGGTGCCGCGCGGCACGGCCAGGCTGGCGAGCAAGGCGACGAACGTGATCAGTGCCGAGACCTCGAAGACTCGCTGGTAGCCGCTCACGAGGGCGAGTCCTGAGGTCGGGTTCATGAAGGTGGCGGTGCGGTCCGCAGCGACGGTACCGAGAATGGCCAGCGCCAGCGACCCGCCCACCTGGCGAGCGGTATTGAGCACGCCCGACGCCAGTCCGGCGTCCGCCCGGTCAACGCCCGCCGTGGCGGTGTTCGCGAGCGGCGAGAAGAGAAGGCCCATGGCGAACGAGCAGAGCACCGAGGGAATAAGGATTGAGCCCCAGTAGGAACTGTCGACCCTGATGAGTGAGATCCAGAGGAACCCCAAGGTGGCAATGGCGCCCCCCGCGAGAAGAATCGGGCGCGCGCCCGTCTTTACGAGAAGGCGCGAACTTATCTGGGCGCCAAGGATGATGCCGATCGCCATCGGCAGAAACGCCACACCGGCTCTCACGGGGTCGTAGCCCAGGATGTACTGGAAGTAGAAGGTCAAGAAGTACCACATGGCGAAGAACGCTCCGCCCACGAGGAACATGACGATATTCGCCGAGGACAGCGCCCGTGACTTGAAGATGCGAAACGGCACCAGCGGGTGCGACGCGACGTTGGACTCCCAAAAGAGGAAGGCGACCAAGGCGACGGCTCCACCAATGATCCATGACAACGTCGTGGTCGATCCCCAGCCCTCGGTCGGCGTGTTGACAACGCCGTAGATGATCGACGCGAGTGAACTGGTGATCAGTACCGCCCCGGTGACGTCGAGCTTCACCGTGGCATCGCGATTGCGCAGCTCGCGCAGGTACAGCGCCGCGACGATGGCGGCGATGATGCCAAAGGGCACGTTGATGAAGAACACCCAACGCCACGAGAACCATCCGGTGAGGACTCCGCCGAGCAGTCCGCCGACCGCGCCGCCGGCTCCGGCGACCGCGCTCCAGGCGCCGATGGCCTTCGGCAAGCGTTGACCGTGGAACGTGGTGACGATGATCGTCAATGTTGCGGGGGAGAGTATTGCGCCGCCGACGCCCTGCAGGGCTCGAACCGCGACCATCTGAGGACCGGTGGCGGCGAACCCCGCACCGATGCTCGCGAGCGTGAAGATGAAGAGACCGGTCATGTACACGCGGCGGCGGCCAAAAATGTCAGCCGCTCGTCCACCCAGCAACAAGAATCCCGCGAAGGTCAACACGTACGCGTTCACCACCCACTGGGCACTCGAGACCGTGAAGTGCAGATCGTGGCCCATGCGCGGCAGCGCCACGTTGACAATGGAAACGTCCAGGACCACCATGAACTGCGCCAAACAGGCGATCGTAAGGATTATCCAGTCCGGGGCGTGACGATGAGCGGGCTTCGTCGTTTCAGAAACAGTGGTCGTTTTCTCTGGCATGGAGCGAGTGTAATGGCGCGAATTTCTTTGCTCAGCGGTTCGGTGAAAGTTCACCGGTGAGTTTTGCGCCACACTGGATGGCATGGCTGCCCAGTTCATCTTCACCATGCGCGACCTTCGCCGCTACTATCCGCCCGACCGCGAAGTGCTGAAGGGCATCAATCTCTCGTTCTATCCGGGGGCCAAGATTGGTGTCATCGGCGCCAACGGCTCGGGGAAGTCATCGCTGCTTCGAATCATGGCGGGACTCGATGACGGGTTCACGGGTGAGGCGCGGCTCACGCCGGGTTTCACCGTGGGTTACCTCTCCCAAGAGCCCGAGCTCGATCCATCCAAGGACGTTGTCGGCAACGTCGCAGACGGCGTGGCCGAACAGCGTGACCTGCTCGTTCGATTCAATGAGGTCTGCGCGGCCTTCGCCGATCCCGACGCCGACTTCGACGCCCTGCTCGCTGAGCAGGCGACACTGCAAACCAAGATCGACGCGCTCAATGCGTGGGACCTGGAGCGCACGCTCGAGATAGCGATGGACGCGCTGCGGCTTCCGGCCCCCGACGCTGACGTGACCAAACTGTCGGGTGGTGAACGTCGTCGTGTGGCGCTCTGCCGTCTGCTGCTCTCCAGACCCGACCTGCTTCTTCTCGACGAGCCAACGAACCACCTCGACGCCGAGTCCGTGGCGTGGCTCGAGCGAACGTTGCAGGACTACAGCGGCACCGTCGTTGCGATTACCCACGACCGCTACTTCTTGGACAATGCGGCCTCGTGGATTTTAGAGCTCGACCGCGGCCGCGGTATCCCCTGGGAGGGCAACTACTCGTCGTGGCTCGAACAGAAGCAGGCCCGACTCGCCTCGGAGGAGAAGGCCGACAAGGTTCGCCAAGCCGCCCTCGAGCGCGAGCTCGAATGGATTCGGATGTCGCCTCGGGCGCGCCAGAGCAAGGGCAAGGCCCGCCTCAGCGCGTTCAACGAGCTCGTCGCCGAGTCCGAGTCTTCAGAGCGCCGCGCGGACAAGCTCGAAATAGCGATTCCGCCGGGACCACGGTTGGGCGATGTTGTGGTGAACGCGAGCAAGCTCACCAAGGGTTTTGAAGATCGTCTGCTCATTGAGGACCTGACCTTCCTCTTGCCACCGGGCGGTATCGTTGGCGTGATTGGGCCAAACGGCGCCGGCAAGACCACATTGTTCAAGATGATTCTCGGATTGGAGAAGCCGGACTCGGGCTCCATCGAAGTCGGCAGCACAGTTTCGTTCGCCTACGTTGACCAGAGTCGCGACAACCTCGACGCGAACGCGACGGTCTTTGACGAAATCAGCGAGGGTCAAGAACGCATGGTGGTCGGCAGTCGCGAGATCCATGCTCGCGCCTACGTGGCGAGCTTCGGATTCAAGGGCAGCGATCAACAGAAGAAGGTCGGCGAGATCTCCGGCGGAGAGCGCAATCGGGTGCAGCTGGCCAAGGTCTTGCGCAGTGGCGGGAACGTCTTGCTACTCGACGAACCAACGAACGACCTCGACGTCGATACGCTGCGCGCTCTCGAAGATGGGCTGCTCATGTTTCCCGGGTGCGCCGTGGTGATCAGTCACGATCGCTGGTTCCTTGACCGGATCGCGACCCACGTGCTCGCTTTCGAAGGCGACGCTGTCGTTCGGTGGTTTGAGGGTAACTTTTCGGACTACGAGGTTGAACGTCATAAGCGGCTTGGCACCGACGCCGACCAGCCGCATCGTCTTCGCTACAAGCCAATCACGCGCTCCTAGAGAGCAGCGGACGCTTGAATCTCCCATAAAGTTGAGCATTCACTACGCCTAGAGTTCTTAGCGTGAGCAACGACACCGATTATTCCACGTACCTGCGGATCAACGATCTCCTGGAGTTGCAGATTCCACTCACCGAGGACGCTCCTGATGAACTGCTGTTCATCGTCGTGCACCAGTCCTACGAGTTGTGGTTCAAAGTGATCATTGATGAACTGAAGCGCGCGAACGCCACTCTGCACGTCAACGAACCTTGGAACGCCGTTGCCCACCTGCGACGAATGGTCGTCATCGAGGATCTGCTTCTCGCGCATCTCCGGGTGCTTGAGTCAATGTCACCCGAGGGATTCCTGGAGTTTCGCGATCCGCTGAACCCCGCGTCGGGTTTCCAATCATTTCAGTTTCGCGCCATTGAATTTCTTAGCGGCGCAGGCAAGAAGGCGATGCTGAGCTTCGAGCTCTTCGACGACGGGCAGCGCTCGTGGCTGAAGGCGATGAGCGAGGTTCCCTCGTTATGGTCGGGCTTCGAGCACTCGCTTCGCCAGACCCTCGGAGCGTCCAACCACGATGACCTACTCGATCTCGTGCGCGCGCTCTACCTCTCGCACACCACGCCAGAAACCTCCGCGCTGCACGCGGTGGCGGAACTAATGATGGACCACGATGAGCGCCTCTCGATGTGGCGCCACCAGCACATGCTGATGGCGGGCCGCCAGATTGGCCGTCGTCCGGGAACGGGTGGTAGTGAAGGTATGGCGTATCTTGATACGACGCTCACGCAGCGTCTGTATCCCTTGTTATGGGAAGTGAGGTCGGTGCTGTGATTCTTCGTGATGATTGTGCCGCGCTCGACGCGAGCGACGAACTGAGCTCTGTTCGCGACGAGTTCCGGCTGAACGAAGGCGAGATCTACCTGGACGGGAACTCGCTCGGGCCGGTGACCGAGTCGACGAGCCGACGGGTCAATGAAGTGATCAACACCGAGTGGGCCCACGGACTCGTTCGCAGTTGGAACAGCGCCGGGTGGATGGCCGAGCCCACTCGCCTTGGCGACCGCGTGGCGACACTCATCGGAGCCCAACCGGGCGAGGTGCTGGTCGCCGACACCCTCACGATCCTGCTCGCGAAGCTGATCGGTGGCGCCCTCGACCTGCGTACCGACCGCCACGTTGTCCTTACCGACGTCGCCAACTTCCACTCGGATATCTACATCGTTGAGGCAATGGCTGCGCGCGCCGGGCGCCCGATGACGGTAAAGACCATCGATCGCAACACACTCAACGAAGAGTTGAACGAGGATGTCGCGCTCGTGATGCTCACCCATGTGGACTTTCGAACCGGTGAGATGCTCGATATGAAGACCATCACCGAGAAGGTCCACGCCGCGGGCTCTTTGATGCTGTGGGACTTCGCCCATTCGGCGGGCGCCGTGCCGCTCGACGTGACGGACTGCGACGTCGACTTCGCAGCGGGCTGCAGCTACAAGTATCTGAACGGCGGCCCTGGGGCTCCGGCGTTCATCTACGTGCGCACCAAATGGCAGGGCGCTCTCCTAAATCCCTTGCCGGGTTGGCTCGGCCACGCCCGACCCTTTGACTTCGAACTGAAATACGAGCCCGCCAAGGGCATGCAGGCGTTTGTGACGTCGTCGCCGTCGATGATCGCGCTCGCGGCCCTCGACGGCGCCCTTGACGTGTGGGACCGCGTCACCATCGAGCAGGTGCGGGTGAAGAGCCTGGCGCTGACCGACTTGTTCGTTGCCCTGATTGAAGATCGCTTGCCGGGTGTCTTTGAATTGCTGACCCCCCGCGAGCACGCCAAGCGCGGGAGCCAGGTGGCCTTGCGCCACGCCGAGGGGTACGGAATCATTCAGGCGCTTATTGAGCGCGGGGTCGTAGGTGACTTCAGGGACCCCGATATCTGCCGCTTCGGCTTTACGCCGCTCTACTTGCGCTACATCGATGTCTTTGACGCCGTTGAACGCATCGTCGAGGTCATGAGTTCAGAGATGTTCCGCGATCCACGTTTCACGGTTCGAAACGCCGTTACCTGACTCCACCTGCTACTGGGAGAAGATCACCGTTCGATTTCCGACGAGGGCGACGCGGTCCTCGGCGATGAGCCTCACCGCTCTCGCCAGCACGTTTCGTTCAATGTCGCGACCCAGTGACACGAGGTCGTTCGGACGACGCGCGTGGCTGACGCGCACGACGTCCTGTTCAATGATTGGACCCTCGTCGAGCGTGGGTGTCACGAAGTGTGCAGTGGCGCCGATGAGTTTGACCCCTCGTTCGTAGGCTTGATGGTAGGGCTTGGCGCCCTTGAAGCCCGGCAAGAATGAGTGATGGATGTTGATGGCTCGGCCGCTCAAGTCCGCGCAGAGTTGCGGCGAGAGGACCTGCATGTAACGAGCGAGCACGACGACATCGACGAGGTACCGGTCGACCAGCACGCGAAGTTCATTCTCCGCCGCCTCCTTGGTCCCGCTCGTTACCGGAATCTCGAAGAATGGCACCTTGTAGCGAGCTGCCAGCGGACGACAGTCTGGATGGTTGCTCACGATGGCGACGATGTCGAGCGGGAGGTCGCCCTGCTCTCGCCGGTACAGCAGGTCGGCGAGGCAGTGGTCGAACGTGGAGACCATGATGATGGCCCGACGCTCGGTCTCCTCGTTACGGATGCCCAACTGGGGTGAGAACTGGGCGAGTTCGCTCGTGAGCAGATCGCGCACGGCGTCGATGTCACCGTTCTCGGTTTCGAAGCGGGTGCGCATGCAGAACTGTCCGGTGACGGGGTCGGTGAACTGGTCGTTCTCCAAGATGTTGCCCCCGACCTCGACGATCGCCGAGCTCGTGGCGCGCACAATGCCCGGACGATCTGCGCACTGCAGGGTAACGACGTAGGTAACCACGGACTCCTCTTTCTCCTTTAAGCGTAGAAGGTCAGCGCGGGTCCGGCCCCTGGATGGAGCGAGGCCGAGATCGGGGACCGGACCCGCCGCCTAATGTCGGCGTTCAGCGAGACGATGACAGTCGACTCGCTACTTCTTGTACGAGTAGAAACCCTGACCAGACTTTCGCCCCAAGAGGCCCGCCTGGGTCATGCGCGAGAGCAGTGGAGGCGGAGCGAAATGAGGTGCCTTGAACTCTTCGTAGAGCGAATCCGCCACTGCGAGGGTGGTGTCGAGACCAATCAGGTCGGTGAGCGCTAACGGCCCCAGGGGGTGGGCGCAGCCCACCACCATGCCGGTGTCGATGTCCTCGGCGCTCGCGAAACCTGACTCGAGCATTCGTATCGCCGAGAGCAGGTAGGGGATGAGGAGGGCGTTCACCACAAAACCCGCCCGGTCGGGGGAGGTGATGACCCGCTTCTTCAACGGTCCCGTTGCGTAGTCATTCACGCGCTGGGTGGTCTCGGCACTCGTCAGGAGCGACGAAATCAACTCGACCAGCTTTAACACGGGCACCGGATTGAAGAAGTGCATGCCAATCACCTGTTCGGGGCGCTTCGTGGCCATCGCGAGTTTGATGATCGGAATCGACGATGTATTCGTCGCGAGAATTGCCTGAGGATCGAGCACGACCTCATCCAGTTTCTTGAAGACCTCGACTTTGGTGGTTTCGTCTTCAGCCACGGCCTCGATTACCAACTGGCAGAGCGCGAGGTCAGAGAAATCCTGCGTGAAGACGAGATTGGCGCGAGCGAGGGCGGCTTCCTCCTCGGGGACTTTTCCCGCGGCGACCGCTCTCGACAGTGATTTCTCAATGCGCTCGCGACCAGCCGCGAGCGCCGTGGCGTCTCGCTCGACGACCGTTACTTGAGAGCCGGATCGCGCCGCTATTTCGGCAATTCCTGATCCCATGAGGCCGCAACCGACCACACCAATTCGCTCCATAGGACCTCCTCGTCCAGTGACGGCGCAACGCCGTACGGGCGAAAGTCTAGGTCTCGCGTCGGCTGGCTCTCAAAGGCGACGTCTAGCCAACCAGGGTGTAGGTGTTCTCGAGATCGTCCTGTAAAACCGTCGCCACGTGATGTGTGGTGTCGACCACGAGTTCTTGAGTGAGGAACGCGTTATCGAGCGCCCGCCAAAGATCGTCCGGGCAGTCGTTCAGGGTCATCGAGTTATAAATCTCCATTCGGACCGGCTCTTTCAGATAGGCCAGAAGCACCTCGCCGTATTTGCAGAGCGCGCATATTGGAAAGGAGGCGCGGAAGCGACGACATGGCCATTCGTTCCAAACCGGTCTGCTAGTACGAACCTGCTTCTTTTACCACCCAGTTTCCTAGATCGACCTAGGAAAAACTGTCAAGCGAGATTTTGTCCACCGAGGCTCGCTACGATTGGCTTGCACTGCGCAGCGACGCAAGAGTTCGCCAAAGGAGTCGACAGCCATGGACAAAGTCAACGTAATCGTTGAGATACCTCGTGACAGTCAGAACAAGTACGAGTACGACCACGAGAACCACACGATCAAGTTGGATCGACACCTGATCGTGTCGATGGTTTATCCCGCCGAGTACGGGTTTATCCCCGATACCCTCGCGGGCGACGGTGACCCACTCGACGCGCTGGTACTCACCGAGTACCCGACGTTCCCCGGTTGCTTGATTGAATCCAAGATTCTTGGCATGTGCAACATGACCGACGAGAATGGCGAAGACGCGAAGTTGATCTGCGTACCCGCCTACGATCCGAAGTGGAAGTCGGCAACGGACATCAAGGATGTTCCCAAGGCCACCCTCGACAAGATCAGTCACTTCTTCACGGTCTACAAGGACCTCGACGAGGGCAAGTGGATGAAGGTCGAGAACTACGTAGGCCGCGAAGAGGCGCTGAAGGAACTCAAAGCGTCGAGGGACCGTTTCCCCGGATAGCGCTTTCCTCTAACTTGGGGAAATTCTTTTCGAGGACGAAAGAGCGAGCGAACCAAAGATTCGTCACGTTCCACTCGTCACCCAGTTGTTCTTCTTCTTTACGGTCATCGCGGTGTGCCTGTTGATCAACCACCGCGCTACCGCCGAGACGGACGGTATTTCCTTCGATGCGGTGTACCACCTCACCCATCCGTTGATCGTCCCCGGTTTCTGCGTTGGCGCGTACGGTGTGGCGAACATCAACGTACTTCGCGAAGACCGATGCGCCCCCGCACACGGTCATGGGTCTTCGGATCATTGCCTTCGGGCTCCTGCTCTTGTTGATCACGCCTTTCAACAAGGGGGCCTTTCATAATTGGACGCACATGACCATCGGCGTCATCACCGCGTTCGCCGGGGGAGCACTGGCGGCGACTTCCCTGCCCGACTGGAACCTTGCGCATCTGCTCCAAGGGGAGATCGTCCACGAAATTGGCTTCAGATGGTGTCTCATCGAGTGGACGTACGCCCTGAGCGACAGGCATCAACGAGTACTCGCGAGCTACCCGTAAGTAGAGTCTCGCTATGGACTACTCAGATTCAATTGAAATCAATGCGAGCCCCGGGGTGGTCTTCGCGACGCTGAGCAACCTGCCCGAGATGGGCCGTCTGTCACCGGAAAATACCGGTGGCGAATGGCTGGGCGCGGCCACTGGTCCCGCACCTGGTGCGAAGTTCAAGGGCACGAACGCGCGCGGCACCGACACGTGGTCCACGACGGCGCGAATCTCGACGTTCGAGCCTCCCTCGAAATTCTCGTTTGAGGTGACCTATGGACCCTTTCGTGTCGCCAAGTGGGAGTACTCGGTCGAGTCGACCCAGCACGGGTGTCGAGTGATTGAAGCCTGGACGGAGCGTCGCAACGCATTCGTGCGCCGCTCTGACAAGAAGAGTGGGTTTAATCGTGCCGAGTACACCAGGACGTCAATTCGCACCACCCTCGAGCGGCTGAAGGAGACCTGCGAATCAGCGGATTCGGGCGCCGCGTAACACAGCGTGCGACACCCACCCCGTAGGGTGGGTGCATCACAAAATCTTCTGGTTTCTCAAGCGGCGGCGAAGTTCAGCGAGTCATGGATGCGGCCCGCTCACCGGGCTGGAGCATTGGCCTCGGACGAAGCGGTCAGATAATGGCAACGCGTGACTCGGGACAGATCGGGCTGCCTTGGGTCATCAGCGCGTCTCGAGCTGGAAAAGGCATGCGCGTCTCGCTCTATCGGCCCGGCGACGACACCGAGATCGAAGGTGACGTCCTCGGCGAAATTAGTGGGAATCCTCGTGAAATGGGTCGCCAGTTCCGCACGTTTCTTGAAGAGACGCAACTGGACCAGAGCTGACCGGGGCACCGCCGATGTACGCGGATGGATTAAAATCAAGTATCCGCTGAGGTATTGAGGAACTCCTAAATGAATCTGAATGCTGACACGTTTCCCAAGTCCGTTCAACCTCTCTTGAAGATGTTCCGCGTGGACTTTGAACCACCGCGTCAGCCATCGAAAGGTGAAGTGATTTTCGCTTCGGTCGTGGCCATCGTCGGATCGCTTGTCGCCGACTGGATCCTGGTCCAGATTGGCGTGCGGGTCTTTCCTTCGACCAAGGGCTACCAGCACTTTCAGTTCTCGGACTATTCGAAATTGACGGTCATCGGCGTCGTCATTGCTTGTATTGGTTGGCCAATCGTGACGCGGATCTCATCGACCCCGAGGTGGCTCTTCTACCGTATGGCCGTTGCGGTCACCGTCGTGTTGCTGGCACCTGATGTGTTCATCTGGATCAGTGGTCAACCCACGCGGGCCGTCTTCGTGCTCATAGTCATGCACTTGGCCATCGCCGTGGTCACGTATTATTCGCTCGTCACGCTCGCCCCGACTCGACGGTTCCGTAGCCATCGCCGCTAGCTTCGCCCTAGGTGTGCAGGAGGTGAGGGTCGACGATAGAGATCATGAGCACGGTCGTTGCCGTGAGCGCTATCAAGACCATGGTCCAAAACCAGACCGCAATAGAACGGAACTTGTACATGCGCGCCACGAGGCGATCGGTGACGTGGTCGGAGGTTAACTGGTCCTTGATCATGGCCATCCGTCGATCGCGCCAGGTGATGCCGTGAATCTCCGGAGCCCCGTGCTCGCGCTCGTGCTCGCGTAGCCAAGCGGCGTCGGCGAGTTCGGAGAGTCGATGGGCCGAGAGGGAATGAAGCGCCGCGACCGCAACTACGAGGGCGAGTGCCGAAGCGACGATGCGGCCGGTTTGCGACGTTGATCCGGCGAGGGCGATCGTGAGCAGGAACGCCTCGCCAGTGAGAGCCATCGTGGGCATTTGCCATAGGAGAATGTCCCACTGCTGGCGTCGAGCGGCGACGATCGCGTACTGCTCCAGCCCTTCAGATTCGTCGTTACCCAAGGAATCCCCAAGATCGCTCACTCGACCTCCAGTCGTAAGGGCCCCCTGGGCTTTGGTTGGCCGGCAAAGAATCTCCGGCGTCTACGTTCAGGTCTAGTCGCAAATTTGAAGTGTTCGAGAAAATCCGGCGACTCGACTAACCGTTCTGACGTGCTTGGAGTATGTCGGAGAGTTTCTCCAGCACCGGCAGCGACTCCTGAAGGAGGAGCTTTTCCTCCACGCTCAATGAGTCCAGGGCGCGCTCGATTGCGAGTGTGCTGGAGGAGCGGAATTCCTCAATCATTTTTCGCCCCGAGGGGCTGATCTTCACCATGCTCACGCGCCCGTCGAGCGGGTCTGGAACACGTACGAGAATGTCCAGGGCCTCGAGCGATTCGACGACCTTGCTCATTGAGGCGGCCGCGATGCCCTCCATTTGAGCAAGCACCCCGAGGCGAACGGGCTCGCACTGTTCAATTCGAGCGACGGCGGACGCTTGCGACGGCGTCAAGTTCTTCTCGGCGTTTACTCGCAGTGCCCTGTATATACGAGTGACCGCCACACGCAGGCTGACCGCGGGTGGGGTCTCTCGAGGAACAAGTTTGGCTGGCTTGGTCTTGAATGGGGTCGCAGCGGCCATGCTTCCAGTATACTTAGTTAGAATTAACTAAGTATCTACCTACGCACTATTTCGAGAACCAATCCCCCGGAGAATTGATGACGACCGCAACAGATCTACAGCCAAATCCGCATCCTCACCCTGATCGCTACAAGTGGATTGCCCTGTCGAACACGACGCTCGGCATTCTGATGGCGACGATCAACGGCTCAATCCTGCTGATTGCTTTGCCCAATATCTTTCGCGGCATCAAGCTCGATCCACTCGCGTCCAGCAACACCCCCTATTTCCTCTGGATCTTGATGGGTTTCTTGCTGGTCACGTCGGTGCTGGTCGTGAGTTTTGGCCGGGTGGGCGACATCTTCGGTCGAGTCCGGATGTACACCATGGGCTTCGCAATCTTTACCGTGTTCTCGATCCTTCTCGCCATCACGTGGATGACGGGACCCGCCGCCGCTCTCTGGATCATCATCATG
The DNA here is from genome assembly GCA_003141095.1 of Acidimicrobiaceae bacterium. Taxonomy (GTDB): domain Bacteria; phylum Actinomycetota; class Acidimicrobiia; order Acidimicrobiales; family RAAP-2; genus RAAP-2. The sequence continues at coordinate 8,217 of PLKM01000031.1, read as the reverse complement.
CGCGTGGGTCAAGGCGTGGGTGGCGCGTTCTTGTTCGCCAACTCGAACGCGATTCTCACTGATGCGTTTCCCCCTAACGAGCGCGGCCTTGCGCTCGGTATCAACGGCGTCGCGGCGATCGGAGGATCATTCCTCGGTCTCTTGCTCGGCGGCGTACTCGCGCCCATTGAATGGCGCCTGGTGTTCCTCGTCTCGGTACCAGTCGGCATCTTTGGCACGGTCTGGGCGTATCTGAAACTCCACGACAACGGAGTGCGCACCAAGGCCAAGATTGACTGGCTCGGCAACTTCACGTTCGCGATCGGTCTCATTTCCGTGTTGACGGGAATCGTCTATGGTCTTCAGCCCTACGGTGGTCACGCCATGGGCTGGACGAGTCCGTTCGTGCTCTCGTGCATTTTTGGCGGGCTGGCCGTGCTCGCGGCCTTCCTGATAATCGAGACCCGGGTTGAAGACCCGATGTTCCAGATGAGCCTGTTCGCGAACCGTGGATTCGCCATGGGCAACATCGCCACGCTGATGCTGTCCCTCGCCCGAGGTGGTCTCCAGTTCATCCTCATTATTTGGCTGCAGGGAATCTGGCTGCCCCAACACGGTTACACCTTCGCCCGGACCCCGCTGTGGGCCGGCATCTACATGGTGCCGCTGACCATTGGCTTCTTCATCGCGGGTCCGGTCTCTGGTCGCTTGGCCGACCGTCACGGCGCGCGAAATTTCGCGACCCTGGGTCTGGTCCTCACCGGGATGAGTCTTATTGGTCTCCAGATGATTCCGATCAACTTCACGTACCCGGTCTTTGCACTGCTGCTGCTGCTCGTGGGCCTTTCGATGGGGCTCTTCGCCGCACCGAACACGAGCGCGGTGATGAACTCGCTGCCCGCCAACCGTCGCGGCGCCGGCGGAGCGATGCTCAACACGTTCCAGAACTCGGCGAGCGTGCTCTCCATCGGGTTCTTCTTCACCGTGATCGTGCTGGGTCTCTCATCGTCGCTGCCGCACGCGCTCCTCTCCGGGCTCACCGCGCAAGGGGTGCCAACGGTTCAGGCCGTGCAGATCTCGCACATCCCCGCGATCGGCAGCCTCTTCTCGGCGTTCCTCGGCATCAATCCGATGCAGCAGTTGCTCGGAGCGCACATCCTCGCCCAGGCCGGTGTTCACTCGTCGGTGCTGCTCGGGCGTGGATTCTTCCCCAGCCTCATTGAGAAGCCCTTCGCGAGGGGTCTGCACATGGCCTTTCTCGTGGCGGCCGGTCTGTGCTTCGTAGGAGCGGTCTTCTCGTGGCTGCGCGGTCCTGGTCTTCAGCACCACCTGCTCACGGGTCCCGAAGAGGACGAAGAAGGCTTCGCGGGAGTTGGGCAAGCCGTCATGGCCCAAGCTGGCGTGGGATCGCCCGGTGCGATCTTGCTGCCCGACAGGGATGATGACGTGAGCGACACCGACTGAGAGGCGAGGGGCGAAGTTCAATCCGCCGCTCTTGGCGATAGTTGGAGCGCTCGACCTGGGCGTGCCTTGATCATGTTGCGAGCGACCACGTCTCGATGAGATCCATGCGATGGGTCGAGAGTGCACGGCGGTGACGGCATCGGGTGATGCGTCACCTGTCCGCGACGCGGTAGTGGAGAAGTCGGAGGTTTCCACTTCTCCGGGTGGCAGACTGCGTGCGAGGCTTGTGGAACGTTGAAAGCTAGGTACGCGTGAATTACTGCCCCCTCTGTGGAACGAGAGCGGTTGGGGCGTTCTGCGGCGCCTGTGGCACCTCCACTTCCAACGAAGCGCCGATCCGATCAGTCGTCGCCAGCAGTGCTGCGATGCGCCATAGCGAGAGCGGCGGCGTTACCGTGCCGCTCGACGTGGTGCTGCCGAGGGGCGACGCGCGAAGGACGCTGGTCTGGGAGACCCGCTTCGTGATGCTGGCATTTCTCCTACCCGTCGTGATCAGCGCCGTACTGCTCTTCGCTCGACACCTGTCCGGCGTGGGTGACATCTCCCGATTCCCCTCCATCGTGCAAAACCATCCGGTGACGAATCTGGTGCTTGGCATTCTCGCCTACCTTCCGGTTTTTGCCATGGTTCCTCTAGCGCTGTTCCTCTTGTCGAGGACCGGCCAGGGGCCGTCGGTTCTGGGACTGGGCGCGCCGAGTTTCAAGAGTGATGTCGTGCCCGGGCTCGGAATTGGCGCGGCCGCGTTGGGTATCGAGTTGCTCCTTCTGCTGCCATTCGTCGCGTTTATCAATCAACACTCCTCACTCTTCAGCAGCGTCACCGTCAGCAACGAGCCGAAGTATTACCTCATCGAAGCCATCGTCATGTCCGCCGTCACTGCGATCACCGAAGAGGTGCTCGTCAACGGCTACCTCATCACCAGACTGGGTCAACTGGGTTGGTCGCCGCGCACTTCGCTGGTGCTGAGCCTCGTGCTTCGAACCAGCTACCACGTGTACTACGGGCTGGGTTTCTTGCTCACCATACCGTTTGGCTACCTGGTCACGAGGTCGTTCCAAAAACACCATAAGCTCAATCGGCCAGTCGTGGCCCACTTCTTGTTTGACGCAATACTGATGACTATTGCAATCTTGAAATAGTTTCGTCGAATCGAGCCAGGAGGAGTTTGGGTGCCGTACTGCACACACTGTGGAGCACAGGAACAGCAAGACCAGCAGTTCTGCACCGTGTGCGGGACCAAAGTGGGCGAGTCGGCTCCGGCTTCGTTGCAGCTCCCGTACTTTCCCATGGATCCGGTCAACGAGCCGAAGAGGACAGGACTCGCGGGCTACTGGTGGCGAGTCCTCGCCTTCTTCATCGACTCACTACTGCTGGCTCTCGTCATCGAGGTTCCGGCCAAGGCCATGGACCTCGGTTTCTACGGGAGTCTGGCAGTACTCACCGTCGCGACGTTTCTCTACGGAACCTTGCTGATTGCCTATCAAAACGGACAGACCATTGGCATGAAGGTGACGAAGATCCAAGTGGTCCAGACGGACCGCAGTCCCGGCATCGGTCTGAAGCAGGCCGCTCTCAGGAACGGCCTCTACGGAGTGCTGTTGTTGATCGGCAGCGTGGCGCACTACACGGCGTACGTTCACCCCACCCACCAAGAGGCGGTCGAGGTGCTCCGGCACTCGACAATCGTCCTGGCCCTGTTGGTTCCGCACATTCTTGATCTGTTGTGGCCTCTTTGGGACACTGAGAATCAGACGCTTCACGACAAATTCGCCAAGACGGTGGTGCTGCGAGGTCAGAGTTGAAGGGCCCGTTCGCTCATTGAGATTTCTCGAACAACTGGGCTGCTCTGCAAGTTGCGCTACTCGCACCAACACGAGGTGATGGAAAGTGCTCTGGTGAGAGAACGCCTCGAGCACGCCGGGTGGCGCAGTGCGCTGTCCTTCAACCTAACCCCTGGCGACGGCTCGTTGTCGTGCCGACCGGGCACGTCGGGGCAATGGACGAACTCAGCGTAGAAGAGTCAGAGGATCTCGGCGGAAACCTTCGCGGAACCTCCATCGCGCGGAGATCGGTGACCGGCTGCTTCAAAACCCACGTGCCCGCAGTGGCCGCCACGACTAAATCAACCCCGTACTAAGCCGTGTGGTCGGACCCGAACTCGTACCTCGTCACCTGATCGACGATGTGGTACCCGATCCGCCGATAGACGCCGTTGCTCGTCGCGTTGGTGGCGTCGGCGTAGAGCATGACGCGCGATCCCTCGCGCTGCAGGGAGTCTGTGAGCGAGGCGGTAATCGCCGCGCCGTAGCCGTGATGGCGCAACCCGGCTGGCGTGTAGACAGGACCAACACGAGTGATGACGCCGCCAGGGGTCTGCACGCGAGAAGCGTGACCGGCCATGGAGACGGGCGTGTGGTCTACGCACCAGAACCATAGGGCGCCGGCGGTCAACCTCGCCCGCAGGGCCTCGCGATCACGTTCGTCAGACGACGGCGCCACGCCGTCGATGAATTCCATGAAATCAAGGTTCCATTGGTAGGCGATGTCAAAGTCCTCCATTGTTGCCGTGCGTGAGAGCCCTTCGACATTGGGCTGAGCCATCTCTCCGGCCTCGTAGATAACGTCGCATCGTCCACGACGAACCTTGCGTGACGATCCCGGTGTCCTTGAAGAACGGTAGGCGTCGAGGAAGGCTGCGACGATCTGTTCAGATCCAACGACCCAGGGGACGTCGTCATCGTGCGTCGAAACTTCGCGGGCCAGAGCCGCCGCGGCGGCGACCGGCATTGGCCCGATCTGGAGCCCAAACGGCGCAGTTCGAATAGCTGCGCCGACCACTTCACCGCCTGAATCGCGGGCGACCCACCACCAGTGGTCGTCGTGACGTTGGGCCCCACTCACGACTGAGGTGGCAACGGAGCCTTGAATGTTGGTTCGAATGGGTTCTAACTCGCGATACGCGGCGGTGTCCTCGAGAAACACCTTGGGCGAAGAGCAACGAATGACTTCCATACGTCGACGATAGGGGAACGGCATCGTGATCGGGGAAGGTTCGAGTAGCTGTGCGCGATTTTCGGGTTCGTCGCCCAATACGCGAAGCACCGAGAATTCCAGTGGATAATGGGATCAACCAAGAAGAGGACCGACCATGAACGAACGTCAGCGACCACTCAATGGAGTTGCGGGTTTCGCCGACGGAGCGCGCTACCAATCCGCCCGTCCGGGGTACCCCGTTGCGGCGGTTGCGCATATGGTCGAGACACTCAAGATGTCCAACGCTCGATGCGTGGTGGACGTTGCCGCGGGCACAGGCCTTTTCACGCGAGAGATCGCGGCGTTCTGCTCCACCTTGATCGCAGTCGAACCGTCTGAAGGGATGCGCGTTGAATTCGATCGACAAGAGCTTGGGGTTCCGGTGCTCGACGGGATGGCCGAGTCGCTGCCGTTCGACACTCACTCCGTTGACGTTGTCACGGTCGCGCAGGCGTTTCACTGGTTCGATCCAGAAAAGGCGTTGGCCGAGTTTTCGAGGGTCCTCGTCGCGGGCGGAGGACTCGGGCTCGTGTGGAACGAGCGCGACGAGTCAATCGGTTGGGTCGACGAGTTGAGCCACGTGATGCAGTGGTACAACAAGAGGCCCTACGCCGTCGGCATGGACTTCATTCCAATCCTCGAAGCCGGCGGGCTCGCGAGAATCGAAATGCGCCGCTTTCGCCACGCTCAGCTGCTTGACAAGGAAACGCTGCTGCGAAGGGTCCTCACGACGAGTTATATCGCGGTGATGGAACCCGAAGAACAGCAGACCATTTTGGACGAGGTCGCTCGATTGGTGAGCGGCTTTGATGAACCGTTTGAACTTCCCTACGTGACGACGACGTACTGCGCATGGACGCCAGGTCCCTGATCGATTGTGGCACGCCCTCGGCGGGCACGCCGGGAGCCCTCGACGCTTTGACCGTCAGTCCACGGCAAGTTCTACCGTGCGCGCGAGGATTCCAAGCGTCGCTCGAAGCGCACTCGCTGAGATCACTGGAAAGATTGCGGCGTCCTTCCAATTTTGACTCGCGCCGGACCAGTCGTAGTACGACGTGACCAACGTGGCGCCGTCCACGGGCTCGAGGAGGTAGCCGTACACGTGGCCAATGAGTCTTCCGTTCTCGCCGCCAACGTTCCAGGCAACTTCGCGGTTTGGATCAAATTTCGTAATCGTCACGAGGACGTCGTACTTACCGAGCGGATAGTCATTGAGTGATTCTCGGTCCATGTGCACGACAAAGGTGCCACCAACACCGCTGACCGGCTCACCCTCGGCACTCATCAGCATCCCCGAACTGTCTATGGCCACGTGTCCTTGGGGATCGCATAGGAGTCGAAAGATCGTGGCGGGGTCGGCGTCAATAGTTCGCTGTACTTCCAGGCGTTCGTCCGTCGCGTCCATGGCTCTCCAGTCTCGGCGAAGCATGCGGATCCCGTTTGGGGCCGCTCCCTCCGCAGGCTAATCATTCCGCACCAGATTCGGTGCCGGTCAGCTGAGTGGACTAGTTCATCTGGATAAGAATCAGCGAATCGACGGGTCAGTCAATCCAGTAACGCCGAAAGGCCACGTCCCCGTCTCCCGCTTGAACGACGGTGTCAAGTGCGCCCCCGCAGCGTTCGATCGTGGCCGCTGATGCCGCGTTGTCATCATCACAGACCATGAGCACTCGAGTGACGCCCTCCGAGCGTGCGATGACGAGTGCCTGGCGCAAGATTTCAGTGGCGTAACCCTTCTGGCGGAACTCTGGCAGTACGCAGTAACCAATGTGGCCGCCTCGAAGCGCGAGTAACTCATTGAGTTGGAAGCGGACTGAAGTTCGCCCCACGAGCACTCCGTCAACGTCGGCCGCGAGTAGGGCCGCACGCACGTGATCCTCGCCCAGGTTGAGACCCCGACGCTGATCGTTCAGTCTTGCGAGATACTCGGCCCATTGGTCGCCCTCGGCCCAGTCGAGCAGGAGTCGGAAATCGTCGACCTTCATCGCCGCGTGGCCGCAAAGTGCCGCGGCCTCGTCGTTGATTTGAAAGGGGCGGAGCCCAAGGGGCATAGGTGAAACGATAGGGGCCCGAACACGAGAGGTGCCCGATGTTGACGTCCGATAGGTTCGTTCGGCGAAGATGCGTGGCGCGATGCGAAGGTGTTTGCAGAAACTGCCTTCTGTGCGACGTATCGGAGTAGTCGGTGCACCCGGCGTAGACGGGCCCATCGTTGCCGAGGATGTTGGACGACACTCGAGCCTCACGGTCCTGCATTCGCACGGCCACCTCTGGCATCGCGGAGGGCTCAGCGTCGCGCGCACATCAATGCGACGCGTAGGTCGAGGGAACCGCCGCCGTCAGGGTCGCGAGGCGGACTTGCTTCTTGGCGCGACTCTGAACTGACCACGGGCAGGGACTCTAGAACTCCGGTTCGAACTCCGGACGAAGGGCGACGCCACTGTGCCCGTCCGAGGGACGCGAGCAGAGGACCTGGTGGATCTCGAGGTGGTGACGTTCGAAACCAACTGCTGAACCTGCCATGTACAGCCGCCACACGCGGGCGCGTTGCTCGCCGACTTCTTCGATGGCCTCATCCCAGCGTTTGGTGAGATTGTCCACCCAGTGGCGAAGCGTGATGGCGTAGTGCTCGCGCAGACTCTCGACGTGGCGCACTTCGAATCCGTGAGCCTGGAACATTGAGACCATCGTGCCGACCTCGTGGAGCTCGCCGTCGGGGAAGACGTAGCGTTCCATGAAGGGGCTACCGATTCTCGAAGGCCCACGCATTCCGAGGGCGATCTGCATCTGGCGAGCGAGTTCCGAGCCCTTGGAGGGCTGGGGGTCGGCGTCGAAGGAGACTGGTCGGCCAATCGCGTGATTGAGGAATCGTCCGCCTGGGCGAAGAAGGTCAAAGAGAATCTGCGTATAACCCGCCAGCGACCGTCTGCCCACGTGCTCGGACATGCCGATGGAGCTAATGGCGTCAAAGGGGCCATCTTTGACGTCGCGGAAGTCTTGGATTCGAAACTCCACCAACCCCGCAACGCCGGCGCGACGAGCTTGTTCGGTCGCGTAACGCTGTTGGGGTTCGGAAAGGGTCACTCCCACGACCGAGGTCCCGTAGGTGCGAGCGGCGTGGATGGCCATCGCTCCCCATCCGCAACCGACGTCGAGCAGCCTCATACCGGGCTTCAGGTCCAACTTCCTCGCGACGAGATCGACCTTGCGGCGCTGGGCGTCCTCCAACGTGTCGTCGGGTGACCTGAAGACCGCGCACGAATACGTCATGGAAGGGCCGAGTACCATTTCGTAGAACCGGTTCGACACGTCATAGTGGTGTGAGATCGCGTCCTTGTCGCGACTGCGGCTGTGCAGCGCTCCGTGTTGCTTCGCTTCGATCTTCGGTGGAGCGAGCGGCTTGAAAATCGACGTACCGACCACAGAGCCAAGAGACCGAAGGTTATTGACGTTGAGGAGTTGACGTATTGGAGGGTTCGACAACTCGAAGAGCGCATCGAGGTCGCCGTCGATGTCGATGTCGCCCGCGACGTAGGCCCGGGCGAGACCGAGCTCGCCGGGATGGGTCAGCACCCGATTCAGCGCATCGCGACTCAGGATCTTCAAGGTGATGTCATTGGCTGAAGATTCGATGCTCGGTCCAGCGCTGCTTCCGTCGTACGCCTCGACGCGAAACGGAAGTTGGTCATTGAAGACTGCAGAAACAAACGATGCGACGTCCACTGTTCTCCTCTCGGGGCA
>PLKM01000046.1:2397-6462 GCA_003141095.1 Acidimicrobiaceae bacterium | reverse complement strand
ACTCGGGCACGTCGCCGGCGTCACCGAGGTACGGCTCGACGTGCTTGAAGTTCAGCGGCGCCGATCCGTAGATGGACTGGAGCGTGCGCGCGAGTGAATCAATGCGCGAGATATCGTCGCCCACCTTGTCCGAGATCAGCTGGGCGGTGGCCCTGTCGATCGTGACGCGGTACTCGGCGAGCTTCACCTCCACGAACGCGACACGGTCTTGGGACCGGGTACCCACGTTGACTTCAACCACCTCGCCGGCGGCCTTCACGAGCTTGTTGGCCTTCGTGCCCACCACGCCAATGACCAGCACCGTGTCCGGGGCGGGATCTTTCATCCACGAGACGATCAACGCAACCTCATCGGCGACGAGCGACTGCGCGTCACGGACCACGACCACCCGACGATCCACGAGGAACGGCGGCGTATTGAGCGCCTCCATGACTTGGGACGCCACGGGCACGGCCCCCGACGCGGTGACGTCCTTCGCCGTGAAGTCCTGCAACGCGAAGGACGGGTCGAGGTCCCCTAGGGCGTTCGCGACGACGTTGCGCAGCGCGTCGTAGACCATCGTCGCGTCACTGCCCACGACCGCGAACGAGGAGCTAGCCATCACGCCGCTTCGAGGAGTCGGGCGATCGCGTCGCGCACTCGAACCGATCCCGCCACGTCATGCACACGCACGATACGACATCCGCCGGCGATGCCGAGGGCGAGAGCGGCGAGCGAGGGTTCGCGACGCTCGGTGACCGGAAGATCGAACATGACGCCGAGAAAGGTCTTGTTCGAGGCCGACAGGAGAAGCGGCGAGCCGAGCTGTGCCAGTTGGGACGAGTCACGCAACAACTGCAGGGACTGGGCGGCAGTCTTGCCGAGATCGAGTCCGGCGTCGAGAATGATCCGCTCACTCGCGACACCCGCGTCGAGCGCCCAACGGCGCCGCTCGAGAAGGAACGCCCGCACGGTGGCGGTGACGTCGTCGTAGTGCGGGCTCGGATCGGCTACGCGCGGACGAAGCCGAATGTGCGTCGCCACCACGGTCGCCCTCGCCTTTGCGCAGACCGTGAGATAGTCCGGGTCGGCGAAGCCACTGATGTCGTTGCCAACGCAGGCGCCCTCTTGAAAACAGGCCTTCGCCACCGAGGCGCGCCAGGTGTCAATACTTATGGGCAGGTCGAAGCGCTGCTTCAGCGCCCCGATGACCGGCACCACACGCTCGAGCTCTTCTTCTTCACTCACCTCGTCGCCGGGCCCCGCCTTCACGCCACCAACGTCCAAGAGGTCCGCTCCCTCGCGCACCAACTGGTCGGCGCGCGCGAAGAATGCGTCCAGATCGAACGTCGCAGCGGGGCCGTAGAAGGAGTCCCTCGTCCGGTTAAGGATGCCCATCACCAGGGCCCGCGACGTGACGTCGTAGCTCGTCTCCCCCATCGCGAGGCTCAGGTGCGTGGCGCGCCGGTAGATCTCCATCAGCCGCGACGCCGTGCGCCGAGGTCGTCGAAATGCGTTTCGCCAGCGCGCACTCCGATGGGGGCGCCGCGTGGAAAGACAGTTTTTGCGTCGCTCACGCCGTTCAGCCTAACGGCGCCGTTGGTCGACGGGAAGGGTGCAGCAGCGCTGTTAGCCTCGGCGATTATGGACAATGAGATTGTTGGAATTAATCGCGAGAGCGTCACCTCGTGGATGGCGCAGCACGTGGGCGCGCTCGCCCCGCTCTCGTTCGATCTGATCGCGGGGGGCCGCTCGAATCTCACGTATCGGGTTACCGATGCCCGGGGACTCTCCTACGCCCTTCGTCGCCCCCCGACCAGCCACGTGCTGCCGACCGCCCACGACATGGTTCGTGAACACACCATCATCTCCGCGCTGTACCCGCTGCAGATCCCGGTCGCGAAACCGCTCGGACTCTGCACCGACGAATCGGTGAACGAGCGGCCGTTCTACGTCATGGAGTTCGTCGAAGGCGCCATTCTTCGAGACCGGTCCGAGGCCGAAGCCACCTTCGCCCTCGCGACACGACGAACAATCGGCGACAACCTCGCCGCCACCCTCGCCCAACTCCACGACGTCGACATCGAAAGGGCGGGCCTGTCGGGTCTCGCCCGCCACGAGGGCTACATCGAGCGCCAACTTCGGCGCTGGCGAAGCCAGTACGAGCAGATGAGCGTCGAGGGAGTCAACCACAACGGCATCGTCGAGTCGGTGGGCGACAAGCTCGCCGCCTCCATTCCCACCCAGCAGCGGGTCTCGGTCGTGCACGGCGACTACCGCCTCGACAACACCGTGCTCGACGAGCACGGTCGGGTGAAGGCGATACTCGACTGGGAGATCTGCACGTTGGGCGACCCGATGGCCGACCTCGGACTGCTCCTCGTCTACTGGGCCGAGCCCTCCGACCCCACCGCCGCGCTCCTCGGCTTGGCGCCCACCACCGCGGCCGGCTTCGCCACCCGTGATCAGGTGCTCGCCGCGTACGCCAGTCACACCTCGCTCGATGTCAGCCACGTCGCCTACTATCAGGCATTCGGATATTGGAAGTTGGCCTGCATCATGCAAGGTGTCTTCGCGCGCTACAGCGCCGGGGCGACCGCGGGTGACCAGGGCAGCGTCGCTGAGTATCCCAAACATATTGCAATGCTGGCCGAAACCGCCCAGCAAACCTTGGAGCACCGCTGATGGACGATGAAATCTACGACCGGATTATTTTTCTGGCCGATCCCGAGCTGAACGAACCCGTCCTCGTCTTTTGCTTCGAGGGCTGGATCGACGCCGGCCTCGGCGCGAGTACCGCGATTTCGGCGATGCTCAACACCATCAGTACCGAAGTGCTCGCCACCTTCGATACCGAATACTTCATTGACCAGCGGGCTCGGCGTCCAATCGCGCGCATCGTCGACGGCATCACGACCGAACTCACGTGGCCCGAGATTCAACTCCGTTACGGGCGCGACGGCGACGGCGCGGACATACTCTTTCTCGTCGGTCCCGAACCGGACTTCCACTGGAGCGACTTCGTCGACGTCGTCACCGACGCTGCCGGACGCTTTGACGTGCGCCTCGTCGTGGGCCTCGGGGCCTTTCCCGCTCCCACGCCCCACACGCGCCCCGTGCGGGTCATTGGCACCGCGCCCGAGTCGAGCGCCCACTTGCTGCCGCTCGTCGGCACGGTCTCGGGGGAACTCGAACTGCCGGCGGGGATCAGTGCCGCCTTGGAGCTCGGTTTCTCCGAGGTCGACATGGACATTCTCACGCTCTGGGCCCGCGTGCCCCACTACGTCGCCTCGATGCCGTATCCGCAGGCGGCGGCGGCCCTGATTGACGGGTTGGCCCGAATCGCCGGGCTGACGCTGGACGCGAGCCACCTTCGCGCCTCGGCGGACGAGGCCCGCCAGCGCGTGGATGATCTGGTCACGAACAACCCTGATCACACCTCCATGGTCGAGCAGCTCGAAGAGGCCGCGGACGAGGTCGAGGGAACGTCGCTCGGCGAGGACTTGCCGAGCGGCGACGAGTTGGCGGCCGAACTCGAGCGATTCCTGCGGGGCGAGGCGAGTTAACCACAGCGCCTAACGTGCCAGTCATGAAGAAGAACGTCATGATTACCGGCGCCGGTTCAGGATTCGGCAGACTCGCGGCTCTTGCGCTGAGCGGGCGGGGCCACCACGACATCGCGACCACCGAGACCGACGAGCAGGCGGCCGCGCTGCGCAGTGAGGCACCGCAACTGGAGGTTCACCGCCTCGATATCACGACCCGCGACGTCGAGAAGACCTTCGACTGGCCGATCGACGTGCTCATCAACAACGCCGGGGTCGGCGAGACCGGTCCGCTCGCGGATATTCCCATGGAGCGGCTGCGCCATCTCTTCGAGGTGAACGTCTTTGGCACGCTCAACGTGACCCAGGCGGTGTTGAAGGCCATGGTCGCCAACCACAGCGGGCGCGTCATCATCATGTCGTCCATCGCCGGCGTGCTTCCCGCGCCGGCCTTCGGGCCCTACGCCATGACCAAGCACGCGCTCGAGGCCATGGGCAAGGCCCTGCGCGCCGAACTCGCGCCCCTCGGCATCGACGTCAC
>PLKM01000046.1:0-2372 GCA_003141095.1 Acidimicrobiaceae bacterium | reverse complement strand
GGTGACTTCGTCACGACCGGTCAGCGGGATCCCGCCGAGGTCGCCACCCGACTGGTGGAGCTCACCGAAGCGCTCACCACGACGGAGAACAACTTCGTGCCACCCGACATCAAGGCCCAACTGGGACTTCAGTAGTTGCGGGCCTACGACGCAGCGTCGACGTCGCCGTCCTCGATCCTGAGGCCGAGTCCCAGCGCGTAACCGTCGAGGAAGACAGCGCACTCCCCTTGGCGCGGGTGGCGGTTGGCGACCTCGTAGAACGCCGCCGAGTGGTCGGCCTCTTGGAGATGCGCCAACTCGTGTACGAGGACCGCATCGATCACCCAGTCGGGACACTGGCGCAGGCGGCTCGATACCCGGATCTCTCGAGTCGCGGGCGAGCACGACGCCCACCTGGCCCGCTGGTTGTTGACCCAACGAACCGAACTCGCCACCACGCCATCGTTGTAGAGTTCGGCGAGCACGTTGGCGCGCTCTTCGAGCGAGGCATCGCCCGCCGCATTTTGCGGCCGTTGCGTCAAGAGCCTCTCTACGAGACCGTCGACGAAGACCGCGCGCTCGCGCCCGCGCAGTCGGGCGGGGATCTGGACCACGATGCGGCTCCCCGACCAGTGGGCGGTGCCGGTCTTCTTTCGACGCGACGACGCCCGCACCTCCACCTCGGGGCGATCGAAGCGCGGCGGCTCGACGTGAATCGAGGTCTGGGACGTGGAGTGGGGGCGGTGCGCCATCAGACGATTATGTTGACCAGCCGCGGTGGTCGGGCCACCACTCGCTGCACGGAGACGCCGGCGAGGGCCCCGATAATGATTGGATCGGCGAGGGCCAAGGCCTCGGCGCCGGCCTCGCTCGTCGTGGGGTCGATCTGCAGTCGAGCGCGGACCTTGCCGTTGATCTGCACGACCATGGTGACGGAATCTTGCTTCACGAGCTCGGGGTCAGCGACTGGCCAGGACTGCAGATGCACCGACGCCAGGTCCGGGAACCGCGACTCCCAGATCTCGGCGGTGACGTGCGGGGCCATGGGTGCGAGCAACTTCACGATCGTGTCGATCGCTTCGTCGAGCGTCGTGCGTTCGATGCCGTGCTCGCCGCGGGCGGCCTTCGACACGGTATTGAAGAGCTGCATCAGCTCGGCGACGCCGATGTTGTAGCTCCAGCGCTCATAGCTCTCGGTGACCGCGGCGATCGCTCGGTGCAGCGCGCGACGCACCCCGACGTCCGCGTCGTCGACGGCGTCGTGAAAGTTGACCTCGTCGTACTCGCTCAACCGGTAGACGCGGTCGAGGAATCGGGCGCACCCTTCGATGATCTCCTCGGTCTGATCGGTCCAGTCCACGTCGTCGGCGGGGGGACCGGCGAACAGATGGAAGAGCCGCAGCCCGTCGGCGCCCACGGTGTCGTAGTACTTCTCGGGGGCAATCTGATTGCCCTTGGACTTGGACATCTTCGTGCCGTCGAGTCGGATCATTCCCTGCGTGAAGAGGCGACGAAACGGCTCGCGCGGTAGACCCGGCGCCATGCCAATGTCGACGAGCGCCTTCAGGTAGAAGCGCGCGTAGAGCAGGTGCAGGATTGCGTGCTCGATGCCGCCGATGTACTGGTCGACCGGCATCCACTTGGCGGCCTCGACGGGGTCGAAGGCCTGGCCCGGAGTGAACGGATCCGCGAAGCGCAGGTAGTACCACGACGAGTCGGTGAACGTGTCCATCGTGTCGGCCTCGCGCCGCGCCGGCTCGCCGCAGACCGGGCAGGTCGTGTTGCGAAAGCCCTCGTGGGTGGCGAGCGGCGACTGGCCGCTCTTATCCATCGTCACGTCATCAGGCGCCACGATCGGCAGTTGCTCCTCGGGCACTGGCACCATTCCGTGGGTGTCACAGTAGACAATCGGTATCGGACAGCCCCAGAAACGTTGACGCGATACCAGCCAGTCGCGCAGGCGGTAGTTGACCTTGGTGACGCCGTTGGCGTGCTCGGCCAGATACTCCGTTGCCTTGACCTTCGCGCTCGCAACGTCGAGTCCGTCCATGAAGCCGGAGTTGACGTGCACTCCGTCGCCCGAGTACGCGCCACCCTCGAAATCAACCGGCGGCTGCGTGGTTCGCACNNGCAACGTAGACCGGAACCTCTTCGCGGGTGAACGGGTTGATGACGAAGCTGCCGGTGAAGGCACCCCGCTTCTCGAGGCCGGCGCCCGCGTCCGACGAGGCCGTGCGTTCGAGCTCGCTCGCCGACGACGCGCGCGCCACGAGCTCATTCACCTGCTCTCGTTCGTCGTCGGTCGTCAGTTCATCGAGCAGCGGGTGCTCGGGGGCTATGACCGCGTAGGTCACGCCGTAGCCGGTGTCGGGACGGGTCGTGAAGACCCGCAG
>PLKM01000010.1:11355-113541 GCA_003141095.1 Acidimicrobiaceae bacterium | reverse complement strand
ACAATCGGGGCGACGGGACGATGAATCGTCCACCGCTTTCGAAAAGTGATCAACGAGGAACTCTATAGTTTCGTGCAAATGCGTGAGAAGTCATCGAGTGTCCACATTGTTCATGGCAAACATGCGCGGCCATTGGTGAATTCCGGCTCTGCCCTGTGCGTCCTGTCGAATTGGGCTACAAGAACCTGGCGTTCGGTGACCCAGATGAAGAACATGGGAGTCCTTCTCCTCGTTGTCCTCTATGTGGGATGGTTCATTCATCTGAGCCTGAAGATGTACTACGGCTACGGAGAACCCCCCTTCGATCTCGCGATCTTCGATCAGGGTATGTGGCTCGTTTCCCATTTCCACGAGCCCTTCGTGACAATCATGGGACGAAATCTTTTCGGTGACCATACGTCGTTCGTGTTGTTGCTATTCGCGCCGTTCTACCGACTCTTCCCCGAGCCGCAGGGACTCCTCGTCCTGCAGACGCTTTTGCTCGCTGGTCCCGCCGTCCCCATCTACCTGCTGGCTCGCAAATACATCAAGAGCACCCTCATCGCTACGTCACTTGTCGCCACGTATCTGTTGAACCCCGTCTTACAGCAAGGCAATCTCAATCAGTTTCACCCCGAGGCGTTCCAAGTGCTCTTCATTAGCCTGGCAATCTACGCCGCCATCGAGCGTCGGTCAGTACTACTCGTGGTCATGGTGGTGCTCTCGCTGATGGTGAAAGAGGACGCGGCGTTACTCGTCGTTCCTTTAGGCGTGTGGGTCGCTGCTCGGCGAGATCGCTGGTTGGGGATAATAATCGTCGTCGGGTCGGTGCTCTGGGCCATGGTGGCTAACTGGCTGATCATCCCGTGGCTGCTCGGCTCGTCGAGTATCTATTCCTCGCGAATACCGTTCGGTGGCGTTTCAGGTCTGCTGAGCACCCTCATACGCAGGCCCGGGCAACTCTGGTCCTATCTGGTCTCGCAGGGGCGCCCCTTTTATCTTTGGCAACTCGGGAGCACCGTCGGCTTCGTCTTTCTGCTTGCTCCGGAGATTGCCCTCATCGGGGTCCTCGTGGTCGCCGAGATCATCATCAGCAATGACCCCTACATGCATCAGATTCTGTATCAGTACTCGATGCCGTTGGCGCCGGTTTTGGTGCTCGGGACGGCCTACGCCATCGCCAAACAGTCCCACATCTGGCGCAGAAGTGTCTTGACGGCGGTGGCCCTGATTGCGGCAGTCTGGTCCTGCTCCCTGTGGGGTTTCGCCCCGTTCTCAGTCAATGAGGTCTACACGGGCTGGGTGCCATCGAGTTCCATTAATGCCCTTAATTATCTCGAGAAGGGTTTACCGCCAAATGCCGTCGTCTCGGCATGGTACCCCTTGGTGTCGCATATCGACCACCGGGACCAGATCTATGTTTGGCCGACTCCGTTTTACGCCTCAAATTGGGGTCTCTTAAATGACACCGGGGCCAGGCTTCCCGTCGCGAGCCAGGTGCAGTATCTGCTCCTTCCGATTCCGCTCAGTTCCGCCGACAACCCAGGAGTGTTGAATCAGATTGCCAGCAGTTACCGCATTGTACAAAGTCGAGCGGGATTCGGCCTCTACGAAAGGAAAGCCTCGCCGTAGTTACAGTCGCCGACAGTCGCCGCCGGGCTCAGCACTTGAATACGTAAAGAAAGTTCACCCTGCCAGCGTGAACGCCTCTCCGCCCTCGTTCACTCTGAACAATTGCTGAGACCGCACAGTCGTACTGAAAGCTCGCACGAGATGCCTTCAGTATCGAATTGTGGTCGGGCACCGAAGGCGTGCACGGCGTCAGCCCGGGGTCCCGACGGGCGTGCCGAAGGCTAAGCACGGCGGCGGCCCCTGCCCCGCTAGGGGGTGCATCGCCTCGATGCCCGAGGGCCGCCATAGGCGGCCCTCCTTGATACTGATAAGAGGAATTCGGCACGACATTACTCAAATGTCGATGTGGTGCTGCTAGCGGCCCATGAAGTCACTGTCGTCGCTGGTTGCCGACAAGCCTTCAGCTCTTGAGGATGGGTAGTCCTCGGCCATCTTCCGTTTTAGTTCGGTTACAAGTTCACGACGTCGTTTTCGAGACAATGGTTCATATCGTTGAAGAGCTGCCGATTTGGTAATTAGTGCCGCTTCTCCAATGTCTTGCCACGTCTTGCCCTGGCGTCGCGCATCGCGAGCAGCCAGTGTCGCATTCCGCCGCGCAACTTGCTCGATTGCATTCCAGATGCTCACGGCTTCAAGTGGTGTGCCCGGTTCTTTTGAGATTGATTTGAGCAATTCGTAATACGGAGTGTCGCGAATACTCACGAGTAAATCTCCCAGTTCGCCGAGCGTTTCTTGGTCTTCTTCTTCATATGGTGGACGCGCGACGTTGGTGGATCGATCTCCGAGGTAGTCATTCAGCGTCTCAAATTTCAAGAGACCGGGCTTTCCAGTAATTGGCATAAATTTACCCTAGCAAGTTCGCACACAGGAATAGTAGTAGTGTGAAAGATGAACATTTAACAAGAATCGATTGAAATCATTAGGTGTGAACTTTATACATGATATGGTGTGAATAATGAATTCCAGAGAGGAGGTGAAAATTATGGAAGTCAAGAGCATTGATCTGCCAATTGATGGCTCTCGTCTAGGCACGAGTGCGACCGGAAACGTGAGCGGCGTCTACAAATATCAAGACGAGTCCGAGCGGAAGGCTGGAACGGCCCGAGTTCAGGATCTCAGCGAAGATGGGCGGTTCTTGTGGACCGTCGAGGCGACGTTGGTTATCGAGCAGTACGGCACTAAGACCACTCAGGTCATCCAGGTGCGAATTCCGGCCAAGGTTGAACCTGTCGTGCCTATTGGCCCGGTGCAATTCAGCATGTTGACCGCGTCTGTTCGATTGACCAAGGGTCAGGTGTACTGGGGGGCTGAAGGCATTGAGCCAATGGCCACCAAGCCGCTACGTACCAGCGATCACGCCACACCGTAAGTAATTAAACGCCGGGAGGGTGATCGTTGTCACGCATAACGAGGACGGTCGCCCTCACCGGATCTTTAGTCACGATCCACTAGGAGGATCTACATGTTTGGCAAGAAGAAAAAGTTAGAGCGCGTTCCAGAAGATCGCCAACGGCAAGAAGGAGACGAGTTCTGGGAGGTGCTCAAATTCGCTATGCGCTGGATAGGTGGCCCTATCGGACTTGCGCTCGCCTGCGTAGTGCCCGGCTGGACGTTGTGGCCCGACCGTATCGTCATCGGGACCCTCAGTATGATCGTTTGGCTTTTGTGGGGCATTCCTCACATGAGTCGTCGCTTGTCCCACGCAGTGGGGAATAGAGCTCAAGCTCGGCACTACCAACCATATGGAGAAGACGGAATCTGGGCTGCGACCGAAACGAGGAACGCGCCCAAGAATTGTGCAGCAGCCGGTCTAATACAACCTGATCGTCAAGATCGGACGAAGGCCGGTTTCGTACCAAGGATTATCAAGCATGGGCCCTACCCGGGGGGCGTTGAGATGTGGTGCTCGTTGCCACCAGGCATGCCCGTAACTCTCGTTGCTTCAAAGTTGGCGGAGCTTCAGTCGGCTTTTCGCGCTCAGTATGAACCAGTAGTTCTACCGGGGCGCCACGGTGCCGAGGTGGTCATTCGCTGGCCCCGTCGAAACCCCCTGGACGGAGACAGTCCGAGGGTTAGACCACGGGCTTTCGATGATTCTCCATGGGACCTGCTGTGATAGGTCGTACTGCGGAAGGGGATGCGTCGTGGGATGTTGGCTGGTCGCCACATCTGTGCGTCATCGGTGACACCGGATCGGGCAAGTCCAGTGTCATCCGGGCCGTTCTTGCGTCGTGGTCAGGGTCCGTGGTTCTACTCGACCCGAAGCGCCTCGAGTTTGGGAACTGGCCAGAAGGAGGACGAGTCTTGACCTCCACGGGTGATCCCCACCGCATCGCTGAAGTACTCCGGCAATGCGCCGACGAGGTCGATAGCAGGATGGAGGACCTCTCTCGAATCGTTGCAACTCACTGGACCGACCCAGATGCTAAACCCCTCGGTCTCCGACCAGTCCTCATCGTCATAGATGAGGCGATGGTGGCGCTGACTCGTCCCGCGAAGGGAGAGACCGAGAAAGAGACCAGGGTTCGAGTGGACAGCGCCCGTCAGTCTCTTCTCGAATGTCTAGTCCTCGGTCGGGCATGTGGAGTCCACGTCGTAGTCGGTCTTCAGCGTCCCGACGTTGCCTTCCTGGGTGGCACGGCGCGAGACCAACTGAGGGGAAGGATTGGACTGGGAATCCTTTCACCAGATGCCACCCGCATGCTCTTTGATGCTGACCTTTCCGAACAGATGGATGGGCGGCCCGGTTTCGGATTGGCCGTAAACCTGACGCCGACCATGCCGGTCCCGGTTCCATTTCGATCCGCCTGGATTAGCCCTGCAGATGTCCGAGCGATGTACTTGCCTTTGCCCGAGAGTGCGTGACTGGAATGTCGACCGAGATCGAAAAATTGATCCCACTCCGACCCGCCTTTCGAGTTGCTGAAGTGGCTGAACTTCTCGGAGTGGCGAGGGCCAGTGTGTACAGCCACATTGAGGCAGGGCACCTCGCCGCCGTGCATCTCGGTAAGACCGTACTCATCCCGCGTTCGGCACTCATCGCTCTACTCGAAGAAGGGAGTGCCCGGTGACGATTAGTCGACTCGTCTCCACCCGGACTGGCAAGGTCACGTGGCGAGTACGGATCAAACAGGGGAGAGCGGTCGTCGAGTCGGCCACGTTCTCTACGTTGTCCGAAGCAAAACTTTTCGAGTCGACGCGTCGGACGCAGATGTCACGGATCGATTGGGTAGACCCGGCCCGGGGACGGGTGTCGCTTGGTGAGGTTGCCGAAGAGTATCTGGCGTCGAGATCGAATGTTGCGCCGCTAACTCAGGGCACCGATAAACAAATGTACCGCCAGCACATCGGTCCGACTTTTGGCAAGCGAGTTCTCGCCAGGATTACTGCCGCCGAAATCACAGAATGGCTAGGTCGGCTCGCGGATCGAGAAGTTGCTCCGTCGACACGTCGGCGAGCGCTCGCCGTTCTGCGAGGAATCCTCGCTCACGCAGTTGCCGATCGTCGTTTGCGTGTGAATCCGGCCGTCGGAGTGAAAGGACCTAAGGGCGGGGTGCGACGAGAGGGCATCGCGCTCACGGTCGAAGAGGTGAGTCGTCTTCTCGCTGAACTTCCCGAAGAGTGCCGACCTCCGGTCATTCTCATGGCCATCACTGGTATTCGAGTGTCGGAAATGTGCGGTCTGCGTGTCGGTGACGTTTATCGCTCGCCGCAGGGCTACATGTTGCGCCTGCAACGTTCGATCAGCCAGTCCTCACACGATGGCAAGGCGTACCTCGGCGATCTTAAAAGTCATCGCGCGCGCTCCGTTCCTGTTCCTCGTCTGCTTGTTGAATGGATCAGCAAGCGAATAGAGAACGCTGATGCGGTGGCTCCTCTTTTTACGACTAAGAGAGGGCAGGCGTGGACGCGAGGGAACTTCGCCACTCGCTCGGGATGGACCAAGGCAAGGAGGAGAGCCGGCCTGCCCGATGTTCGTATTCACGACCTTCGCCACACCGCAGCTTCGGCCATGCTCGCCGCGCAACCGGATGTGCTGGCAGTGTCTCGCGTGTTAGGGCACTCCACTCCGATACTGACCCTCAGTCTTTACGGGCACGTCATGGATCAGGGCATCGTTCGAGTTATTGAAGCGGTCGAAGGAAGTTGGGGGGACGTAGGGGGGACCGAACCACGAAAGGAGGAGGGGAACCCTTTGGTGTAGGTGCTGGTGGGGCTAGTAAGAATCGAACTTACGACCTCGTCATTATCAGTGACGCGCTCTAACCGACTGAGCTATAGCCCCTAAGGGGTACCAATCTACACCAGACCAACCTGGCCTCTAAAGGGTCTCTGGGTCCCAAAGTTTGGCTGCAATGGACTGGCTGGCCGTGGCGAGCAGGGTCCCGGTGCGACTCCAGAGGAAAGCGGTGCCCTGCGCGAAGCCGCCGGCCAGCGCGTGCATTCGAATCTCGCAAAGAACCCACTCGGTTGGTTCGAGTGAAGCGATACGTATCGTGTTGTCGAGGCTTCGGCCCATGGTGTGGCGACCAAGCGGTTGGGTCACCCCTCCCGATACGTAGTCGCCGAAAATAGCGAGCGTCGCCGCTGAAGGCTCGAAGTGGCCCGGCACCCTCGACCAGAGCGCCGATACGGGTGATCCGGGGGTGCCGTCGATCTGGTCGAAGGGCCGACCCAGCGCAATTCGAGTCTCGACGTGGTTGAAGATCGAGTTGTCGAAACGCTTCGGCATAATTCGCTCGGGGCAGTCCTCGGGATCGGGTACGTCCGGCATGGTCATCCAGGGCGTGGGCGAGGAGAGTTCTCCGGTTCCGAGCGCGGCGTTGACAGTGAGAACTTCGCGGTCGTCGACGTAGGTGGTCGCGCGGGCCTGGGTGACGTGACCTCCTATCACGCAGAGGTCAGTCTTTACCGTCACGTGGGCGCCTAGTGGTGCGTACGACAGGTAGTGGGCGGAGGCCCAGATGGTGGGACGCTCGCTCGCTTCTTCCAGCGCCACCAGCCCTGATGCGAGTCCGCAACCGCCGAAGAGGAATCGACCGGGCGTGATCAGCCGCTCGGTAACTTCGAAACCCCAGGTGTCCTCGGCGATGCGTGACATCCCCATAAAAGTGCTCGCGTCCACAGATGATGAGGCTAGTGGAATAAGGAAAATCAGAGGAACTTCGAGAGAACGGCACCGGTACACGCGAAGCGGGCAGACTTGGTGGGTGATTGATCCACGGTTTGTCTTCCTCGCGGCCTTTCTGTCGCTGGTGGGGGCGTACAGCTACATCCGTAACACCCTTCGTGGCGTTACGTCGCCCAATCGAGTGACCTGGGGCCTCTGGGGAATCGAGGGAATTCTGGGCTTCGCGGTGGAGATCCAACAACACGTTGGACTGGCGTCGGTCATGACGCTGATGCTGGGCTTGGTGCCCTGCGTGGTCGTCGTCGTCTCATTCAGGAATCCTCACAGCGTCTGGAAAATTGGCAGATTCGACGTCTTTTGCGGTCTGGTGTCACTGGCGGGACTCGTTTTTTGGTTCTTCATCAATCAGCCGACCGTCGCCCTGATCTCCTTTGTGGTGGCCGATCAGATCGCGGCGTTGCCCACACTGCGTAAATCGTGGATCGCCCCCCAGACCGAGTCACACCGGATCTTCTTCATGGGCTTCTTGAACTGCGGCATCACCCTCTTGACGCTGAAACACCTCACCACGGCCGGCGTCTTGTTTCCTGGTTGCATCCTCGTCACCGACCTCATCATGGGGACCCTGATCATCACCAGGATTGGTCAGCGAGTGGGTACGAATCATCCCGCACCCTCGTCATCGAGCGTCGCGTGACGTCGGCCCCAGATCGCGCCACGTTCGAAGAACGCCGGGGTCGTGGCCGGTCGCTGCGGTCCGAGACGCCACGCCTTTCGCTCGCCGTCCTGAGCGAGCGTCCCGATGGCTACGACGCGGTTGCGCGGTTGCAGGAGCAGGCGGCAACTCGAGTACCCGAGCTACTGCCGCTTCGCTACCAGCGAATGCTGGAGAGTCCCCTCGCGTTTTTCCGTGGCGCAGCGCTCCTAATGGCCGACGACCTTGCGAGGGGCGACAGCACCGCGCTCGAGGTGCAGATATGCGGCGACGCGCACCTTTCCAACTTCGGTATCTTCTCGTCGCCCGAGCGCCAGATGGTGTTCGACGTCAATGATTTTGACGAGACCGAGGTCGGGCCATTTGAATGGGACGTCAAGCGATTGGTGGCCTCGCTCGTCATCGCGTCCCAGCTACTCGGACACACCGCCCGCCAACAAGAGACCATCGCGCTGAGAGCCGCGCGAGAGTACCGCAGCTCGATGGCCCGCTTCGCGGCGCAGACTCGACTGGAGGTTTGGTACGCCACACTGAACCTCGACGCGGTCGTGCAAGACCTCAGGGGCTTCTTTTCCGACGGTGCCAGGCGAAAGATCGACGACGTGGTTCGTCACGCCAAGGGCGAGGACTCATTGCAGGCCTTTGCAAAGGTGCTCGTGTACGGCGACCACGGGCCGACGATTGCCACCGATCCGCCGCACTTCACCGGTTTGGATGGAGGTGGCGGCAGTCCGATAAGCGCGTCGGACGTCTTCGATATTGTCGCGGGCTACGGCAAAACGTTGAGCAGCGACCGCCAGGTGCTGTTGAAGCAGTTCAGCGCTCGAGACGTTGCCCGCCACGTCGTGGGCGTCGGGTCAGTGGGCACCGAATGCTTTGCCGTGCTGCTGATTGGCCGGGACGAGCACGATCCATTCCTGTTGCAGATCAAAGAGGCGCAAAGTTCAGTGGTGACGATCGCTCGCGCCCTGGACGAGCCGCTTGAGCCGGGAGACCGCGTGGTGCGCGGTCAGAGGCTGATGCAGGCGACGCCGGACGCGTTCCTCGGTTGGGACACCGTGCAACTGGGAGGTCGTCGCCGGAGCTTCTACGTTCGCCAGCTCTACGACAACAAGGCGTCAGTGGACGTCGAGCGACTCGACGAATCACTGCTCGTGGTGTACGGTCGACTTTGCGCCTGGACCCTCGCTCGGGCGCACGCCCGCTCGGGCCGTGGCGCTGAAATCGCTGGTTATCTCGGAAAAGGTGATCGCGTCGACGAGTCGATGGCCGCCTTCGCGCTGGCCTATCGCGATCGCAATCAGGACGACTACGAAGCGCTGAAGGGCGAAGTCGAGCGAGGTGGCATTACCGTGGCGTCGTGAGCCCGTTGTTGCCGTTTCACTTCCATTTGATTGAACTCTTGGTCATCGTGGCGGCGGGCGTCGCGCATCGCATTGTCGTGACCTCATCGCGCCAGCGCCGGCAGGCCTTTTTTTCGCTGCTCGCTTTGGTGGTGGTGACCATGTGGCCCGTTGGCGACCTGGCCTCGTCAGTATCGCTCACGGTCGCCACGGTGCAGCGACTGGTGATCATGCTGTTCGTCGCACCGATGCTGTTGTTGGCGACACCCACAACGGTGCTCTCGAAACTCACGCGCCCCCGGCCGGTTGACTTCGTCGTTCGCATCCTGGCGCACCCGGGCGTCGCAATCGTGCTGGTGACCATTCTTGGAACCGCCACCTTGGTGGCACCCGTCGTTGACTGGGGCGCCCGTTCAGCAATTGGGCGCGATTTCGTCCTGCTCGTAGTGCTGTCCGCGGGCTTTCTCCTGTGGGTTCCCGCGCTCGCGGTCATGCCCGGAGCCAAGCGACTCTCGCCCGCCGCGAGAGCGGGGTACGTCTTCGGCTCGGCGTTGGTGGTGACAAGTCTCTCGTTCGTGTGGATCTTTTCCCAGCACCCGCTCTATCCCGCGCTGCACGGTCAGTACGCGTTGCTGCACATGACGCCACTGTTTGATCAGCAGCTCGCCGGATTCGTGGCGAAGATCGGCTGCTACGTACCCATGTGGGCCATTGCGTTCACAATCTTTTTTAACGCGGAGGATCAAGGTGTTTCGGTCGAAGAGTCACCACTGCACTGGGCCGATGTTGAGCGCCAGCTGCTGCGCATTGACCGTCAACGCGCGAGGGCTCTTCGCCGCCACCAACCCGAGTAGCCCATCGTTTGGTAGGATGATGTCCCTTTGGGGACGTAGCTCAGTTGGTAGAGCGCGGGCTTTGCAAGCCTGAGGTCGTGGGTTCGATCCCCATCGTCTCCACTAGGTCTGGTGTTAACCAGACCCGGTGCGTCGTCAGCACAATCCTCAAATGCCGCGCCCAAGGGTGCTTGCTGTCGGCTCTCCGACCGGCGAAATGGCAAGAAGACCCGTGATTCAACGGATCTTGGTTATCCTCGCCTCTCGCTTTTCGCGGCCGAATTGGGGCGTCAGCGACAACTCCAACCCTCTCATCACTGTTACGTCTTTCCGACGTTTGCTACCGCCGCACGAGTGCGTGCAGGCGGAGGTCGGAAAAATGCCCCCGCACCCACCGGGAAAGATTGCCGAGCGTGTTGCGCTGAACCCTTGAATCCGTCTGATCGTCCCAGCAGGATAGATTGCGAGAATCATGACACCACGTTGGCGCTCACCTTGGATAATCTCCGGGCTGTGTTTATTATTCGTTGTGACGATCAGCGTGGGGGCGTGGTCGTGGAGTCGCGGTGACGACACCGCTGTCACTTCTGCGAGCACGCCAACAGAAGCCGTGCGCTCGACGTCGCCGTCCTCGTCCGCGCCGCTGACGGCACCGACGGCGTCGGCAACTGACGACGCGCAGTTCTTGAGTGACGTGGCGGAGGTCGATCCAACGTTGGTCACCTACGAGAAGCAAGAGGGGAATGTTGCGCTCCGGTCGCTGCTCACGGACGGGTCAGCGTTCTGCGCGTTCTTGAATCGTGATCGTAACCTTGACGGAGCGATGGTGTCCGTAGCCGTTGGTGCACGACAAGTTGAGTCACGCACCCGTCTCCCGTTATCGGTGACAACCTTCAACGCCGTCGAAGCCGTCGCCCTCCTCACGCTGTGCCCGTCGCTCCAAAAAGTGGTTCCGCCGTCGGACGTGGTAAAAATCCGGGCGCTCGGTGCATCGCTCGCGACACCGTCAAACTGAACTGCGCCCTCGTCGTGCTTCCTGTTGAGGAGGGTGGTCCGAGCGCGTTTCGTTGCAATCAACGTCGTCGACGCCCCCGCACGACGCTCGCCCGAGCGAAGAGTCGTCACAAGAAAGTTGCACTTTCGTGTGCCGTTGGAGGGATTCGGATAACTCGTCGTCGTTACCGTACGCCTTATGAAACTCTTACACTCAACCAAGTACCGTCTGCGGACGGTTGCATTGACAGTTGCCGTCGTGATGGCCACAGTTTCCGGTGTGGGTATCTCGACGGCGTTCCTAGGGACGACACCGTCGTCCGCCACTACAACCACCTGTCCCACAGGGAGCAGCCTGCAGGCTCCTGTCGGGGGATCGTCCTCCAACCTCCAATGTGTCATCACCTCGACGGGCACGCCCGTGGGCGCGGTCAAGCACGTGTGGCTGATCATCCTCGAAAATAAGTCATACGACGAGACCTTCACCGGCCTCAACCAGAACAGCTACCTGTGGCAGACGCTTCCCGAACAGGGCGCGTTGCTTACGAACTACTACGGCACGGGCCACTTCAGCATGGATAACTACATCTCACTCGTGTCCGGTCAAGCCCCGTCGTACGGGGTGCAGGACGACTGCTCAACGACGGCGAACATGACCAACAACAACGCCGGCATCATCACGACGGGAACCGTCGGCGCCTCCACCGACACGGACGGAACCACCAGCGCCGGCGGTACCAACACCACGACACCGAACCCCACTGGTACCGGTAACGGCAACCGTGGCCAGCTCCTCGTCCACGGAGGCGTCGACGCGGCGCTGGGCAGTAACGGCTGCGCCTACCCGACGAACGTCGCGACGTTGTTCAACCAGTACAACGCGGCGGGCGTGTCGTGGAAGGCGTACGCCCAGGACCTCGGAGGCGCTCAGCCCGTGGGCTCGACGACGTACGTGACTGGCAAAACCCCTGGCGTTAGCGACACGGTCCCCGGGCGCGACGACGGCACGTGCGGTTACCCGGGATCGTCGACCGCTGACCCCGTCACCAATCCGACCAACCTCGTGGCCCCCACCGGGGACGTCTCGAGTTACACCGGTGCGCAGCCCGCCAACGCCAGCAGCAACGGCGATCCCGCCGACCAGTACGTCGCCAAGCACTTCCCCACGGGGTGGTTCACGTCGCTCACGGGTGAATCCGCTGGTACACAAAACGGTGTCACGTACCCCGCGCAGTCGGCGTTGAACGAACCGAAGACGCCGGAGCTCGACGGCACCACTGTTTCAACGTCGGGGACGACTGACACCAACTGTGACGCCAACCACGTCGCGAACCTGGACGATCCCGTCTACGGACTGGCGCACGACCTCTCTCTGTCGGCGAACGACGTCCCGGCGTTCAGCTGGATCACGCCGGACAACTGCAGCGACGCTCACGACGCCACGTGTCAGGGCAACAACTTGTCGGGAGCGTTCAACGCCAACGGAACGCCGAACTACGACCCGTCGGGCCTACCGGCCTTCGACCCTGAAGCGACGACGCCGGTGAACTACACCGGAGGACTGTACGCGGCAGACCTGTTCCTTCGCTACTACATTCCACTGATCGAGAAGTCCGCGGCCTTCGCCGACGGAGGGCTCATCGACGTGACCTTTGACGAGGCGAACCCGCCCTTCACCATCGGCAACAGCTTCAATAACGTGCCAGCGACCGGCGACGTCACCACCTCCAGCGCGCCGGCGGACCAGCCGACCTACGGCGCGTCAGGCACCACCGCCCCCGGTGCCACCTCGCTCTACGGCGCCTACGGGGTCCTCGCCGACGCGGCGGGTGAGAACCTCAACGGTGTCAACGTCAGCACCGAGCCGACTGGACCCAACGACCCTGAAGTAACGAACAGCTCGGGCCAGCAGTTGCAGCCGGGGCCTGGCGCGTCGGGCTTCATCGATCGTCCGACGGGCTTGACGGGCGAGAGTCCCTACCTCAGCGGATCGCCGGGCGCCGCGGTCGAACCGGCCCTCGTGGCGCCAGGATCGAGCATGGTGATCGACTCCAAGATCAACGCGGACGACACGGGCCGGTTGGTCTCGGGCACCGGTATTCCGAACGACACGTTCGTCGGAGCGGTCAGCGACACCGGCCCGGTGTCGCTTGCGTCCAACGCCAGTGTGACCACGGCGTCGAACAACTACGCCAAGCCGTGGATCGGTAGCTTTCAGCTCTTCAATGACGCCGGCCAGCCGGTGACGTTGTCGGCCGGTTTCGTCGGCAACGTCACGTTGAGCGCCGAGGGGGCCACGTCCACCGTCGGCACCTCCGCCTGCGCGAGCGGCAGCGAAGCCGCGACCACCTCGGGCTGCGTCACCGTTGACCCACTGTACGACCCGACGGACTTCACCCCCGGTGGCGGCGATACCGGAACCGTGTTGATCAGCCCACTGATCAAGCCGGGCACCGTCTCGAGTACGTACTACAACCACTACAGCACGCTGCGCACACTGGAGGATCTCCTGCTCACGGGACAGTCCTGCACCGAACCCTCGAACGCTGACACCCCGATGGTCGCAGGATCGGTCTGTGGTGGCCTGGACGGAAAAGATCACTTGGGTTACGCGGCGCAGACTGGCCTGGCCTCGTTCGGACCCGACGTCTTCACTGCGCAATCATTCACGACCCTGACGACGCCTCCGGGTTACGGGGCCGTGAGCGGCACGGGCACGTCCACTCTGTACTGTCCTAACTTCGTCAAGCTCGGCAGGACGGGCGTGAACGGACAGAATGACCGGGGACGATACAGCGGTACCGGCGGCACGGGCGGAGCGCCGGGTTGCGGAACCAACGGCGGTAACGGCGGCGCTGGCGGCGCCGGCACGTCGTTCGCTGGCTCTGGTGGCAACGGTGGCAACGGCGGGAACGGTGCGTGTCCTCCCGAGGAGTGGGGCAGCGGGATCTGGCTGACGGCGAGCGGGACTTCAACGTTGCCCAACGACACTCCTCCGTGCGACGGGACGTGGGGCAACGGTGGCAACGGTGGCAATGGCGTTCGCTCGAGGCCGGGTGCTCCAGGCGGTAACGGCGCCAACGGTACCCCCGGCAAGCCTGGCGCGAATGGAGCAAGGGGCGCCAACGGTTAGCGCCGCACGACGATGGCCGAGACAATGAAACCTCGCGTTTTTTCTCGCGCGTGGGGCGGGGCCTTCGGGTCCGGCCTCACGCGCGTCGTCGTCGCACTGTTGTGCGCCGTTGCGCTCGCCGGCTGCGGCACCGCGACCACGTACCCCTCCTTTCTCCCGAAGAAGACACTCAACCCCGACGTTGACCAGGTGTTGGTCGGAACGATGACCAAGCCGGCGCTCCAGATCGAGGGACTACCCGTCGAGGTCGATACCAAGGCGTTTCACCTGCGCGTCACCGTCAGTGGTCCAGTGGTACCAGGCGAGGGACTACCCGATCAGCCCAACGCGACGACGTGTACGTGGACCGTGACGATGAGGGACGCCAGCACCGACGTTCCCGTGTCGATCGCCGACTTCCACTCTGTTGACCACCTCGGTGCCGTCTTCTTGATGGGACTCGTCCCGGGCGAGCACTCGTTGCCGCGGCTGCTTCATCGAGGAGAGACCCTCACGTTCCGACTCCGGGCCTACGAGTTGGTGGGCGAGGGGATGATGCAATGGGCTCCCGATCATAGGCACGTCGTGGCTGACTGGGACTACACGGTGGAGAACGACTGAGGGATCCGCAGCGCGAGTCCTTCGTGGCAACCATCGCCGGCGTCGTCAACTCTTGTTCTCAAAAGCGTCGACGACGCACTCGATCGCAGTTGAAGCGAGAAGTACCACAACT
Organism: Acidimicrobiaceae bacterium; assembly: GCA_003141095.1. GTDB lineage: Bacteria > Actinomycetota > Acidimicrobiia > Acidimicrobiales > RAAP-2 > RAAP-2. Next base: position 99,070 of record PLKM01000010.1, on the reverse strand, counting down.
TGCGGCGCCCTGGTCCAGCACGAATGACGAGACGGGCCGTGAAATGCGAGGGGCGAGGAAGGAAAACGACCCATTCCACGCGAACCGTACGAGGTTCCCGTGGAATGGGTCGCGGACCACTTAGACCTTCTCGATCTCCCGGTAGTGCTCTCGCCAGATAAGGCGATAAATCTTGAGCTTGCGCGGTACCGAGCGAAGACCCGGGATAAAGGGTACGAAGAGAAGCAAGAGGGACAGCACCCCCATCGTGGCGAAGACCAATGCGTCGCCACTGGAGCTCGAGTTGAACGGGGGAATCTGGTACCAGAACGTGTAGAGCCATAGCCACGCCTGTCCGGGGTAACTCCCCGTTTCATTCATCATGCCCCACTGCTCGCCAGTCAGGTGCTGCTTTTGGGCGAGGTCGCCCAAGTACTGACTATCGGCCAAGAACAGCAGCGGCTTGGTGTAGTCGGTCGTATAGAACCCGTGTCCCGTCACCAGGGCCTGGTCCAAAGCGCCCGATCGGGCCATCTGCGTCAAGTCATTGATCATGACCGGGACGGGACCGGCATTGGTGGCGTTTATGACCACCTGTCCCTTCACAATCTTCATGTTCGTCGAGGCCTTGGCGTAGCTCTTGAGCCACGTGTTCTTCGTCGCCGTGGAAGCCGCGGACCAGGTCTTCAACTGCTGGTCAAGTACGGGCTGGTCCGGCAGTGACTTCAACGGGCTGATCACAAAGTCCTTGGCCGAGTTGATCGGTATGCGAACCCCCACCCACTGCTCCAGCTTCAATGGCCCCATGGTCTGGCTCGCGCCGGGGGTATTGTTGTAGGGCGCGCCGTAGGCGGCGCTGACCGACGTTCCGTTGAGTTCGCTCAGGGCCGTCGTCGCGAAGTCGATAGGGTCGGCGTTCGACCAGGTCTTGACGGTGATGGCCTTCTCGTCGGGTGATCCAAAGACGACGGCCATGATCAGCGTGAGCACCAGAATCACCACGAGGGCGATGGTGCCCTCCTTGATGATGTCGTAGGGGCTGTAGCCGCCCTTCCACGCGGGAGCATCAACGTCGGGACGGAATGATTTCTTCCTCATTGCGCCACCTCCGTTTCCGCTTCCTCTTCAAAGGGTGGAACTACGCCCTTGATGCGAACCATCAGCACGTGCATGCCGGTGAGGACAATGGCCCCAAGCGGCAGTAGAACGATGTGCCACATCAGCATCTGACCCATGTTCAACACGTTGAAGTAGGCGCCCGCGCCAGTGGAGTTGATCCCGTCCTTCGCTTGAGTGGAAATCCACTGCGAGTCGAAGTTGCTCTGGCTGACGTAGCCCGTAAAGCCCGCACCAATGGACACGAGGAACGTCACGACGCCGGTCATCCACGTGAGTGCACGTCCGCCACGCCAGGCCGCCATTGCGAACTTGCCCCAAAGGTGAATCACCATGCAGAAGAAGAAGATCTCCACTGACCAGAGGTGCATCGAGTTGATGAAGTGGCCGTAGTCCGAGCCGTGCCACCACTGCGGTCCGCGCAGCGCGAGGATGCACCCGGTGCCAATGACGACACCGAGCGAACACATGGTGGCGATGCCGAAGACGTAGATCCACGAAGAGACGTAGGTGGGCTGGGTGTCGGGGAGCAACTTCTCCGGCGGCAGTTTGCCCTCGACGCGCCGTCGAAGCCTGGTCGTCCACTGACGATCGATCTCAGAGGTACTCATCGATTTTCCTTCCTACGGCGCCGACCGGGAAATGGCGCTAGCAGCGCCACCACGAACGTAATTATCATCAGCACGATGACCATTAGGTTGGCAACACTGATCTCCAGGAAATGCCACTGGACATAGTGCCCTAAATTGTTAAGCGGAACTAGTGCCGCAAATGACAATAGAAATGCCATGCTCTGTCCACCCCCCTCGTTGGTTTCAGTATGTCACTTGATGCGTGTCAGTACGTAGGGTCTTAAGACCCTTGGCTCACTTTTTTAGGGCTGGCCCCTTTTGGTACCGGGTTCCCGGTCGTGCGCGGTTTGACGAAGAGTGAACTGCGTCATGCCGATTGCCAGTGATACCGCTCCAGCGATGTGGAGTTCGACGAGAACCGCCGGCACGTGAGTGAGGTACTGGGTGGCTCCGATGGCGCCCTGGAGCAGGGCTATCACGACGAGTCGACGAACGCCGAGCTGGAGGGGCTGGGGCGCTCCCGTCTTCCAGATCGAGAGCAGCAGTCCGACGACGAGCCCGACGAAGAGCATCGCGGCGAGCGAATGCACCCACGCGGCCGACGAGAAGGCGAAGGGAAGCCGTCGCGCGGTCAGTTGGCCCTGCGATGAGCCGGCGTGCGGGCCCGAACCCGTCGTCATGGTTCCCGTGATGAGAAGGACCACGAAGGGAACCCATAGGAGCCGAGCGACCGAGCGAAAGTGCGGATCGCGCACGTCAGCGCGCGCGCCGGGTCCGTAGAGGTACTTGGAGCGGTGATAGAGGACAGCGCTCAGCACCACCATCGTGAGCGAGAGCAGCATATGGAGTGAAACCAGCCACGGGTTCAGCTTGCTGTAGACCACGAACGCTCCGAGCACCGCGTCAGCGACGACGCCGGCGATGAGCGACGCTGAAAGGACTACGAGGTCACGACGGCGAGGGCTGCGCATAAGCGCAGCGATAAAGGTGACGCCCGTCAAGATCACCAGCGTGACGGTGACCATCCGGTTGGTGTACTCGATCAGTGGGTGAATACTCAATGAACCGGATATTTGGTCGTGAAAGCATGTTGGCCAGTCGGGGCATCCGAGGCCTGATCCGGTGAGTCGAACGGCGGCACCGGAGAGGACAATGACGATCATTGAAAGGAAAGAGGCGAAGGCAAACCAACGAAACACTGGACCCGATATCGTACGGCGCTTTGGGGAAGTCACTTCCGTAGCCTAGGTAATCCTTCGCCTCGTAGAATAACCACTGTGACAATTACGGCCCATACCCCGCGCTCGACCGCGGAAGTCTTGAGGGGCTACCTGGCTCTGACCAAGCCTCGCATTATCGAGTTGTTGCTCGTCACGACGATTCCGACCATGGTGGTCGCCGCCAACGGGATACCGGGACTCTGGCTGATCGTGGCAACGCTGATTGGCGGCACCCTCGCCGCCGGCGGAGCGAACACTTTCAACATGGTGATCGACCGGGATATCGACGCCATCATGGAGCGCACGAAGAAGCGTCCGCTGGTGACCGGTGTCATGACTCCGCGTGCGGCGACCATTTTCGCCTTCGCGCTGGAGATCATCGCGTTCGCGGTGCTCGCGATCTGGGTGAATCAGTTGTCGGCGTGGCTCGCCATGTCCGCGACGGCGTTCTACGTTGTTGTCTACACGGTGTGGCTCAAAAGGCGCAGCAAGCAGAATATTGTCATCGGTGGCGCGGCGGGAGCGGTGCCGGTACTCATTGGCTGGTCCGCAGTGACGAACTCGTTGACGTGGACGCCGGTGCTGCTGTTCCTGGTGATCTTTATCTGGACGCCGCCGCACTTTTGGGCGCTCGCCGTTCGTTACCGCGACGACTACGAAGCCGCCCACGTTCCAATGATGCCGGTCGTGGCGTCGTTGGAACGTACGACGCTTGAGATCTTGGTGTACTCGATTCTCATGTGGGCGCTGACGATGCTGATTGGGCCGGTCGCGCACCTCGGTTGGGTCTACGCGGTTTCGGCCACGGTACTTGGCGCGCTGTTCACGTTCTACGCGTTTCGCCTCTATCGACACGCGTACGAGGGTAAGGCCGACGTTGGAGAGGCGATGCGTCTCTTCCACTTCTCCATCACCTACCTGACGGCGCTCTTCGTGTTGATGGCGGTTGACGTTCTTGTCCGAAATCACTAAGCCGCAGCGGGGTCACCCCTCGCCAATGATGTTCGTGTCACTCGGCATCGGCACCGTGGCGGCGGTGGCGCTCATCGTGGTGATGTCGATCCTGACCGGCGGATCGGTGAAGTCGAACAACGGACTGCCCACGTCGGCGCTCGTGGGCAAGAAGGTGGCGAGCTATTCCTTGAGCGGGCTCGTCAGTGGCACCGACAAGGCTCCGTGGGCCAGCGGCCATCCGGGCGTGCTCATCTTCTTCGCCAGTTGGTGCGCTCCGTGCCGGGGCGAGATGCCCAAGGTCGCGAAATGGGTCTCGTCGCACAACGAAGGCAACGTCATTGTGATGGGCATCGACGCCGGCGACGTGCGGTCGGCGGCCCAAACATTCATCCGAAAAGATCACGTGACGTTCCCAGTCGCCTTTGATCCCTATGACGACGTCACGGCGGGAATCTTCAAGTTTGGCCAGTTACCCGAAACGGTGTTCGTCAACGCCCATGGTGTCGTAAAGCAGGTCTATTTCGGGGCGATTCCGGCGGGTCAGCTGTCGAAGGGCATCATCGCCCTGGGCGAAACCGACTAGTCAAAGCGGAAAGTGCGCGCCGCGAGCAGTGGGGCGAGTACCGCCCAGATGGCGAGTGATAGCCAATCAGCTTTCGAAGGTCCCAGGCCCTGGCCCAGAACGCGGTGAAGGCCGTCGGCGAGTGCACCAGAGGGCAGGCCGACGACGATTCTTTGCACGAAGGCGGGCAGTGAGGTGACGGGCACCACGATGCCGGAGAGCAGCAGCAGAATCAGGTAGAGCCCGTTGCTTGCGGCGAGGTTGACCTCGGCTCGCAGCCTTCCCGCGAGCAGCAGGCCAATCCCGGCGCATCCGGCCGAACCCAGGATCAGTAGGGCCAACACTTCGAGGGCGCCGCTCACCCCGCCACGCGGGTGCCATTTCAGCGCGAGCGCCACGAGCGACAAAATGACCACCTGGAGGGCCTCGGTGACGAGAACGCCGGCGATTTTCGCGCCGATGAGGCGGCGTTGGCCGAGGGGCGTGACGTGCAGACGGCGAAGAACACCGAACGAACGTTCGAATCCGGTGGAAATTGAAAGCGCCACGAGCGACGTCGACAGTACGCAGAGTGCCAATATCCCTGGAGCTATGAAGTTGATCCGGTGTGGCGTGGGTGACGTGGTGACGTGAGCCAACGAGAAGAACACCAGGAGCAGCACGGGAATGCCGATGGTCAGGAGCAGTGTCTCGCCACGTCGAACGTTCATGCGCACTTCGGCGCGCGTTTGTGCCCACCATGCCCTCATTGACGCAACCCGCTTCGCTCGTCGGCAATCAACTCGAGGTAGCGCTCCTCGAGCGACGCGCGGGTGCGCAGTGACACCATCGTTACCTGCACACTCGTGAGGTAGGTGGTCACTGCGGTGATTCGTTCGGGGGTCGAGCCCACGGCACATCGAACACGAAGCGGGCCGTCGAGAACAACCACGCAGTCCAAAACCTCCGCGAGCTCCGTGGGGTTGATTGCACCAGAGAGCTCGATGATCATCTCGGGGCTGCCGGCGAGTTCGTCGAGAGTTCCTTGGGCAACGACGTGGCCTCGGTTCATGATGACGAGATAGTCAGCGAGTCGCTCCGCCTCGTCGAGTTCGTGCGTGGTGATGAGCAGCGCACACCCGCGATCGCGTTCGGAGCGAACTATTTCGCGAATTACCTGGCGACCTTCGGGGTCAACCGCCGTGGTTGGTTCGTCAAGCACCAACACTCGCGGTCGACCGAGGAGGGCGAGGGCCAGCAGCGTGCGCTGTTGCTCGCCACCGCTCAGCCGTCGCCACGGGGTACGCGCGCACCGATCGAGGTCGAGCAGCGACAGAAGTTCAGAGGCGCTGCGGGGTGCTTGGTAGTAAGTCGCGGTGAGTTCGAGTACCTGGGCGGGGGTCATGGGGAACCACACGCCGCCGCGCTGCAGCAGGGCCCCGGTGCGCGCGACCACTTCGGCGTGGTCGCGCATCGGATCAAGTCCGTGGAGACGGACGGTGCCACTGGTCGGAGGGCGAAAACCCAGCAGCGTCTCGACTACAGAGGTCTTGCCCGCCCCGTTGGGGCCGAGCAAGCTCGCAACCTCCCCGTACGCGACGTGAAGCGAGACGTCGTCAACGGCGTGCAGATCGCCAAAGGTGACTCTCAGGTTCTTGACCTCGATAGCGTTACTCACGACATCTGAACCTAGACGGTTCCACGTGGTCGTTGAGCCCACCTCGGTAGGCTTGCGGGCATGATCGATCTTGTTCAGCTCCGTCGGGAACCAGAATTCGTCAAGGCTGCCTTGGCCCGCCGGGGGGTTTCGTCAGCGACGATGGACGAGATTCTAGAGCTCGATGTCGAGCACCGCCGCCTGCTCCAAGAGGCGGAGGGGCTTCGCGCCGAGGTGAAGGAGCTTTCTCGACAGGTGGGCGAAGCCCGTCGAAACAAGGATGTGACTGGCGCCGACGGGTTGGCCACGAAAAGCCGTGAACTCGGAGACCACGAGCGCGTGGCCACCCAAGCGACGGACGCCGTCGCTTCGGTTCTTCGCGAGCAGCTCCTGATGATCCCCAACCTCCCCTCGCCCGAGGCGCCTGACGGTGTCGACGAGGGAGACAACGTCGAGGTGCGCCGCTGGTGGGTCGGCATGGACGAGGGTATTCCCTTTCCGACGTACGCCGACCACCAGCGCGTGGCTCACTGGGATATCGGTGCGGAGCTCGGAATCCTCGACATGGAGGCCGGAGCAAAACTGGCTGGCTCGATGTTCCCCCTCTATCGCGGCGCCGGGGCTCGGCTCCTGCGCTCTTTGGGTTACTTCGCCCTCGATAGTCACATGGGCGACTACGAGGAGATTCGTCCTCCGAGTTTTGCCTTGACCGAGACAATGATGTCAACGGGACACCTGCCGAAGTCAGCCGACGACATGTACGCGATCGAGCGAGATGGGCTGTGGGCAATACCTACCGCCGAAGTGCCCCTCACCTCCATGCACCGAGGAGAGATCCTCGACGAGTCCCGGCTCCCCATTCGTTTGACCGCGCAGACGGCGTGCTTTCGTCGTGAGGCCGGGGCCGCGGGCAAGGACACGCGCGGGCTCCTTCGGGTGCACGAGTTCGACAAGGTTGAACTATTCGCGTACTGCACCCCCGACCAGTCCGAAGCCGCCCACGCCGATATCCTGGCCCGGGCCGAGGGTCTTCTGCAGTCGCTCGGGCTCACCTATCGACTGCTTGATCTCTGCACGGGAGACCTGGGTACGTCGGCGGCGCGAACCATGGACCTCGAGGTCTTCAGCCCTGGCGTGGACCGCTGGCTGGAGGTGTCGTCAGTGAGTTGGTTCCGCGATTTTCAGGCTCGACGCGCCAATGTGCGTTACCGCACGAGCGACGGAACGACGGCGTTCGTCCACACCGTCAACGGTTCAGCCCTGGCGTGGGCTCGAATCTGGGCCGCGCTCGTCGAAACCTACCGTCAAGGCGACGGTTCAATTCAGTTGCCCCAGGTGTTGGCGCCGTACATGGGCGGCCAGACGAGGATCGAAGCTAAGGCTTCGTAAGTTCGAAACGGTAACCAACGCCCCGCACCGTGGTGATGTGCTTGGGCGACTTGGGCTCGTCCTCGATGAGGCTTCGCAGCCGTTTTATGTGAACATCGAGGGTCTTGGTGTCGCCAACGTAGTCGTTGCCCCACACCCGGTCGATGAGTACCTCGCGAGTGAGGACACGACCGGGGTTTTCCAACAGGAGGCGCAGTAGCGCGAACTCCTTCTTGCGAAGCTTCACCTCTTCGCCGCGCACGAAGCAGCGCCGGGCGTCAATGTCCAGACGAACGGAACCCTGTTCGATCTGCTCCTCGCTCACCTCGACGTGATCGTGAACCTCTCGGCGACGGAGCACAGCGCGTATTCGAGCCACGAGTTCGCGCAGGCGATACGGCTTGGTGACGTAGTCGTCTGCGCCGATCTCGAGCATCAAGACCATGTCGACTTCCTCGCCCTTGGCGCTGACGATGATGATGGGAACATCACTGATGGAGCGAATTGATCGACAGACGTCCAAGCCGGACAACTTGGGCAACATCAGGTCGAGGAGAATGAGTTCGAAGGTGTCGCGGCCGAAGAGGGTGAGCGCTTCCTGGCCGTCACGAGCAATCGTCACATCGAAGCCCTCGCGATTGAGTCCGATGGTGAGAGCGTCGACGAACGACTCTTCGTCTTCAACGACGAGGATGCGAATCCGGCCCTCGGTGTTGGATTTCTTGCTCATTTGTGGTTCATCGGAAGTTCGAGGGTGAATGTTGATCCTTCGCCCTCGCGAGATTCAACGACGACGGTGCCGCCGTGGTTCTGGGCGACGTGACGGACAATGCTGAGGCCGAGGCCGGTCCCTCCGGTCTCGCGAGCGCGGCCCGGATCAACGCGGTAGAAACGCTCAAAGATCCTTTCGAGGTCCTTCGCGGGTATTCCGACACCCTGGTCTTTGATCGCGATATGAACCAAGGGTCCGACGACGTCCCCGTCCCCGTTGGTCGTCGCCTCGTCGCGATTGATTGAAATGGTGACCTCGCCACCTCTTGGCGAGTACACGACCGCATTCTCGAGCAACGCATGGACCGCAGAAATCAGTTGGCGACGGTCTCCGACGATCACATAGTTCGCCTCAGGTTCCATGAAGTGGAGTTTCACCTCGTGCTGCTCGGCGGAGGTGCGGATCCGCTCGATGGCGTCGGCGACGATGAGTGAGACGGGCATTGGCTCGCGCGTTGGGGAGCCCTCACCCTCGATTCGCGACAAGTCGAGAAGGTCCTCAATGATTCGATTGACGCGAAAGGCCTCGGAGTTGATGCGCTCGGCGAGACGGTTGGCGACCGCCGGGTCACGCTCGAACTGCAGGGTCTCCGCGAGCAGGCCCAGAGCACCCATCGGGGTCTTCAGTTCGTGTGAGACGTTGGCAATGAAGTCGCGGCGAATGTCCTCGAGACGACGACGTTCCGACACGTCTTCAATGATGGCGATCACCCCGAGGGGCCGGCGACCGTCGTCAATCACCGACGCGCGAATTGTCAGGGTTCGACGCGGCGGACCGTAGATGTCGATCGTGCGCTCGGCGACGCCGTTCGACCAACCTTCAGCCAACACATCGGTCACGGCTTGAGCGGCGATGGCGTCGCCGTAGCGACTGGCCATAAGAGCCTCCGCCTGGGTGTTGCGAAAAATAACCCCGCCGGACTCATCGCAGAGAACGAGGCCGAGGGGGATGGCGTCGAGCGATCGGCGCAGTCGTATCGACTCGGCACTTGACTCGGAGACCGCGGTCGTTGCGGCACCCGTCGCCTCCTCGAGATAGCTCAGGGCAGTTTCAACCTTTCCGTTGTCGTCGTGGGGTTCAACGCCGAGGCGGCCACCGAGGGCGGTCAGCCGCTGGGCAATCGCCCGATGACCTCGACGGCGGTTCGCGAGAACGCCAATGAGGATGCCGAAAACCAGAACGCCAAATGCCGCGAGATAGAGCGACACGTCGGGCCAGTGAGAAACCACATTGGGGGTTGTAGCGATAAGCACGATTCCAGTCTCGCAGAAGAACGCAGAACGCACGTGACAGCGACCATTGGGCATTCCACAACGGAAAGCGAGTCCACCATGTTGTTCGCAGGCGTAACCCTCACCCCCTCGACGACCGCGTTGCCCGGAAGCGCCGCATTGCAGCAAATAGCTGACGGAATTGCCGCGTGGGCCCTTATCGGCGCGCTGATAGCCCTCCTTATTGGCGCCGCGCTCTGGGCGGTGGGAAGTCATACGCAAAATATGCATCAATCAGCCTCTGGACGCCGGGCGGTGGGGACCTCGCTGGTGGCGGCGGTGCTGATCGGTGCGGCGCCTAGTTTGATTAACTTCTTCTTCAACGCCGGGCTCAGCGTTCACTGATGAGCCATTTGCTCTGCATCTTTTCGCCGGCCAAGTGCGTCACCACGTCTATCGCCAAGGCCACCCTCGGCGATCTCTTCGGCGCCCTCACCAGTTGGGTACTGAGCAGCGTGCAATGGCTCTTGAACGCGGCGGGAGCGGTGTTGACGTCGGCGAGCGAGCCCATCACTGTGGTGAGTTCCGCCACGCAGGAGTTCAACGTATTGCTGGTTCTGTCGCCGATCCTGATGATGATCGGACTCCTGGTCTCCACCCTGCAGGCTCTGCGGCACGGCGATAGCGCGTCACTGTGGCGGACGTACTTCGGAGTGGCTCCGGCCTGCGTATTGGGAATCATTCTCGCCCGCCCCATGACCACGCTGGTGCTTCAGGCGGTGAATGAACTCTCGAGCACCGCCGCGAGCGCCGTGGTGCAACACGAAGCCACCATCGTGTCGGCCTTCACAAACCTGGAAGCCTCTACGCCGGGTTTTGGACTCTTCTTGCTCGCAATGGGAGTGGTGGTTGGCACGTGGCTGCTGTGGTGCGAGATGATCGTGCGCTCCGTGGTGATGACACTGCTGCTGGTGCTCGTTCCCGTGATCGTTCCCCTCTGCACGTTCCCGGCCCTGCGCCGTGTCGGTTGGCGTCTCGCCGAAACCTTCCTCGCCGTGGCCTCGAGCAAGTTCTTGATCGTCGTAGCGCTGTCGCTCGGTCTTGATGAGCTCCAGGGGTCTTCTGCCACCCAGATAATTACCGGTGCGGTGACCATGCTGCTGGCCACGTGTTCGCCATTCATCTTGCTTCGCCTCATTCCGTTTGTGGAACAGTCTGCGCTGCACAACCTCGACGGTCTTCGCCAGCGTTTTACGCGCGGCGTTGCGAACGTGCCGTCGTCGCCCGTGGGGGCGGCGGCTCGTTCGCTCCTGCCCGACGCGCCAATACCGGGGCCAACCCCTCGCCCGGACGATCTGGGCCTCGGAATGTGGGAGGCCGGACCCGACTTTGAGTTCCCCCCTATGACCGGGGAGAAGATGCCACCGCCGATTGGCGAGCCCACGCCGCGAGGGGGTCACGTGGCCTATCGCACGGACGACATGGGACCCGTTGTTGGGTGGCACTTTGACGAGTGACCACGTGGCGCTTGGCGAGTCCGACGCTCATGATCGCTGGATCGGCATCCGTCGTCATCAGGCGGTGCTGATCGTCCTCGGACTGGGTCTGGTCGGCGACTGGATGGTGAGGGCGCAGAGCCTCACCATCGAGCTGGTGGTCGGCGTGGCGCTCCTCGGCTGCGCGGTGCCGGCGCGCGATGGCCTTACGAACGGGGAGTTGCTCAGCGTCGTTGTGGAGTATCTGCTTCGACCTCGCTGGCACGTGGTCGCGATGGAGCCCAGCGACATCGGATGGGATCTGCGCGCTCGGGGCAGCGTCGTGATACGAGGCTACGAACTGGAACATCGGGGGCGTCTTGATCTTTCGGGGGCCGATTTCGTCAACGCGGAGAGACTGTGCGAGCTCGCCAACGGACTGTCGATGCGGGCGGAATCGAGCCATGTCTCTGTGCACGTGAGTGGCGCGAGCGAGGGAGTTCGAACACTCATGACTCTCGCGAGTAGCGCCTCGGCGTGCGAGGGTTGGAAGGCGAACGATCAATTGGTTCGAGATGTGGTGGGCTTCGACGACAGTTCTGGCCGCTTGGGCCTGCTGGAGCGGTGGAGCTACGTGCGTACGCGTCGCGGGCTCGTTCGAGTACTGCGTGTCCGAGATTTCACCGCGGTGACGAGCGGTCGCGCGCTCTTGGAGCAACTGCAGCAGAACTCCCCAGGGGTCGCCACCGCACTGCACTTCGATGTTGTTGAAGGAGCCAAGGCGCAGCGCATGGCGGCGCGGGCGGTACACCGGTTGGGCAGCGACGGCGCGGTGTCGCGAGCGGCGGGTTTTCGCCGTTCTGCTCGATCCGCGCTCTCGATCGAGCGGGTCGGACAGCGCGAGGAGCTGGTGGCGAGCGGTAAGGCCCTGCTACGCATCGGGGTCTTCGTGACGGTGCGGGCCGGGTCGCTGGACGAGTTGCGGGTGAGCACCAAGCAGGTGGTTCGAGCCGCCGAGCAGTCGGGAATACGGGTTGAACGGGGGGCTGGTCGCCAGTTGCCCTGGTTCTGCTTTCAGCTTCCGGGCGGTCCGGGCTGGTGACGCGACCATGGACCCACTGGGCGACGACCAGCGACCTGAGCAGCCTTCGACTGCCGGCCCACGACGCGGGTTCGGGTCTTCGGGGTCGCTCGCTCGGTCGCTCGCTGCGCGGTGTTGACTTCGTCTTCGACCCTTTTGACGGATACGAGGCGGGGCTGGTGTCGAACCCCAACATGATCGTGGCCGGGTCGATTGGGGCGGGCAAGAGCACCGTTGTGAAAATGCTGCTGGATCGGGCGTTGGCTCGGGGGCGCCGCGTTGTCGTCATCGACCCCAAGGGCGAGTACGGCGCGCTCGCGAGGTCGTACGGCGTGAATCCAGTGGCGTTGGGAAGAGATGGCTGGTGCAATCCGTTCCCGAGCGACGAAAAGGAGAGCCGGGACATGGTACGAGCCCTCGTCGCAACCGCCCAGGGATCGACGCTGTCGGGCGAGCAGCACTACGCGATTGACGAGGCGTTCCAGCGCCTGGCGACACCTCGTCCGACCCGCCTGCTGCGCGCGCTCTACGAGGAACTTCGTCCCGCCATCGCGAACGCGGAACTCTCCGAGGAGCGCGGTCTCGCGATGACGCTGCACCGATTTGTCCACGGTGACCTGGCGGGGCTCTTCGACGGAGATGGTGCGCCGATGGAGTTTCGCGGGGACCTCGTTGTGCTCGACCTGTCGGCCCAGTGGTCATCGGATTCATTGTCGATTGCCGCCCTGAGCGCGGTGGGGGCCGCGCAACAGGTTGCGGCGGGTGAAGGAGGACTGGGTTATCTCGTGCTCGACGAAGCGTGGGCGCTGCTCTCGGACAGCCACGCCCTGCGCTGGCTGCAAGGTTCGTGGAAGCTCGCCAGGTCCCGGGGGCTTAGCCACGTTCTCGTTCTGCACCGATGGACCGATGTCGCCGCTGCGGGCAACGCGGGGAGCGCGCAACGAGAACGAGCCCAGGGGCTGCTGCGCGAGTGCGAGACGGCCTGGCTCTTTCGCCAACCCCCCGATGAGGCCCACGAAATGGGCGTGGCCCTCGCACTGCATGCTCGCGAGGAGCAGTACCTGACGGCCCTTCCCAAAGGGGTGGCCCTCGTTCGATACGGATCGCACCGCTCAATCGTTCGCTTCAAGCCCGATGATCGTGATCTGGCCTTCGTTGACACCGACGGCGCCATGCGCGTCGAGGCCCGTGAGTAGCGACCGGCCCTACCTAGGGCGGCGTTCCTGGCACAACGTCGCGTACGGACGGCGCATTCAGCTCGAGCCCAAGAACTCGCTGCTGATCGTTGGTCCGACCCAAGCCGGCAAGACGTCATCACTCGTGGTGCCCTCGCTCCTCAATTGGACCGGGGCGGCGGTGGTGACGAGCGTGAAGAGCGACGTCGTGCGTGCCACGGAGAAGTGGCGCTCTTCATTGGGCGAAGTCCAAGTCCTCCAGCCCGGGCTCGACCACGGCTTGACGTGGAATCCCTTGGAGGGGGTCTCCTCGCTTCGTCACGCACTTCGCGTCGCACGCGACTTCACCTCGGGTTCGTCGAGCCGGGGCGACAACGACTTCTGGAACACGCTCGCGGCCAAACTGGTGGCGGCGCTCTTGATGCTGGCCCTCGATCACTCCGCCGACATTTTCGACGTGGCGATGACCGTTGAACGGCGAAGTTTTGAGAAGTGGCTGCACGATGGCCCCTCCAGCGACGCCGCCGGCGTGCTGCGCACCTTTCTCGAACACGACGCCAAGACACTCGACGGGGTTCTCACCACCGCTGAGACAATGATGCTGCCTTGGCGTTTTCGCCAGCCCCTCGCTCGAGTGCGCAGCGTCGTCGCCGGTTCCAACACCATGTACCTGTGCAGTCCGCGCGGTGAGCAAGAGCACTACGAATCGCTCTTTCGCGGAGCGCTTCGAATGGTCCTCGAGGAACAGCATCTACTGGTTGATCAAGGTCGCCAGCGTCCCCTGCTCATGGTCTTGGACGAAGCAGCGACGGTGGCGTCACTGGAAGAGCTCGATCAACTCGCCGCGACCGTGAGCGGCCTTGACGTGACGTTGATCACGGTGGTCCAGGACTTCGCCCAACTGGCGGCGAGGTGGGGGCCACGAGCCGCCACGATTGTGAACAATCACACGACCAGAGTGGTCTTAGGCGGATTGGCTGATCCGACCGTCTCGAAATACCTCCCCGAACTGAGTGACTTCAAGCAGGGATCCAAGGTCGAATCGATTCGAGAGCGCGCCACTGGCACCGCGTTGGTCGTGGCCGGAAGGAGACCGGTTTTTGTGGTGAGGTTGAGGCCGTGGTGGCGCCAACGACGTCTGCGTGACCGGGGAGCGCTCTGACGCTTACTACCATTTGTCAATGACGCGCGTAGAGGATTCGAAGTTTGGGCGGATTCTGGCGATTGACATCGGGGCGACCAATATCAAGTTCTGCCACGTTGACTACCAAGGTGAGCTGCTCGAGTCAATTCGGCGTAAGCCCACCCCATACCCGTGCACGCCAGCACGGCTCGTGGAACTTCTCAGTGAGCGGATAGCTCGAAGCGATGCCAAGTTGGTGGGCATTGGCTTTCCCGGTGAGTTCGACAACGGCCACGTCATTCGACCGGGCAACCTCTCGCGACCGGGCGGCGTCACCACCGAAAGGGACCCCGGTCTCGACGGCGAGTGGCGTGGGTTCGCCCTTCAAGACGTGCTCTGTGCGGCGACGCATCGAGACGTACGTGTTGTCAACGATGCCAAGATGGCGGCCCTCGGCTGTTGCAGCGGCAAGGGCGTCGAACTCGTGCTCACGTTGGGTACCGGCTTAGGGCTGGCGTTAAGCGTGGACGGAGAGCTTCGAAAGGTTCGCGATGTGGGTGCGGAGGTCGTTGAAGCAGGTCTGACCTACGACCAGCTGGTGGGCGAGCACGCCCGCTCGTTGAATGGGCTCAAGTGGTCGCACGAATTGGTGAAGGCGGTGAAGAACTTCTCCGACGAGTTCGGCGCCTCGACGGTCCATCTGGCCGGCGGTAATGCGCGCCGCGTGGCGCCCGGCATCTTCGCAGCGCTTTCGTGTCGCGTGGAGATTGACGGGAATCAGGCGCCGCTGCACGGCGCGGCGAAACTCTTCTACGGCTGAGCGAGGTCGACTGCGCTCGCGGCGAGCACGCCGGCGACGGCGCGGCACGCGGCGTCGTCGACGCTGAAGTCGGGACTGTGGTGCATGCCGCTCGAACCGTCGGGCATGGCGCCGCCGATGAACATGTAGCAACCAGGAATTCGGTTCAAGAATTCGGAGATGTCGTCGCTCGGTGAGGCCGGCGGAAACTCCATGACATTGGCGGGCCCCACTACTTGGGCCGCACTCGCGAAAATGCGCTTCGCGATCTCGGGGTTGTTGTGCACCGCCGGGGTATTTTCGCCGAACTCGAGCGAGCATTCCACGGCGAACGTCGACGCCACCTCGTCGAGCAGCGCCTCAAGTCGACGGAGCGCCTCACGCTGCTGCTCGGGAGTGAACGTACGCAGAGTGCCGCGAAGCCGCGCGTGACGCGGAACCACGTTGTTGGCGGTGCCGGCGTGAATGACACCCGCGGAGCACGCGCAGTCCGTCCCTTCGTAGTTGAGTCCGGCGACGACCTCACCGAGTCGGGGCGCGAGGTGACTCACCGCGAGCACCACGTTGCCCTCGACGGTGGCCATGGCACCGTGTCCGCCCTTGCCCCTGATCTGCACGGTGAGGGCCCGCGCCTCGCTCATCAGGATTCCCGGTCGAGTGGCGACGAAGCCGACCGGGGCGAGCGAGGTGACGTGAGCGCCGATGACGACGTCAACGGGGTGGTCGTGCAGCACACCCCCGGCAATCATCGCTCGCGCCCCGCCGAGACCCTCTTCGGCGGGTTGGAAAAGCAGGGTGTACTCGCCGGCGAGGTCCTCGCGTCGTCGAGCGAGCAGATCGGCCACCCCGAGCAGCGCCGCGGTGTGCACGTCGTGGCCGCACGCGTGCATGACCCCATCGTTGAGTGACGCGAAGGAGAGCGGACTCTCCTCCATGACGGGAAGTCCGTCGATGTCGGCTCGAATCATTACGCGCTTGCCGGGCTTCGCGCCCCTGAGCACCGCGACCGCGCCGGTCTCGGTCGGACACGCGCCGAGTTCCCAGCCGAGGGCGATCAAACGATCGCGCACCACCTGGGTCGTGCGGCGTTCTTCGAAAGCGAGCTCGGGGTGGGCGTGAAGGTCGTGGCGAATATCAACCATTGGGTCGTTAATCAAGTCGAGGAGCAAGGGAAGGTCGTCGATGAAGGATCGGGCCATATCTGCATGGTACTTAGGGCGGCCTCGTGGCTGTGAACACGGGTCGGCTACGATGGACGTCCAGTAACAATGCGGCTGTAGCTCAGCGGATTAGAGCATCGGTCTACGGAACCGAGGGTCGGGGGTTCGAATCCCTCCAGCCGCACCAAGAGAAACAGGGATAGGTGATAGGGACGTCTGAAACGTCCGCGAAAGCATTTGCAATTGCGCCGGCAGGGGCCGGTCCGACGCGCTTTTCGTCATCTCAATGGTGACGTGCCGTCTGACAAACGGGTGAAGCCCTTCAATTTCGCGCCATCGGCAGTCGGTGCGAAGCCACCCGACGGAATCAAGATCGGTTCGCCGTTTCGCTTCGTCGCCCCCTACGAGACGAATGCTCACACGTGGGAAACCTTGAAGTAGATCGACGTGCACAATCCTGGTGCTGGTCACTACGAACTATCAACGAGCGTCAGTCGCCCAGGTGCCGCTCGCGTGGAAACCTTCCTCGACGTCGTGAACAGGTACGAATCCCATCCGGAGTCCAAGGTATTGGGCCCCGATGGAATGGTCTGTGACCGTCAGACGATCCGACTGTTACATCGTCGACCAATTACAGCGGGAAAGATTGTGCTCATCGGCAAGGAGGCGAACCGACTGGAGGAGCGCTCGTCCGGTGAGGTATCGGTGAACAAACTCGACCAGCGCCTGACGATCTACAGCGATGACGACGAGTTAAAGAGATTCGTACTACCCAATCTTCGAGAACTAAGTACGAAAGCGGTGGCCAAAGCTGCAGGAGTCAGTGAACGGCGAGCGATCGATTGGCTCAAGGAAAGTTCGAAGCGTCACCCTGGATGGTGTTGAAGTTAAGCGTGTACATGAGAGGTCCGAGGCAACGGCTGCGAAAGTATCCGTCGTCCGGACCGCTCCGGTTGAGATCGGCGTTCGCACGAAAGGGCCCGCTGCCAACGGCAATCCGGAGATGGTAAACAAGCGGTCTGGTATGAATCGGAGGCACAGCACCCGGTGACTTGGTGCTGAAGGTTCCCTCGAACGGCGGCTCGCAGCGACTCTGCTGGGCGTCGAATGCTGCTGAAAGGGCTTTCGACTCTAGCGGCGATGAGTCCGTCACGGGCATGTTGTTTTTGACATTGGGGTCTGATTCGAATCAGTTTCCCGATGCCGCTGAGTTCTCGCCGTGACGATGAAGGGAACAAGCAGATGACGTATTCAGTTGTGAACGGGAAGCAGTCGATATCCGCTCAGCGCAGCCTCGGCGCGTCAGGGAATCGCCGCGGGTTGGCGGCGCTGGTCATGGCGGCGGTCGTGGTCGTCTCGGGACTTGTGAGCTCCGGAGTGGCCGAAGCTAAGGGCACCACGAAGCCCCCGCCGATTCCGACCTGCTACTACACCGGGTCGGGCTACGGCGACTGCGAGGGCTACATCATCCCGGGTGGCGGCACCGTCGTTCCGCTCACGGTCGCGAACAAGAAGGACAAGTTCAAACTAAAGGGCCCCGCGCCGCTCCAGTCGACCAAGCCGGTCGCCTGTGGCGATGCTGGCTGCGTGTACAACCACCTGGACTGGTTCGTGGGCGGCGGGGTGAAGGTCGTCTCGGGCTGCAAGACGAACGTGTCGAAATGCTGGGTCATCGTCCCTCGGGGGACGAAGATGTGGGTGCCCGTCTATGTCCGCCAGAACAACGATTCGCCGACCATCTACCTCATTTTCAACTCGGGCATACGCTTGAAGAAGGGCGGACGACTGCAGATGTCGGTCACCTCAAGCGCCACCTCGGGGAGCTTGGCCGTCGGTGCGACAGCGACGATCTCAGTCAAGTTGACCGCGGTTGCAGGTCCGATCTACTCGATTGTTCCATCGGCTGTGACGATCTCGTCGGCGTCGTTGACTGCTGGTCCTGCGTCGAGCGCATCGGGATTCAAGCTCGCAAAGGGTGCTTCAACGGTGCTGGACTACACCTTGACAGGGGCGAGCGCAGGAAGTGCGAGTGTCACCGTGTCGGCTATGGGAGTGGATGCCGAGGGTCGATCGGTCACCGCGTCCGGCGCACTCTCGATTCGTGTGCCGTAAAGGCGAACGTAATCAACTTTGCCACGATGGCATACACGGTCGAGTCGTCGGTCAACGACCTCGACCACACCCTGACAATCTACAAGGACGTCGATGAGCGGAAGAGCACAACCAGATTAAAGTAGCGACTCGGGCCTCGACGAACGATTGCATTTCAGACTCAAAGCAGTCCAAGACGAAGACGCCGAATCGTGCTGGCCCCAAACGACGCTCGCCCTTCCGACCAATGCACGAGCCGCGTAGAATCCGAAGATTGTCGTCCACCTCGGTCACCACGCAATTGATGACCCTGGACTTACGTACGGTTCAGGTCGAGTGCTACGAGTCAAGCGTTTTCGTCGACGCGGTCCCTGACGGACTGGTAGTGGCCGACGTTGCTGTCGCTTGGCTCACCGCTACCGGCACCGCCGCCGCAACCACAGTGTGCGACGCCTTGGACGAGCTCGATGTTGTGTGAGAAATGGCTGCGGCGCTCACGGGGCCGTTGGTTCCCGTGCCGAGGACGGTCAGGGTCCCGGCGAGCGCTCCTCCGCTGGCGCCGATCGTAAGGGCAGACGCAACGGCGATGCGGCGAAGTCGATTGGCGGTGGTCCGGTACATGGTGGTCCCTCCTTCGCGCGGAGAACATCTCCACGCATGACCCATACTTGCCGCGCCCTCTAAGGACTCCGCGTGAAGGCAATTAAGGGCGGGTAACAATTTCGGGGTGATTTCCTGTGTCGCCGGTTGCATCAGACTCGGGTATTGGAGCATATGGCGGGTTGCACGTAACGGTATTGATTGTGAACAACTAAGGAAGGCGCCGATTTGCTCGGGGGTTGAGGCTGGGATCTTGCGCACCACGTGTTGAGATGCAGGAACGCCATCACTTGAACAAGCGCGGGTATTCGAAAACAGGGGTGACTACCGGACGTTTCGGCTGTCCTTGTCACCTATCCCCACCAAGAGAAGCATGTCCAGGTAGTCGTTTGGGTCTGCATCGGCAGTGCTTTTCGACGGACGGATGCTCGCCAACGCCACGAGCGCCTGTTCGACACCTAAAAGTGCCACTCCGCCTTTGGGCTGGTGGCGTCAAGTCCGGAGTCTCTACGCCGCCTCGAGGGCCTTTTCTCGAGTCGTAAGCCGACGCGCGAGCCTTTGGCTCGGACGTTCGATCATGAAATAGCTGGCCCCTACCGCTACCGCAGTGGCCAGTAGTCCAATTGCGAGCGACAGCGTGTAGCCCAATGAACGGTCAAAGTACTCGATGAGCTGCAAACCCACGACGCCGTGGAACAGGTAAATGGAGTAGCTCGTGAGGGCTACGGCCCTCACGACTCGGAAGGTGGGGATCACGCCGCGGAGGAGCCATGCGCCCGCGAACATCACAATCGCAAGAAATGCCGAGATCGGGTAGGAGTTGGCGGTGCTCATGAACTGGGGATAGAAGTTGTGAGTTCCGTAGAGAAAGACACCGCAGCCGACCGCGAGAAGCCCTAGGAACATCCACGGATTGATGATCCGCTTCTCGAGGAGAAAGAATGAACTTCCAATCGCCAAGATTGGCACGTATATAGAGGACACGGTGAACAAGAAGTAGCCACTCGTCCAGTCACGTGAGCTCAGGATGAAGAACAGACTCAGTGCGGTCACGCAAAGCGGGAAATATCGGATGAGCCGTCGACGATGGATGAGCGGATTAAGAAGTAGCGACTCACTGTAGAAGATGACCTCGATCACGAGCGTCCACCCCACACCCACAAATATCACCTGGGGAGTCATGAAATAGTTCACCAGCGTGACGTTGGTGAGCGCCTCTTTCCACGTGGCGCCGGCGGCCACAGCGTAGAGCGAGAGCCCCATCTTGCCGCCCACTATGACGAGGGCCACCGCCGCGGCCAAAGGTGGGAAGATTCGAAGTACCCGGCGAATTGCGAACTTCGAAGCAGTTTCGTTCGTTGAGACGCGGGTGATGATGTAGCCACTGATCAGGAAGAAGAGACAGACCCCGAAGAATCCGCCGAACTGCGTGATGTGGAGCGGCTGGAAGATAGCCGCGTTCACTACTCGGTCCGGTAGCCAGGTCTGGCCTGTGTTGCCAAGGTATTCCCCTACGAAGTGATCCCACATGACGACGAGCACCGCCATGGCGCGCAAAAGGTCGAGCCAGGCGTATCGTGGCGATTTCTCACGTGGGAGGTTCACCGAAGCCCGTCCGAGAAAAGTTGACGATGTGCAATCAGGAGAGCGTGCAGTGTTTGGTCCTGTTCTACGAGGGCCCGGTACCTTCTGATTTGAGCCGCTTGTCCTTCACACGGCGGTCGAACCGCCGTCGAGCCCGGTAATGCGCTCAATCTCATTCGTTGATGGAGCCGACGGCTGATCTCACCTAGAGGTTCCCGGCGGCAAATTGGCGACAACGAAGGCACGTGGCCTCGCCCGAGGCCGGTGAGCTAGCGGTCTTCATCCCGCACAAGGTGCTCTCGGGACGGCCCTGTCGTCGGTAGTGGACGTCGTCGTAAAAGTCATTGTTGGCCTTCACCGTTACGAGACTCTCCACTGGGCCGACATTACTTCTCTATGCACCGAGGGGCGACATTGACTCGCTGGCGCCGCGTCAACGAGGAAGTGTGCGGAAATGGCCCCAGCGCTGAGGACGCGGCGAGACTACTTTGGGCAACCGAACGATTTCAATCAGAGGAATCCAGGCATCGACGAGTCCGATGCTGACGCGGGCTAAAGCGTCGCTGCGTCGCCGTCTGGTCGCTCGCCGGCGTCGTACCGATCGACGTCTCGCGCGCTGGCGTCGCGGCACTACAACTTCGTCTCAGGTTCTGCGGTTCAAGAATTTGAGGCTAAACATCGCGATGTTGCTCCGAGTGTGGCTGTAGCTCAGCGGGCTAGTGCATCGGTCTACGGGACCGAGGGTCGGTGGTTCGAATCCCTCCAACCGCACCATTCACCAGATGCAGTGAGGGCAACTAGGAACGTCAACCTTGCGCGAAGGACCCTACGTCATCGATTTCGTTGCGCTGCGTTTCACGAACCTCAGAATTTCGATGTGTTTGGCCGTGTCCATCTCCATCAACTTGATCAACAACTGCCACAGGGTTTCCTGCTTGAGGCTCTTCAGCTCGGAAGCCAGATGGCGAAGTTCCTTGGCGTCGGCACGCTCGCGTTCGAGGAGGGTCTCAGTGAGGCGCACGACCGTAGCCGCGTCGTCTCCCCAGTTGCCGATGTGGGGTACGGCGGGTGCCTCGGGATCGAGTTCCACGTCGTTCTTCAGAGCTGACGCCAGATCCCTGAACACCCGATGGTGGCGGATCTCGTCTTCAAGGATGAGGGCGCTTAGATAGCGAAAGGCGCTCGACGGCGACGTCGCGGCGACGTCGCGGTATTCGATCAGTATTTCACCCTCGGTGACTTCGTGTGACGTGAGGTGCGCGTACAGTTCCTCTTCCCACGTGCTCGCGCCAATCAACTCTGCCATCGAGAATCCTCCTCCGTCGAGATAGCAAGAGACTACCGGCGCGTCGGCCGTTCGCGGGGTTTGGACTGCCGGAACGAAGCATTGTCCAGATTCGGAGACGAAGTCGGTTGATGCCTCACGAACCCTGGGCGCTCGTGGCTCGGGTCGTTGCGGCCCCAGCTTTCGTTGCACCAAAGGATAGGGGTGAGGGCTAGCCCACGTAATCCCAGCGTCGCCGCATTGGTACTACCATTTCCTTGCAGGCTTTGGCGTGAACGAACTGGCGTCAAGGACTAAACAAGTTTTGCAACTGCGGCTGTAGCTCAGCGGATTAGAGCATCGGTCTTCGGAACCGAGGGTCGGGGGTTCGAATCCCTCCAGCCGCACCATTCATCTTCGGGCCAGGTACTCAGGTCCTAACTCGCTGTCGCTTGGGCTGACGCTCATCCGAATGAATCTCCGCGGCTGTCTAGATCAGTCCCTTCTGAGGGTAGGCCTTAGCCGATTTGCTTTCGATGACAGAAGGGCATCGGCAAAGGATTGCACCGACATCCTCTGGTTTCTCCCTCAGAGAACAACCCCTGAATCCGTGACCGACTCAATAAGTGATCCGTGGCGATGCGGTCGCATCAGCGTGTCATCGTGGGTAGGACCATCACGGTGGAGCTCAGCTGACGGACCATCGCGGGGGCGACGACAGCCACGGCCGTTGTCGAGGGCACGACGTGGATCGTCGAGGGGGTCGCCCGGCGGCCTCTACGGGCTCCGGACGACGAGCAGACCTGTCGAAACCGGCCGCTCGGTCCCACGTGAGGGGATATTCAGAACGCGCCCCTTGGCATAGAGAGTCGTGGAATTACCTCCATCAAGGTCGACGGCGGTCACCACGTGGAGGAACTGCAGCAGCCTGCTTAGTTGGTACGCCGTGGCGCCCGACACGCCGTCCGTGCCATTGACAGTCATGACGACCGTCTCACCCGATGCCGTCCATCCAATGACCGTGCGCGCATACGGCCTGATCATGTAGGTATCCGCACGATCTATTGGCTCAACCACGCCGTGATTGAGGAGGATCGGGTGCGCTCCGATGTTGTCGCACCCGGCGGTTGAGGTTGTTGTCATCGTTACCGTGTTGCCGACCTCCAAGGATGCGAGCGCCGTCCCCGTGGGCGCGGAGATGTCGACCTCACCGGCGGTGACCTTCACCGCTGTTGCCGTCTGCGCCACGAGTTGGAGTTCAGCCGTCGTGTTGATGGTGGTTGGACTGGTGGAGCCATCAACTTGAGCGAACTCATACGTGACCCGCCCCGTCGCGGACGGGATTAGAAGGGCGTACGGTGGAGTGAAGAGCAGGGTTCCGGTCAACGGGAGATTGACCTTGACGTACGACATCGGCAGTTCCTGGTTAATGGCGGTGATCGGTACGCTGGTGCCGTTGACGTCGACGGTGCTACTCCAGTTGAGGCCCGCGCTGACTGACTGCTCTTGGAGATCGGCCTGCTGATGCGCGATCTCTGGGGTATGAAGGAGGACGCAGTCTTGAATGATTCCGCCCACCTCGTCGCCCGGGTCGGGTACACCCGGGTGCGTCAGATCAAAGAAGTCACCGTTGACAGCCGCCACGCAGCCAGCCGTGGTCTGGCACATAGAGCTCGGGGTCTGCTCACCCCCGTCGATGGCGTGTTTGGCGAGGTCAATATTGACCGAGTACTGAGTTCCGCTGAAGGCGAGGACGTGGATCGCTGTGAGCACGCCGTAATGGCGACCGTTGATTGAATATATGTGGAGCCCGCCCTCACTGGTCGTACCGGAGGCAGCCGGGGCGTCCCTCGATGCGACACCGACCATCGCGACAACGGCAGCGGTGGCGATCGCTGTGCGGAAGCCGCGGCCACGAGTGATCCTTCGCGGATATCTCATTGGTGGCGAACACCCGCGGGAGGACGGGTCTTCGGATTGTCGATCATCTCCTCACGATAGGACAGTGCTCGGGCCTGGTCAGTTGGCGTCATGGGGTCTCATCGCCCGACCGCGAACCCATGATCGTCGAGATGAAGGCGCCCGGAGTGGGAAGAGGCCGACCAGGTCAGCCACTCGCTCGCGTCAACTCAGCCTGTGACACGTGAGTCCTAGGATTCGCCCCATGAAGGTTGCAGCGCTCTCGCCGATTAAGGGCGAGAGGACCAAGGAATTCAAGAGGTTCGGTGTCGTTTCGTCTCTCGGTGTTGCGGTGGGTGTCCTCGCGCTGGCTCTAGTGTCGATTGCTCCACTCGGTGGCGATGCAGCCGCAACCAGCTCGCACCGATCGGTGGTCTCGAATGTCTGGACTGAACCCCAGATGGGCTACGGGTTCTTAGCGAACGCCATTCAACATGCACGCCACAGTATCGATATGTCAATGTACGAACTCTCTGATAGCTCCATGGAGCATGAGCTCATCGCCAAGGCGCACTCGGGGGTGACTGTCCGGGTTCTGCTGGACGCCGCGTACTACGGCACCAGCGACAACGCGCCGGCAGTCGCCCTGCTGCGCGCCAGTTCGGTGCACGTCGAATGGGCGCCGTCCAGTCAGATTTTTCACGCCAAGTATCTCGTCATCGACAAGAGCTCGGCCTTCATCGGCACCGGGAATCTCGATTCTTCGGATTATTCGTCGACGAGAGATTTCTGGGTTGAGGACAGGCTTCCCAGCGACGTCCGTGCGATCGAGTCGACTTTCAGCGATGATTTCGCGCGAGAGGGAACACCACCTCGCAGTTCGGGCGGATTGGTGTGGAGCCCGGGATCGACGTCGACGCTCGTTGACTTGATTGCATCGGCCCGTCGGACCCTGCTGGTCGAAAACGAAGAGATGGATTCGCCATCGATAGAACAGGCACTCGTCGCCGCGGCGAGACGAGGCGTCTCGGTCAAGGTCGTCATGACGTACGACTCGTCATGGAAGGCGGCGCTCGTCCAACTGGAGGGCGCAGGAGTACACGTGCACGTTCTCAACTCCTCGCAGCTCTACATCCACGCCAAGGCCATCTGCGTCGACTGCGAGGTGAGTGGCGGAACCGTATTCATCGGCAGCGAGAATTTCTCCACATCCTCGCTCTCGTACAACCGCGAGCTCGGTGTGGTCACCGACACGCCGAAGGCGGTGGACGCCGTGATGGACGCCGTGAACTCCGATTACGCCGTCGGAGCACCGATGACGTGATCGGGCGCATCAACGAGAATGATCGACGAGTGGACGTTTGAGTGGGCGGGGAAGCACCCGCTTCCTCGCTTACTGGTTGTCCGAGAAATGCGCGCCGCACCCCATGCAGTAGTTCTGCCCCGGTAGGCGGAGCTTGCCGCACGAGGGACACGGCAGGGACGACGAAGTGAGATCTGCTTCGGTAACCGATAACTGCGCGCTTCGATCCTCGACGTACTTGTTGCCAGTCAATTTGCTCGGGTAACAGAGAAGCACCACCTCCCAAGGCCAGATGATGCTCGCGAAAATCCACCAGCCGGAGCGGCCGGCGTCGTGGTGGCGCCTCACCGCAACGGCCAGTTCCGGAATGAAAAGCACGAGAAACCAGAGGACTCGGAGCGCGGGCACGCGAGCAAGGGCCAGCACCAGCCCCCCCAATGCACTGAAGAGAACGAACCACCAATACTCGGGCCTGGTAGCTGCACCCGAAAAGGTCGCGTATTTCTTGAGGCATGTCCTCACTGATTCAACGAAACTCATGGGCAGCCCCTTGATGACAGTCTGGACATTCTCTAGGAATGCAATTTTTCTCACCCTACACCGGAAAGACTCTACGATCAGGCCTTGGCCCGTCACGAAAAGTTCATCTCTGTGATTATGAGACGTTCGTGAACCAGGCAGAAGCGTGAACAGCGAACGATGCCGCGCGGCCGCTTCGGCCCGTCGACGAATGGTGCTCACCCGATCGAGTTAAAGGAGTTCACAATATTTCACAGTGAACTACCAGCCTCGGAAATGGGGTTTCGTCAGGGGGCTGGTAAGATTGCATGGTCGCGAAGCCAAATCTTTGGCTTCGCCGTTTGTCAAAGCCGTCGAGACGGCATCGATTGGAGTTCAGATGAAGGTTCTTGTTCTTGGCGGTGACGGATTCTGTGGCTGGCCCACGTCGCTTCACCTGTCAGACATCGGTCACGACGTGACGATTGTCGACAACTTGAGCCGCCGCGAGATCGACCTTGAGCTCGAGGTCGATTCATTGACGCCGATCCGCCCTATTGGCGAGCGGATTCGGGTGTGGAAAGAGTTGACCGGAAGGGAAATCGGTTACGTCCACCTAGACCTCGCCGAAGAGTACGACCGGTTTGAGTCCCTGCTCGTGACTGAGCGACCCGACGCGATTGTGCACTTCGGAGAGCAGCGAGCCGCACCGTACTCAATGCGCAGCAGCATCGCCAAGCGCTACACCGTTGACAACAACGTTCGAGGCACGCACAACGTGCTTACGGCAATTGTTTCGACTGGTCTCGACATCGCGCTCGTTCACCTCGGCACGATGGGCGTCTACGGCTACGGTTGGTCGGGCACTGCTCCAATTCCCGAGGGTTATCTCACGGTCAAGGTCCCAACTCCTGACGGTGACATCGACCGCGAGATCTTGCACCCCGCCAACCCCGGTTCGGTGTACCACCTTACGAAGACCCTTGACCAGCTGTTGTTCGCCTTCTACTGCGCGAACGATCAGTTGCGTATTACTGACCTGCACCAGGGCATCGTGTGGGGCACGCAAACCCCCCAGACGGCCCTGGACGAGCGCCTTATCAACCGATTCGATTATGACGGCGACTACGGCACCGTCCTTAACCGCTTCTTGATGCAGGCCGCGATTGGCCACCCGCTGACGGTGCACGGCACCGGTGGTCAAACCCGGGCGTTCATCCACATCCGCGACACCGTGCGCTGCATTCAGATTGCCCTCGAGAACCCACCCGAGCGGGGGGACAAGCCCATGGTGTTCAATCAGGTCACCGAGACTCACCGTGTGCTCGAGCTCGCTGAACTGATTTCGAAGTTGACGGGTGCTGAGATTGCCATGTTGCCCAATCCGCGTCGCGAGGCCAAGGAGAACGAACTCAATGTGAGTCGTAACCACTTCCTGGCGCTTGGTCTCAATCCGACCAAACTCTCGGAAGGCCTGCTCGAAGAGTCGCGCGACATTGCCGTTCGTTACCGTGACCGGGCCGACGTGACAAAGATTATTGCCCGATCCGTGTGGCGTAAGGGTATGGAAACGTCGCCTGACTTGATGAAGAACTAAGCGGCCCGAAAAGTAGCTCGGTGATGAGGGGAAGCAAACCCCTAGGCGCTACGTGTTTAGTTGCTCGGCGAACAGGTTAATTTGTTCGCACAATCTGTCCCACGTCGCCCCGACGTTGCTGAGGAAGGCGGTTCGAAGGGGCTCAGCGAATTGATCGAAGTTCGAGCACTCCAAGGATCCGCACACGGCCGACACGTACGACAACCCATGGGTCAGCAGACTGATCATGGTCACTACATCGCTCAGCACCAATCTTTCGTCGTCCGTGAGCCCTTGAAGCAGCGGAATCATCTTTGACACGCCGCTCGTGTGATATGAGATCGTCTCAAGAAGCACGGGATTGAAGGCGGTGGCGAGACTGAACTCCAAGAGATAGTTGCACCACGTCGCATTCATCGGGTGACCAGTCTCGAAGAGCAACTGCGTCAGAGCACCTTCGTCGAGAATGCCCGTGAAGTTCGTGGGTTGCGACCAGCGACGCTGGATAGCGAGGTGATACGAATCAGCGACCAGTCGTTCCTTCGAACTGTAGAGGCCATAGATGGCGCCCGTAGAGCACTCGGCCCGACGGGCAATTCGCGACAACGTTGCGTGGGTGTAGCCACTCTTGCCAACAACCTGATACGTGGCGAGGGCAAGTCTTGTCTGCAAATCAACGCGCTCGTTGTCCAGAAATGGCACCGTGGGCGTAACCGCGCCAACGCTCACCACTTCGGAGGGCTCCGCAAGCAGGGTCGCAAGCAATCGCGCCCTCAGCGTGTCGAGATAGTCGTCCGGTCGATCGTTGTGATAGCTATAAATGATCTGGGCCACCATGATTCCGTAGACGCAGATCGCCCGGGTGACGGCGCTGCTCGCCACTGGGGATGAACATTCCTGGCGCTTCAGGTATTGATCAATGAAGGGCTCGACCTCTTCAAGAAGCACCGGGATCCTTCGAGCGGTGAGCAGAACATGAACACTGGCAATGTCCGCGTGGGTGGTGTTACGAATCAAATCGAAGAGTTCATCGAGACTTCGTTCGCCCGGTGCCGCACAAGCTTCAGACAGAGCGTAAATAGTCTGATTGCCCGGTTTTGCAGTTCCGAGATCCAGAGGTCGACGAGCAGCTCGTTCGCGTCCTCGTAACGCGCATAGGCCGCCCCGTGGGTGAGACCGGCTCGCGCGCTCACGTCGCGCAGCGACACGTGGTCAACGCCCACCCGCAGCAACTCTTCAATTCCGGCTTCGTGAATTGCCCGGTCATTCGAAAGAGCTCGTACGCTCCGCGGTCGTAACGAGTGCGGCACACTAAATTGTATATCGGTGCTGGGAGTTCTCCAGACGGTGCCTGAGGAGTCGTCTTAGCCCGCAGCTCGACCGGGACACGATGGTTTGAATGCAAACGAAGAGAAGAGCATGATGCACATTGTTCACGAGATACTTATGGCGTCATCCACGACCACCACTACGTTCGACCCGCACCGCGGCGCGGTGTTGCCGGCCGCTCGGGTGGTGGTGGTGGCGGTTCCCGTCGTGGCACTGTTCTTATTTTGGTACTTGGTAGTTCGGCCCAGAAAGAGTTGATTCGTGGAGGGTGCTTTCCCTCGTCTTCGCGTCGGCGCTAAGGATTAGCGCGACGCCATGGGTCGAGCGTCGGATACTTCGTGAACCAACGAACACCAAGGCAATTATCTTCACTATTTACAACGACGTTGTTGCGCTTGGAGAACTGATATGCACCAACGTCGAGTTCGCGGAGCATCTCCTGCTGGCGTCGGAGACGGCTCTGAACGCCAGCAATGTCTACAAGAGCTGGGTGGGTTTGATCGATGGGCCTCGCCGTTGCCTGGTGACGAGCACTGAGGCCGCTACGAGCGAATGAGGTCTTTCGCGATGGCGACGACTTGCATCTCGTCGGTGCCGGCGTAGATGCGAAGCACCCGAGCGTCGCGGCTCAGTTGCTCTACGCGGTACTCGGCGATATAACCATTGCCGCCAAAAATCTGTATGGCGTCGTCGGCCACCTGGCACGCGGCCTGCGCGGCGTACAGCTTCATGGCCGACGCCTCGGCGAGGGTTGGCACCGCTCCCTGCGAGGAGCGTTCTATGTGAGCGAACACCATGTTTCGAACGTTGATCCTCGCCACTTCCATCTGGGCAAGCTTCAGCTGAATGAGCTGGAAATCACCAATTGGTGTGCCCCAGAGTTTGCGGTGCTTGGCGTAGTCAATCGATAGCTTGACGCACTCCTCGATGATGCCGAGGGACATAGCGGCGACGCCGGCCCGCTCGGCGACGAAATTGTCCTTGGCGCTCTGTCGGCCGCCACCCTTGGGCTCTTCGCTCTCACCGAGCAGGCGGTCCTTGCCCGCGCGCACATCGCTGAGGAAGACCTCGCCGGTGGGTGATCCGTGTTGGCCCATCTTGCGCATGGGCTTGGCCTGCTCGAGCCCCGGCATCCCCTTGTCCAACACAAAGGTCAAGACCTTGCGGTTGCGCATGTCTTCGCCGCTCCCGTCATCGAGCTTGGCGTAAAGAACAATTGTGTCGGCGTAGGGCCCGTTGGTGATCCAAGTCTTTTGACCGTTGATGACGTACTCGTCGCCGTCGCGCTTCGCGCTCGTGCGCATTCCACCCAGGGCGTCTGATCCGGAGTCGGGCTCGGTGATCGCCCACGCGCCAATCTTGTCGAGCGTCATCAGGTCGAGCGCCCATCGCTCCATCTGAGCGGGAGTGCCCAACTTGTTTATGGTGCCCGCGGCGAGCCCCGTCGAGACACCGAGTGATGTGACGAGACCTGGGCTCACCCGACAGAGTTCGATGGTTGAAATCAGCTGGGCTCCGGGGTCTGAGCCGCCTCGCGAGGCGCGCGACGGCTCTTCACCAGAGATCTTCTTGTCGAGTTGGCGTTTGAAGTTCTCCTGGGCCATCTCCTTCAGCCCGAAGACGTCGTACATCTTTCGCAATATCTCGTAGGGCGGCACACCATTGTGTTCCAGGTCGTCCAGATGGGGGCGGATCTCCTCGTCGACAAATCGACGAACGACGGCGATGATGGCTTGATGCTCTTCTGACCAGTCGTACACGGTGCCTAGGCCTCCTGGCTCACGCGCGTCAGCGTGTTTCGATCGGTGTGCATGATGATGGTCGGGTGCTTCTGATGCTCGACCACGGTGGTCTCGTCGTACGAGAACGTGTTGGCGTGAATGGTGACCGTGACGTCAAAGCGCGTGGTTTTCGCAATTTCGTCCAGGTACTTGTTGGACAAGATCCCGTAGGTGTTCGAACCGAGGACGGACGCCAACTTGAAAGAAGTGGCATTGGGCTCGACGGTGGCGCCAGCGATCAAGGCGGAGGCGCGAGGAATCAGGAAGCAGCGCATCACCTGATTGTTGTTCCCGTCCCACATCCAGTAGCCGACCTCGGTGTGAAAAGGATTCTCCTCGCCCTCCTTCCACGCCGCCGTGCGGTAGTCGAGACCGTAAAGGGACTGGGCACCGTTATCGACCGGACCGAAGGGCTTGAAGGTTGTCGTTTCGCGATAGGGGGTTTCGGCGATCTTGCCCTTGTCATTGTGGAACGCGACGTCAAGGCCAGTCCAACCGGATTCCCACGTTCCAACAAGGCCGGCCAACGGTCCCCACTCTTCGTACGCCACTGTTGACTTTCTGCTCAAGGACAGGGCTGGTGCGCCCCACCGGAGCAATCCTACGAGGCGGTAGGTGTCGGAATCGTCGCGGGTCCGGAAAGTTGGTCAACCAGCGCCAGTGTCCACTGCATCTGGTCCAGCGCGACGATGAGCAGCGCGACGCAGAGCCATGGTTGGCTGTGGGCGTTGGCGATGAAGAGCGCTACCAGCACACCCTCGGTGATAACGCGAATCACCGGCGATTTTCTACCAAGTCGGTGGGTTACGAGCGCCGCGACGACCAACGCGTTCACGCCCGGGACGAAGGCGAAAACCGTCCAGCGACCCTCGAGTTCGCGCAGGGCCAACGCGAAGAGCACCGAGCCGATGACCAGCAGCGCGATGCCGGCATCGGAGGCTGTTGCGGCGAACCAAAGGGGTGTGGGTTGGTGGGTGCCGGGCCAGTGCGCGAGGGCCCCCACGACGAGGCCAAGGCCCGAAAAGAGGGCGACAATTCCGTAGCGGACCAGTCGATGAAGGGCATTTATCAGGGAAAGCGACTCGACCAGGGGCACGGCACTCACCGGGTCGCCGTAGGCGCGGGTCAACTCCGACCACGAACTACCGGTCCAGACCCGCCACTGGCGAAGGCCGCTTGGATCGGGATACCAGCCGGGCGGGACGGAGCTGGGCGACGAGACACTCACCGCACTAGTCTCCCATACGAATGGGAGGGAAGGCTTATGAGTCAGGTACGAGGAGCCGCAGCTCCGACCTCGGGAACACAGGATCACGTCGCAATTGACAAGGCCGTACTCGATCGGGCGATTGGCGACGTGAGCGCCCGAGCCGGCGCGTGGGCCTCCACGCCGGCGAGCGAACGCGCTCGATTGCTCGAGAGGATCGTGAACGACACGTTCGAGGTTTCCGAGGAATGGAATAACGCGGCGTGCGAAGCCAAGGGATACGACCCGAACGGCCCAACGGGTGGAGAGGAGCTCTTCGGCGGAATTGGTACGTTCGTGCGAATGGCCCAGGCCCTGCGCAAAGCGATGATTGACATCGCCACGACGGGACGTCCCCAGTACCCGGGTCCCGTCCGTCACAAGCCCGGTAACCGCATTGCGATCCAAGTTCTTCCCGTCAATACGTTCGACAAGATTCTCTACGCCGGTATGACGGGCGAGGTATGGATGGAGCCCGGGCTGAGCGAGACCGAGGTGAAGGCCACCCAGGCTGAGGTGTACCAGGCACCGGCCTCGCACGCGGGCGTCTCGCTCGTTCTAGGAGCAGGCAACGTCGCGTCACTCGGCCCCCGCGACGTACTCAGCAAGCTCTTCGGCGAAGGAAAAGTCGTCATCCTCAAGGCGAATCCGGTGAACGACTACCTCGTTCCGTACTGGGAGCGGGCAATGTCGGCGCTGATTGACGAAGGGTTTCTGCGCATCGTGACGGGCGGCGCTCAGGTCGGGTCGTACCTCACGCAGCACGAAGCAATCACCGACATTCACGTGACGGGCTCGGACAAGACCCACGACGCCATTGTCTTTGGTGTCGGGCCCGAAGGCGAGCGGCGCAAGGCCAGCAACGAGCCGCTGGTGACGAAGCCGGTGAGTTGCGAGTTGGGCAACGTCTCGCCGGTGGTGATAGTTCCTGGCGAGTGGTCGCAAAACGAGATCGAGTACCAGGCAAAGCACGTGGCGACGATGATGACGAACAACGCGGGCTTCAACTGCCTGACGCCGCGCGTCATCATCACCCACAAGGACTGGGCGCAGCGAGAAGGGTTCTTCGCAGCCCTCGAGGGGGTCTTGGCGGGCCTGCCGACGCGCAGGGCCTACTACCCCGGAGCCGAGGCCCGCAGGGACTCCTTCCTCGCGGTGCACCCCGACGCTCACCAAATTGGTGACGTCAGCAATGGCACGATGCCGTGGACGCTCATTCGAGATGTCGATGCGTCCGACGTCAACGACATCTGCCTCAACGTCGAGGCATTTTGCGCTCTGACCAGCGAAACGGCACTCGAGGGGGATTCGACGAGCGACTTTATTCGCAAGGCCACCGACTTCTGCAATGACGTGGTCTGGGGAACGCTCTCCATGACGTTGATCGCGGACCCGCGCACCATGAAGGACGCCGAGTGCGGCCCGGCGCTCGAGCAGGCCATTGCCGACCTTCGATACGGATCAATCGGACTGAATCTTTGGCACGCCATGAGCTTCGCCTTCTCCACCACCGCCTGGGGCGCGTTTCCGGGCCACCCCATTACCGACATTCAATCGGGCAGCGGCTTTGTGGGTAATGCGTTCCTTTTCGCACGACCGCAGAAGTCGGTGGTGCGCGGTCCATTTGTGGCGAAGCCGGCGCCCGCGTGGTTTGCCACCAACAACAACGCCGGCGTCGTCATGCGCAAACTCCTCGCCTTTGAGGTGAAGCCTTCGTGGTCAAAGATTCCCGGCCTGTTGGCCGCGGCGTTGCGAGGTTAGGGGCGCAGCGCGAGCACGGTGCTCACGCCAATCGCCGCACAGACCTTGACGCCACACGCCACGTCGACGAGCGCCGAGGGAACGTACTTCAGTGAAGCGACGCGCAGCTTCTTGTTGTCGAGGGTCGCGAGCCACGGATCACCGCTCGATCGCGTACCATCGATCACGCAGTGACGATAGGTCGAGCAGGCGAGGGCGCTGGCGTTCGCTGAAAGCCTCATGGTCTTCCACACGCGGCCAAAGGTGCTCGTGAGAACGACAAGGGAGCTATCCGACGTCGTGGCGAGGCCAACACAGTGAAGAGAGTCGCACGTGAGTGACGAGAGGGCTTGCCAGGACGCTGGCGTCGTTCTGGCGGACCACGTCAAACCGGCGTCGTGCGTCACCTCGACGTCAAGGGTATCGGACGATGAAACTGCCGTGGCCATGCAGTTGAGCGGGTCGGTGCACGCCAGGTCGATGACTGTTGCGCCCAACGACCAGGTGAGCGGGACGGTGGTTGACCACGTGGCGCCGCCATTGGCGGTGTAGGAGAGTTGCGAACTCTCGTTGATGCCGGCGCTGACGACCGCCGCGCAGGTGGCCAGCCCAAAGCAACTGAGCGCTCGAACACCCTCGCCGCCGGCTGGTGCCTGCAGCACGTTCACCGATTGCGATGAGGCGTTGTAGCCCCAGAGCAGGTTCCCACCGGGTTGAACGCCACCGATAAGGCAGCCGGTGCTCCAGCACGACGCGGAGGTGATCACCGACGATGGCGCACTCGGAACGACGAGGGACGACCAGGTCCCGTTATTTTCGCGATACTCGCCAACGGCGGAGGGGGTCAGGTTCGCGCCCGTCGTGCCGATCGCAACGCACGAGCCCGTTGTCGTGCAGGCCACCGTGTGGAGAGGAACTGAAATCCCGATGGAGGGTAAACCCGTCACCGGGGCCACCGCGACGGCGCTGTTGCAACCGGCGAGCAAGAGGGCTGCGGCGCCCACCACGGCAATCGCGCGCCATGATGTGCGCACGCTGGCGGGTGCTCGGCTCATGAAGTCGTACCGTCTTTCGTTTGACGCAGAGTGCTCTGTTGATGCTATCGACATCAACAGAGTCCGAGGAGCACTCCATTTCCGGTCACCGCCTACCCTTGGTTCGTGAGTTGGGTTGATCTCGTCGTTGTGGCGGTCGTGGTTCTGGCTGGGTTTCGGGGCCACGCCGAGGGAGGACTGCGCCAGTTGGCGAGGTTGGTGGGACTCGGCGTCGGTTTCATCGCCGGCACGCTGATAGCCCCCTCGGTGTCGTCGGACATGACGCACGCGGCTTGGCGCCCGGAACTGGCGCTCGGAATCGTCGTGGTCGTCGCCCTTATCGGAGGTCAAGTCGGCCGAGCGATCGGGTCCGTTGCCGCAAAATCGTTACGAGCGTTGAAATTGGGACTTGTAGATCGCGTCGCGGGAGTCGCCATTGGCGTGGCGGGGGCCCTGGTTGGCTGCTGGTTGGTGGCCGGTCTCCTGGGCTCGACCACCTGGGGCTCGGTAGCGAGCGGCATTCAGCGGTCGAGCATTCTGTCCGCCATGGATAGGGTGATGCCTCCGGTGCCCTCAATTGAGGCCAAAGTGCAGACGCTCTTTCGAAATGCAGACCTCCCGAGCGTGTTCGCAACGGTGATCGCGCCAACGCTTCCGGCGCCGTAGGTGAATCCGAAGGCGTTGGGCCCTCTCGTCACGTCGCTCGCTAGTCCGAGCGACGTCGTGAAGGTTCTCGCGAGCGGATCGTGCACCACACAGAGTGAGGGCACCGCATTCTTTATCTCGGCGCACCTGGCGATCACGAATGCTCACGTGGTGGCGGGCGAAACGCGAATTACGCTCGACGGCGCGCCCGCCCAGGTTGCCCTCTTTGACCCGGACAACGATATTGCGGTTCTTAGGGTTCCGTCACTGGACGAGTCGTCGTTACGCTTCCTCGGAGGCACGCCCTCGGCGGGCACGCCGGTGCGAGTAGTTGGTTTTCCCCTGAACGCGACGCGAACCGGAGCGCCCGGCGCCATCGAGGGCGAACTCTCCGGACAAGGTCGTGACATATACGATAAGAATCTCCTGTCGAAGACGGTGTTGGCCGTTGAGGTGAACGTGCAGCCCGGCAACTCCGGAAGCCCGGTGCTGATCGGATCACTCGTGGCGGGCGTCATCGAGTCAAAGTCACTGAGCCAGGCGAGCACGGCCTACGCAATTTCCGACGGCGTCGTAGAAAGCGACATCGCCAAGACGCCCGACACCGGGTCAGTGTCAACGCAAGGTTGTCTTCCTTAACCGGCGGCGCGTACGGCGGCCGCGAGGACGTTGAGTCCATCGGCCAACTGCTCGTCAGTGATCACCAGCGGGGGCAGCAGGCGTATGACGTTCCCGCTCGTTCCGCAGGCCAGGGCAATGACGCCGTTCTGGTTGCAGTAATTCACGACGGCCTTCGCCGCCGTCGCGTTCGGGTTCTTGGTCCCTGGTTGCACCAGTTCAATGGCGATCATCGCGCCACGCCCACGAACCTCGCCAATAATGGCGACGTCTTGCTGGAGCGAGCGGAGGCTGTCCAGCATGATCTTCTCGAGCTCGCGAGCGCGGCTCACGAGGTTTCGATCGCGCAGGGTCTTTATCGTGGCGAGCGCCGCGGCGGCGGCGACCGGATTCCCACCGTACGTGCCACCCAGGCCGCCCTCGTGGACTTGGTTCATCAGCTCGGCGCGCCCAGTAACGGCGGCGAGCGGCATGCCGCCGGCGAGGCCCTTGGCGGTCGTCACAATGTCGGGTATCACGCCCTCGTGATCGACGGCGAACCAGTCGCCGGTGCGACAGAATCCGCTTTGAATCTCGTCGGCGATGAACACCACGCCGTTCTTGGTGGTCCACTCGGAGAGGGCTGGCAAGAAGCCGTCGGCGGGGACGATGAAGCCGCCCTCACCCTGAATGGGCTCGATGAGGAGGGCGGCGACGTTGTGGGCGCCGACCTGAACCTCAATGGTCTTGATAGCCCGCGCGGCCGCCTCGGCGCCGCTCAAGCCGTCGAGGAAGGGATAGCTCATCGGCACGCGATAGATCTCGGGCGCGAAGGGGCCGAAACGGTCCTTGTAGGGCATGTTCTTCGCCGTGAGCGCCATGGTCAAGTTGGTGCGGCCGTGGTAAGCGTGTTCGAACACGACAATGGCCTGACGCCCGGTGGCGAGTCGCGCGATCTTCACCGCGTTCTCGACTGCTTCCGAGCCCGAGTTGAAGAGGGCCGAGGTCTTCGCGTGGCTGCCGGGCGTCAAGGCGGCCAGCTCCTCGCACACCTCGACGTAGCTCTCGTAGGGGGTCACCATGAAGCATGTGTGCGTAAAGGCCGCTACCTGGGCGCTGACGGCGTCGACGAGTTCGGGAACGGCATGGCCGATTGTCGTGACCGCGATACCCGAGCCCAGGTCGAGAATCTGGTTCCCGTCGACGTCGAGCAGGATGGCGCCGTCGGCGCGCTCGATGTAGATGGGAAAGCCGTTGGTGAGCCCGGCGCTCACGACGGCCTTACGACGTTCGTGAAGGGCCCGTGACTTGGGGCCAGGCAGCTCTGTGACGACCTTGCGCTCGGTACCTACTGAGGACTCGATTGACGAAACCATAGTGATCTCCTAGAAGAAGCCCAACAGGCGTCGGACACTTCCATCGTAGTTCCACTGCGTGGCGTTGTCACAAAGACGAAGAGACGGGTGACTCACGTCACCCGTCTCTCGCTGGCGGAGGAGGTGGGATTTGAACCCACGGTGCCCGTAGACACAGCAGTTTTCGAGACTGCCCGATTCGGCCGCTCTCGCACCCCTCCGTCTTGAAGTCTACAACGCACCCGTAGAGCGCTTTTTGGCCGTGGGCCCTCGGCAACGGTGTACTTTTCAACGATGGCTCGTCGTACTACCTCCTTGAGCACGATAAAGAAGGAACCAACCATATGGCGATCGATTCGCGCGACACTGAATTCATGACGGGGGCCCTCGCCGCGGCGCGTGCGGCGTCGCTGCACGACGACGTCCCCGTGGGCTGCGTCCTCGTTGTTGACGGAGAAGTGATTGGCGTCGGCGAGAATCGACGAGAGGTCGATCAGGACCCCACCGCGCACGCCGAAATCATTGCGTTGCGTGACGCGGCGACTCGTCGTGATGGCTGGCGCATGGATGACGTGACCGCGTACGTGACGTTGGAGCCGTGCGTGATGTGCGCGGGGGCGCTCTTGAACGCCCGCGTCGCTCGCGTGGTCATTGGTGCGATGGACGAGAAGGCCGGCGCAGTTGGTTCGCGGTACAACGTCCTTTCTGATCCGCGATTGCTCCACGAAGCGGACCTCGCGTACGACGTCTTGCGAGAAGAGTCCCAAGCGTTGCTGCGCGAGTTCTTTGCGGTGCGTCGACCGTGAGCACGTTGAGCGACCCGCAGGACCGCCATAACGGTTTCGACAGTTCGAGGGATTGACACGCAGTCGTCACCGTCGTGAAAGTTGTCGGTTCTATGTTCGCGAGTTATGTGCGAACAGCGTGACAGTTCATTGGCGGGCCAGCGGGTCGTTGTCGTTGGCGGCGGAATCTTCGGCACGGTGCACTCGTATCTAGCGCTGCGGCGCGGCGCGCAGGTTGTTCACCTGGAGCGCGACCTTGCCCCCCAGGGCGCGAGCGTTCGAAACTTCGGCCTCGTCTGGGTCAGTGGGCGGGCGCCGGGGCGTGAGCTCGAGCTCGCCCTGCGAGCTCGTGAACTGTGGGGCTGCATCGCTCACAAGAATCCGGGAATCGGTTTTCGCGAGAACGGCTCGCTCACGCTCGTAAACAGGTTCGACGAGTTGGCGGTCCTCGAGCGCGTGATGCAACGAGGC
This sequence comes from Acidimicrobiaceae bacterium, assembly GCA_003141095.1. Lineage (GTDB taxonomy): Bacteria > Actinomycetota > Acidimicrobiia > Acidimicrobiales > RAAP-2 > RAAP-2. The sequence goes on along the minus strand of PLKM01000010.1, from coordinate 61,069 downwards.
GACGCCGACGAACGCGGCTTCGAGATCTTGAGTGCCGATGAGGTCCGGCGAAAGAATCCGGCCCTGGCCGGTGAATTCCTGGGCGGGCTCTTCTGCAAGCGTGACGCTGCGGTTGAATCGCGCAAGGCCCTCGCAGTGCTGCGCGCCGCCATGCAGTCGACCGGCCGCTACGACTATCTGCCGGCGCGTGAGCTCGTGGGGATAGGCGACTACGAGGTCACCGATCACCAGGGTGTGCATCATCGAGGTGACCGTGTCTATCTCTGTCTTGGGGCGAGCCTCAGCGGCTTCGCGGCGGAACTCTTCGAGAGCGAGCCGTTGCGGACAGTCCGTTTGCAGATGGCGGAGACCGAGCCGCTCGGACGCGTGCTGACGACATCGCTCGCCAACGGTGACTCCCTTCGCTACTACCCAGGTTTCCACGAGTTTTCGAGCGGGCTGGTGCCGCAAAACCCCGAGGCCGCGACCTACGCCATCCAGTTGCTTTGCCAGCAACGGCTGCACGGCGGACTCACCATTGGCGACACCCACGAACCCGACGAGCCCGGCCTGTTTTCGACGTCCGACCGGCCGATGGAGATCATCATGGAGGCGGCCCGGGCCCTGATTGGAAGCCGGATGCCTCGCGTCGAGCGTCGCTGGAGCGGCACCTATCACCAACTCACCAGTCCCCTGGGCGACGAGGTCTATTTCCGTAAGGAAGTCGCGAGGGGGGTCGTTGCAGTTACCGGAGCTGGCGGAAGAGGGATGACCTTGGCGCCAGCGATAGCAGAGGAGAGTTTCCAGTGAACAAATTCGAGTTGGTCTGTTTCGACATGGCCGGTACGACGATGATCGATAGCGGCCTCGTGCTCGAAAGCTTTCGGCGCACCATTGACGAACTGGGCGTTTCGGGACAGGAAGCCGTCGACGCGGAAGCGTACGTGGTCGAAACGATGGGCCAGTCGAAGATAGAGGTCTTCACCGCTCTCTTTGGCGATCGGGCGAGCGCGGCCAATGAGTCGTTTGAACTTCATTTCGTCGATACGGCCCGAGACTTTGGTGTTCGAGGGATTCCTGGTGCGCGAGCCGTCGTCGAGGAACTGCGATCCCAGGGCCTCAAAGTTGCCCTGACGACCGGCTTTTCACCGTTGACGCGCGAAGTGCTCATCGAAGAACTTGGTTGGTCCGACCTCTTTGACTTGCGGGTCTCTCCCGCTGACGCCGGTCGCGGGCGGCCGGCTCCGGACATGTTGCTTTGGTGCGCGCTTCGACTGGCGGTTCATTCTATGGATTCATTAGTGGTGGTGGGAGATACCGCGTCGGACATGCAGGCGGGCGAGCGGGCTGGTGCGGGACTGCTCGTGGGGGTGTTGTCGGGCAACGACGACGAGGAGCGTCTTCGTGCGAATGGCGCGGACGAGGTCTTGGACTCGGTCGCGGAGTTGCTGGCGGTGTTGGAGGAACCCGAGGATTCCTCAGTGTGAACATTGTGCGCCGAAAATCCATTGAATTGTCACACAGTTTGCGTGGTGGCGTCACGGGGCGCTTACCCGCCACTCGTACTGTCTCGGTCGAACCACCAACGTGGTGTGTTCACTTTTAGGAGGCAGTACACGTGTTGGTAAACAAACTGAAAGTGTCAGTGGCCGCTGGTTTGCTGAGCACCACGCTCGTGAGCATCTCGCTCGCGGGTAGTTCAGCGTCGGCAGCAACGTCCAGCTGCAACACCGCGACGTCGGCCGCGGCGTGCGGCGGCATGAGTGCACTGATCAAGGCGGCCAAGAAAGAGGGTCACCTCAATGTGATTACCCTTCCTTCGAACTGGGCGAACTACGGCACCATTATCAAGGACTTCTCGAAGAAGTACGGCATCAAGATCAACTCCGAGAATCCTGAAGGCTCGAGCGCGAACGAGATCACGGCAGTCGAGCAGGACAAGGGCCGTGCGGACGCACCGGACGTGCTCGACGTCGGTACGAGCTTCGCGGTGGACAACACGAACCTGTTGGCCCCCTACAAGGTGGCTACGTGGAGTGCGATTCCTACCGGCCTGAAGAACGCCAAGGGCTACTGGTTTGACGATTACGGCGGCTACGTCGCCATTGGTTGCAACTCCAAGGTTGTCACGACGTGCCCCACCTCGTTCGCCGACTTGCTCAAGCCCGAGTACAAGAACGAGGTCGGCATCAACAACGACCCCACCCAAGCCTCGGCGGCGTTCTCGGCTGTTTACGCAGCCGCACTCGCGAACGGTGGCTCGCTCGGTAACATTGCACCAGGGGTTACGTTCTTCCAGAAGCTCAACGCCGAAGGTAACTTCGTCCCGGGCGCCAGTGGTCCTTCGACCGCCGAGTCCGGTGCGACGCCGATCATCGTCTGGTGGGACTACCTGCAGGCGAGTGAGCTCGCGTCAGTCATTCCCACGTGGAAGATAGCGATCCCCTCTGACGCCAGCTACGCGGCCTACTACTCCCAAGCCATCAGCAAGTACGCGGCGGACCCGGCGGCGGCTCGTCTCTGGGAAGAGTTCCTCTACTCGACCGAGGGACAGAACTTGTGGCTCGAAGGCTCGACTCGACCAGCCGAGTTGGCGACTCTCGTGAAGAACGGCACCGTCAACGCGGCGGCGTACGCGAAGTTGCCACCGGCTCCCGCCGGCACCATCCAGTACCCGACGTTGGCGCAACTCACCACCGCTGAGAACTACGTCGACGCCAACTGGGCCTCGGCCGTTGGCTGAGCGCGTCTAGCAAGAATGACGAGCTGCGTGTGACCACCCAACCCCACACCCTCCCCACCGACGCCAGCAGTTCCCCCTCTGGCGTCGGTGGGGAGGGCGCAGCCCGTTCCTCACGCAGGGCGTGGCGGTCGCTGCGCACGTCGCTGCCCCTCGTTCCCTTCTTCGCGTACGTCCTGGTCGGTCTCGGTGTCCCCACGATCGTGATCGTGAATCTGGCCTTTCGAAACAATCAAGGTCACCTTTCCTTGCAGAACATCAAGGCCATCACGAGTGGCGGTCAGTATCTTTTGGGTTTTGAGTCCAGCCTCAAGTTGGCGGCGGTAACGGCCATAGTGCCGGCGATCTTCGGCACTTTGCTCGCGTACGTCGTGGCCACGTCCAAATTCGCGTTATTGCGTCGGCTGGTGGCGACCGCGTCGGGCGTCTTCGCCAATTTCGGCGGAGTCAACTTGGCATTCATCTTTATCGCCACCGTTGGTTACACCGGCCTCGCCACCTCGTTCCTGTCCCATTTCGGGTTGAATCCGTGGAATCACGGCTTCGACCTGTACCGAATCACGGGCGTGGAGCTCGTCTATTTTTACTTCCAGATTCCGCTCATGGTGCTCATCATCACGCCAGCAATTGGCGGACTCAAGGAGTCGTGGCGAGAGGCCGCGCAGAACCTGGGGGCTTCGAGCTGGAAGTACTGGAGGTACGTGGGCCTACCTGTTCTCATGCCGTCGGTGCTCGGCAGCACCCTGCTGCTCTTCGGCAGCGGCCTCTCGGCGTACGCCACGGCTGAAGCGCTGACGGGTGGCACGATTGCCCTGACGCCCATTCAGATCGGCGCGGTCCTGAACGGCAACGTGCTTGCCAATGAGACGAACATTGGCTACGCGCTCGGCTTCATCATGATCGTCATGATGCTCATCTCCATGGTCGGCTATTTCTTCCTACAACGAAGGGCCTCGCGATGGTTACGGTGACGCCCGGGGTGATCATCGAGGGTGACGTACCCGAAGTCTTTGTTCCCGAGTCCCGGCACGGTCTGCGTCATCGCATCCACGTCGGCCGCGCGATCGTCCTGCTGATAGCGGGCGTCTATTTCTTGACTCCGATCTACGCGGCGCTGCACTTCGCGCTGGAAAATGACCAGAACCACTTCTCCTTCTCGCCGCTCACGTCCATTCCCAGCCAACCCGGACTGGGTTCGGCCTTCTGGCTTTCGATGCGACTCGCCGGGGTGACGATGGTGGTCGCAATGGGACTCATGGTGCCCACGGTCGTGTACATGCATCTGAAGGTGCCGAAGCTGAAGCCGCTCTTTGAGACGATCACGTTGCTACCGATCGTGATTCCCCCCATCGTCCTCATCCTGGGCGTGCTGCCGTCGTCACCGTTGTGGCTTAAGTCGTCGCCCTACCTGCTTTCGCTGGTGTACGTGATCCTGGTGATGCCCTTCGTGTACCGCTCGCTGGCGGCCGGTCTCGGCGCCATCGACCTCCACACGCTCGTCGAGGCGTCCCGCTCGCTCGGAGCGAGTTGGTTCCGCACGCTGTGGAGCGTGGTGATTCCCAATCTGCGCAGCGCGCTGCTCTCCGCAACGGTGCTGTCCCTGGCGCTGGTGCTCGGTGAATACACGATGGCGAGCCTCGATGGATGGCAGACGATACCGGTCTGGATTGTCGCAACCTCCCAGAACGACGGCCACGTGACGGTGGCCGTCGCGATGCTGTCGCTCATCGCGACGTGGGTGCTACTCACGTTGATAGTCTCGCTCGACCGCTCACAGTCCCGAAGAACCCTGAAGAGGAAGCAGTCATGATGTCAGTCGCCACGCAACGCGCCGAGGTCCCCACACACCCGTCTGATCCGCCCGCGTCGGGAGCTCCGGTGGTCATGGAGCATCTGGTGCGCCAGTTCGGGACGACGCGCGCCCTCGACGGGTTCTCGCTGGACATCCAGCCGGGTGAGTTCGTCGCCCTGCTCGGCCCGTCGGGCTGCGGCAAGACCACCGCCCTTCGAGTGCTGGCGGGCTTCGAGCACCTGGATAGCGGTCGTGTATTGGTCGATGGAAAGGACCTCAGCGACACTCCCTCGCAAAAGCGAGACATGGGAATGGTGTTTCAGAGCTACTCCCTTTTCCCCAATATGACCACCCGCGATAACGTCGCGTTCGGACTTCGCCTGAGAGGACAACGCTCCTCACAACGCCGCCAACGCGCTGGGGAACTTCTCGACCTGGTCGGGCTCAGCGACCACTTGAGCAAGTATCCCCACCAGCTTTCGGGCGGACAGCAGCAACGTGTGGCACTCGCTCGAGCGCTCGCCATCGAACCGCGTGTGCTGCTGCTCGATGAACCGTTGTCCGCCCTCGACGCGAAGGTGCGCGCCGAGTTGCGCGATCAGATCCGCGCCCTGCAGCAGCGCCTCGCCATCACGACGGTCTTCGTCACCCACGACCAGGAAGAGGCGCTCTCGATGGCCGACCGGGTGTGCGTCATGTCTAAGGGACGCGTTGAGCAGGTGGCGAGCCCGTCGATGCTCTACGACCGGCCGAGCACGGCATTCGTCGCCGAGTTCGTGGGTGCTTCAAGCCGTGTGAGTGTCGAGTTGGCCGGGGATCGGGTGAAGTTGTTCGCCCAGACCGTCGAGGTCCGAGGAGGTACCTCGGCGCTGCCGAGCGGACCTCTCGATGCGTTGCTTCGTCCCGAGGACCTCGAGATCCTCGCCGCACCAAACGGGCTCGGCGTCATCACCCACCGGTCCTTCTTCGGCTCGACGACGAGACTGCAGGTTGGCGTCGGTGGTGTCACCGTGAAGGTGGACGTGCGCAGTAGCGCCGCCGAAGTCTTTGACATCGGAGAGCGGGTCGACGTGCTCGTTAGCGCGCGCGACGTGCTCGTCACCGAGCGTCGGCCAGCACCCTGACCAGGCCCTCGTAGTCGCGCAGTACGCCGACCTCGAGTCCGGGGGCCTTTCCCGCGTCGTCCCACGACCGCAGCGCCAAGGCGCTTTCGAAGCCCGGGTGAGCCTCGAAGCGGGCGCACTCCTCGGGGCTCAGCAGTCCGCCCTGGGCCTTCAGCGTTGCTTGGGAGGTGGGCGACAACTGAGCGTGGTACGTGGGGTCGATCGTGCAGCGCCAGCGCTTGGCGGTGACGTGCAGTGCCACCGGCTGGGCGACCGCGGGACCAAGGATCGGCGAAAGAATTCGAGCGCCGACCTGCTCATGGTCGTCGTCCTCGTCGGCGAGATCGATACGGTCGTTGCTTTGCGTGTCGGCCACCAAGTGGCCAACGTCGTGAAAGAGGGCCGCAACTACGAGCGCGTCGGTGGCGCCGTCGCGCCGCGCGAGAGCCGCGCATTGTAGGGCGTGCTCGGTCTGGGTGATGAACTCGCCGTAGTGCTCGTCACCCTTTGACTCGTAGAGGGCGAAGAGATCCTCAACGGTGTTCGGAGTGTTCATGCGGGCCGCCCTTCAAAATCGCCAATAAGGGACAAACGGACTCGATCGCCCTCGTCGGGGTGTTGGAACGCCTCGATTTTCGCAGCGTAGTACGCATCACGCAGATCACCTTCGGAAACTCCGTTGTACGTGGGGTAGAGCGCCCGACGATCACGAGTTGACGAGTTGGGTCCGCTGCGGTGAGGCGTGAGCGCGTGAAAGAACAGGGTCTGCCCGGCCCGCAACGGGGCCGGCCGCCAGTCCAGGTGCTCGACGACCGCTGGGCTCAGGCAGCCTCGCTCGTCCTGGTCGAGGAGATCATGGTGCCATCCGGAAGCGACGTAGAGGCACCCGTTCTCGACGGTGGCGTCGTCGACTGCCACCATGACGCTCAGCACGACGTCCACGAACGGGTACGCCGGCTTGTCCTGATGAGGGGAGAAGCCGGCGCCCCCCGCCAACTTATAGTTAATTTTCTCCTTGTAGAGCAGCGCCTCTTCGCCGAGCAGTTCGCTCGCAATCCGACTGATCGTGCCGGCGCCCAGGAGTTCGCGCAGGCGGGGGGAGAACGGCGTGAAGTTCTCGGTTCGAGCGAGTTGGCGACCACGGTCGGTCATTTCGAAGTGGTGCAGCCACTCGCCCGACTCGTCCCATGACGCGATTTCGTCGACCTCGGCGCGCAACTCGTCCACCGAGATCTCGAGCGCGTCATCGACCAGCAGCCATCCGTGATGCCGATAGTGCTCGCGCAGCTCGCTGCTGAGGATTGGAACCATGCCCTCATGGTACGGGTGGAAGGTGAAAACCTGGTGTCGGAACTGGAACGAGGTCTCTGCCGGTGAAGTCACGGAAATTTAATGCAACGGGTACTTACGAAACCCGGCGGTTGCATCAGGGGCGTCGACATTGAAGCCTCCGATGATCCGAGCGGGTGACCTGGCTCGTCCAACCTTCGACGAGCCCTCGAAGCATTTCAGCCATGGCGAACTCCGCCGGCTCGCTCGAGCACGGCGATGGTGCTCGCCAGCCCGTCCAGATCGGTGTAGCAGCCCTGCAGATGGCGCTTGCCCGTGCTCGACTCGATGAACGCCGTACGGGCGTGGAGGAGCCGAGTGTTGTCAAAGATCAGACAGTCGCCCGGCTCGAGGCGAAAGGTCAGCAGAAGGTCACGTCGTGCGACGATCTGAGCGAAGCATCGGTAGGCGTCGTAGTACTCGACCGTGTCGTCGAAGTCGAGCTGTAATGCTTGCATTGATCGATTGTTGAAGCGCACGCCGCGCACGCGACCGAGCGGGTCCAGTTCGATCAGGGGGCGCCGCGCTCGTAGGGAATTATGCTCGTCGGCCCAGGCGAAGGTCACCGGCGTGCCGGCGAGAACGTCAAAGTATTTCGGGTGCTCGTCGCGAAGGATCACGGACGCCAGAAAGCCATCAACGAGACCCGACTCACCACCGTCGACGTCGTTCGACAGGCAGTGGAGAAGCTGCATCGTCGGCACCGGATCCCAGTACGGGTTGTCCGTATGGGGAGAGATTGCGACTCCGGTAAAGGCGAGATTGTTCGGAGTGGGTTCAACGCGTACATCGAACAGCTCGCCGTAGTTTGTCTCGCGTACGTACCCGAAGGTCCGTGCGATATCCAACACTGTCCGATCAGCCGTCGGCGTGGCGCGAAGGACCGCGAATCCGACACGCTCGATCCCGCGAAGAACGCGAAGGCGTTCATGTTCGTCGTCGCGGTACGAGGACCAGTCGGCACGCTGGGGGGTTTCCTCGAGGTCTCGAGCCCGCCAAAGTTGCTTGTCCTTCTCGGTACGACCATCGTCACGCGCGCTCGGCCCCTGTGATGAGAGCCAATCGCGCGAGAACACCGAGCGGTGACCATCGGGCAGAAACGTCATGCTGACCTCGTCGCCGGTCACTTGGACGTCCGCCACCGAAAGCCCGTCGGGCAGATCGGTGACCTGGAAGAGCTTCTGGTTGCTCAGCGGATCGTGACAACTCTGGCAGGGACAGTTGTCGCGTAGCCAGAGTGGCGGGAACGGCAGTTGCGCGGTTGGCCCCGGCGTCTCAGTTGCCAGCGCTTTCGCGAGGACCTCGTAATCACGCAAAGTGCCGACATCGAGCCCTGGTGCCTTGCCGGCGTCGTCCCACGAACGCAGCGCCAAGGCGGTCTCGAAGCCGGGGTGCGACTCAAAGCGAGTGCGCTCGTCGGAGTTCAAGTACCCGCCCTGAGCCTTGAACGTCTCCTGGGACGCGGGCGAAAGCTGGCGGTAATAGGTCGGCTCAATGGTGCATCGCCAGCGTTTCGCGGTGACGTGCAGTGCGACAGGTTGGGCGACCGAAGGGCCAAGAATTGGCGAGAGGATGCGAGCGCCGAGTGCCGCATGGCCATGATCAAGCGCGGGTGTGGAATCCTCATCGCCGGACCCGCCATCCACCAGCCAGCCCACGTCGTGAAAGAGTGCGGCGGCAATCAGCACGTCAGTGGCGCCGTCCGCGCGAGCGAGGGCCGCGCACTGCAGGGCGTGCTCGAGCGCCGACACACGTTCGCCGTAGCGTCGGTGCCCTTTCGCTTCGTAGAGAGCGAACAACTCTTCGACGGTCGCGGGTGCACTCATGCCGGACGCCGCTCGAAGCCGCCAATCAAGGACGAGCGAACTCGGTCACCGTTGTCAGGGCCCGGGTAGTGAGTCAACCGCTCAGGTCTGGGAATCGATGTCATGGCCTCACGGTAGAAGTGAGAGGTTAAAGCCTCGTGTCAGTTACGGCACGAGGCTTTAACTTCTGGCTTCACGACAATTTCACCATGGCGGAGGAGGTGGGATTTGAACCCACGGAAGGTTTCCCTTCACACGATTTCCAATCGTGCCGATTCGGCCGCTCTCGCACTCCTCCCGGATTTCGCCGCCCGCTCAGCGAAATGAATACCGGCTTGCAAGGCTACCCGAGACGGACCAGGTGTCCGTCCGGTAACCTTTTTGATGCCGAGGTCCAAAGCGGTGGTCGGGTCCCGTGCGACGACCGTTCGTGAACCGAGTCAGGGGTGGAAGCCAGCAGCTCTCAGCGGATTGTGTCGGGTGCCACGGATCGCCTGACCATCGCTTTGGACCTCGGCACCTCACAGGGCACCGTTAGCATGCGTGCATGGCTGATGCGACTCCAACCCCCACTTCGCTCGACGGAGTGACCTCCCTCTACCGTCGTTTCCGCCCCGGTCGATTCTGCGAGCTGCGGGGGCAGGATCACGTCGTGCGCGCCCTGCAAGGAGCGGTGAGGAACGATCGGGTCTCGCACGCCTATCTGTTTTCGGGTCCCCGAGGGACGGGCAAAACCACGACGGCTCGAATTCTGGCCAAGGCCCTTAACTGCGAGCACCCCGTTGATGGCGACGCGTGCAACGAGTGCGCGAGCTGCGTGGCGATCACCAGGGGATCCTCACTTGACGTCATCGAGCTCGACGCCGCATCGAATAACGGCGTCGACGACATTCGAGAAATCACCGCGGGAGCCTGGCACGTCACGCCCGGTCGCTGGAAGGTGTACATCTTCGACGAGGTCCACCAGCTCTCGAAGGCCGCCTCGGCGGCCTTGCTCAAGACGCTCGAAGAGCCACCCCAGCACGTCGTGTTCGTCCTCGCCACCACCGATCCCCACAAGGTGCTGCCCACGATCCGTTCGCGTACGCAGCACCTGGAATTCCGTCTCATCGGGGGCGACACCCTGAGTTCGCTCTTGCACGACGTGCAGGGTGCCGCGGGCCTGGGCGCGGACGAAGCGACCATTGACGCGGCGGTCCGGCTCGGACGCGGCTCGGCCCGTGACGCGTTGAGCGCCCTGGACCAACTGCTCGCGACGGGTTCGATCACCGAGACCCAGCCGGAGTTCGACGGGCTCTTTCGTGCACTGGTCAACGAAGATCCGGTTGAAGCATTGAAGTCGCTCGCGATGCTTCGTCAAGATGGTTGGGATGCGGAGCAGTTGGCGGAGAACTTCGCGGGAGAAGTGCGACAGGTCTTCTTGCTGCAGGTGGCACCCGAGGTCGCCGACGCCGTTGACGCCGATCGCGTACGACTGAGTGCGTGGGGTGAGAAGTTGGGACTCGCGCGAACGGTGCGGGTACTTGAGACCATTGGGCGCTCGATGCGCGAAATGAAGAGTGCCCCCGAAAAGATCGTCATCCTCGAGGTGGCCCTGATCCGACTCATCAAGCCCGAGCTCGACGCTTCGCTCGATGCGTTGAATGAACGGGTGACCAAACTCGAGAGGGGAGTCGTGCGCAGCGCGCCGGTCCCCGCACCGCCGGCGCCAGTGCTGCGACCGATTGGTTCAACAAACGAGACATTTCCCGTCGATCCGTCCCAGCCCGAACCGGAGGTCTCGAAGCGCGTAGCCCAAGAACCGGCCCCCGCGTCACTCGTTCAGCCGGACCAACTCAATCTGGAGGACGTGCGGGAACGCTTTTTCCAGCGCGTCGTGCCAAGAACATCGCGAGCCGCTCAGCTGCTGTTGAAGGCCGCCCAAGTCCGCGCCCTCGACGGTCAACGGCTCACGATTGCCCTGCCCAGCGAGGAGATGCGACAGAACACCGAGATGATCTCCCAAGGACTTCGCGGAGCGATGGACCATGAGTTCAAGACCACGCTCGTGGTTGAATGGACAGTTGACCCGGCGCTGTTGACTGCCACGCCCGCTCCGACGCAGCGTCCCGCGCACCGACCGGCGCCGGAAGGTGTTGTCGACGAGGACTACTCGCCCGACGAGAGCTCCATTGTCGTGCAGTCGGCGGCGAATCACCTCATTACCGAGATGTTCCCCGGCGCCGAGGAGATCTCGTGAGTTACCCGCCACCGCTGCAGGCGGTCGTCGACGAACTTGGTCGATTTCCCGGCGTGGGTCCGAAGTCGGCGCAGCGAATTGCCTTTTGGCTGATGCGTCAGCCGAATGAGGACGTAACCCGCCTGGCCAATTCGCTCGAGGAGATGAAGACCAAGCTTTCCTTCTGCGAGCGTTGCTGCAATATCGCCGAGACCGGCGGGCTGTGTCCCATCTGCGCCGACGATCGGCGCGACCAAACAACGATCTGCGTCGTGGAGAATCCGCCGGATGTCGTCGCCGTGGAGCGTTCGGGCGCTTTTCGCGGGACGTATCACGTCCTGCACGGTGTGCTCAATCCTCTCGAAGGAGTCACCCCCGACCGACTGCGTATTCAAGAATTGGTACGGCGACTGAATGGACCGATCAAGGAAGTCATTCTTTGCTTCAATTCGAACGTCGAGGGTGACGCCACCGCGATGTATCTAAGTCGTCTGCTGCAGGCGCCGGGGCTCGTCATTTCCCAACCGGCGAGCGGTCTGCCGGTCGGCGGCGATCTGGAGTTCGCCGACGACCTGACGCTCGGCAGAGCAATTGACGGACGTCGCGTTCTCGCCGATTAGGCGAAGCGAACAACGCAGAGCAGACCCGCCACGAGGCAGTAGATCCCGAAGGGAACGAGCGTCTTGGTCGTGAACCACTTGGTGAGGAATCGCACGGCCACGTACGCGGCGACCATCGCGCAGAGCGCCCCCACGAGGGTCTGCAGCCGCACGCCGTCACCCAACGAACCCATCAACTGGGGCAGTTTGTAGAGACCAGCCAGGAGGATCACGGGGGTGGCGAGCAGGAACGCGAAGTTTGCCGATTCGTCGTGGTCGAGTCCGCCCACGAGGCCCGACACCATGGTCACGCCACTGCGCGAAATACCGGCGAACAGGGCGAGAATCTGCGATGAGCCAATGGCGAGGGCGCTCAGCGGGCTGATCGAATCGAGCTGCTGGTACTTGGCGTGGCGCCCGCGCGATCGAAGGAGGCGTTCACCGGCGAGCAGAATCACGCCGTTGATGGTCAAGAAGATCGCTGCAGCGAGTGGCTTGTCGAAAAGGACGCGCAGCTGATGCTCGAGCAGGACACCGGCGATACCGACGGGTACGCTGCCCAGGGCGAGCACGAACAGCAGGCGGTAGTTCTCGTCCATGGCGGGATCACGGAGTTGCCAGAGGGAACTCACCCCGTTCTCGCGCACACCGGAGAGCTGCACGATCAGTCCGCGCAGGAGAGCGAGCCAGGTCTTGCGGTAGTAGACGATAAGCCCGATGGCGGTGCCCACGTGGAGGCCCACGAGAAACACGAGAAAGAAGGACTGCGACGTGGACTGGCTGTTGACGAGGTTGTGCCACCCGAGCAGCGCCGGCAGCAGCACCCCGTGACCGAGGCTCGAAACGGGGAACAGTTCCGTGATTCCCTGCACTAAACCCATCACGATTGCTTGGAAGTATGTCAACGAGGCGTGCATACCCCAACGCTAAACCACGCGAGGTCATCGACGGAGCGCTTCTATCGGCCAGACTGGGAAGGTGCGTTATCTCACCATTGTTCGCCACTGCGAATCCTCCCCGGCCACCCACGGCGGCTCGGACTTCGAGCGCGAGCTCAGTAAACGCGGCCGAAAGCAGTGCAAGCAGTTGCGGGGGTGGGCCCTTGACGCGAACGAGCTCGGTCGCTTCGGACCGACGGTTGCGCTGGTGAGTAGCGCGGCACGAACGAGAGAGACGTTTCGCCGGGCCTTTGACGAGACGCCGTTCGCCGGCGTGAGGGAGTTCAGCGAGTTGATCTACAACGGTCGTCGCGAGGTGACGGCGGAGGATCTCTTGATCAACCTCGCCTCGATTGACCCCGTGACGACGTCGCTACTCGTAGTCGCGCACAACCCCAGCGTGTACGAACTGCTGCTCAGCCTCGTGTCGGATCTGCCGAAGGGGCTGCGCAAGAAGGGCTACCCGCTCGGCGGCGCGTTCGTACTGGCGTTACCGGACCATCAGCAGATTGGACTCGCCCGCTACGAACTCGTGGCGAGTTACGTGCCTGACTAGAGCGTGCGCAGGATTGCGGCGTCGCCTTGCCCGCCGCCACCACAGAGCGCTATCGCTGCGGTTCCGCCGCCGCGACGGCGCAGTTCGTTGAGGGCGGTGATGGCGAGGCGCGTGCCCGACATGCCCACGGGGTGACCCAGGGCAATGGCGCCGCCGTTGACGTTGATCTTGTCCTCGTCGATGCCGAGCTCGTCGGCCGAGGAAAGCCCCACCGCCGCGAACGCCTCGTTGATTTCGAAGAGGTCAATGCCCTTCAGATCCAGGCCGGCCTTCGCGAGGGCCTTCGTGATCGCGTTCGCCGGCTGGTTGAGCAGCGAGGCGTCGGGGCCGGCGACCTGTCCGTAGCCGACGAGTTCGCCGATTGGCGTCAGGCCGAGCTGAGCCGCGCGCTCCTCGGACATGATCAATACTGCGGCACCACCGTCGGAGATCTGCGAGGCGTTTCCGGCGGTGATCGTACCGTCCTTCTCGAATGCGCCGCGGAGAAGTCCGAGCGATTCGGCGGTGGTTTCGCCGCGAACGCCTTCGTCGGTGCCAACAATGATCGGGTCACCCTTGCGCTGGGCGACCGCGACGGGGACGATCTCCTCGGCGAACTTGCCCGACGCGATTGCCGCGGCGGCGAGCTGGTGGCTGCGGGCGGAGAACTCATCCTGACGCGCTCGGGTGATGCGTCCGGCGTTGTAGCGCTCGGTGGCGAGCCCCATCGCGCACTGATCGAACGCGCAGGTCAGCCCGTCGAACATCATGGAGTCGACGACCTTCTGATCGCCGATGCGGTAGCCCGCGCGCGCACCGGGCAAGAGGTAGGGAGCATTGGTCATCGATTCCATGCCACCCGCAATGATGACGTCGGCTTCGCCGGCGCGAATCATGAGATCCGCCAGGTAAATGGTCTGGAGCCCCGAGAGACAGACCTTGTTGATGGTCGTCGCGTTCACGGTCATGGGAACGCCGCCCTTCACCGCGGCCTGGCGTGCCGTGATCTGGCCCTGACCCGCTTGAATCACCTGGCCCATCAGCACCGCGTCAACGGTGGCGGGGTCAAGTCCGGTACTTTCCAGCACGCCTCTGATTGCGGCACCGCCAAGATCTTGCGCGCTCAAGGAGGCAAAGGCCCCCGACAGCTTGCCAATAGCGGTTCGACTTCCGGCGACGATGACACTGCGTGACATGGTGACTCCTCTGTGCTCCAACTCGGAACTTCTTGAAACGTTAGACGACTATCGAGGGGCGGTGAAAAGCAGAATGACCGCCAGGGCGAGAAGGCCCACGGCAGAAAATCCAGTCAGCCACCGTCGCACCTGGGGCCTGGCCAAAATGACCGCCGCCCGGTCGATGGTGGCGACGAGAACGAAGTACCAGCCAGTCGAGACCGCCGCCTGCACGGCGGCCAAGATCAGGATTCCGGTGAGGAGCGGGAATGTTCTAGGGACGAATTGGGGGATGAAGGCCACGGCAAAGACCGCAGCCTTGACGTTCGTGAGATTGGTGAAGAGACCCAAGCGAAAGGCCGACAAGGGTCCCGCGTGCGCCCGGCCGCGGTGGTCGAACTTTTCGTGGTCGTGGCGAAGTTCGAACAGGGTCTGGACCGCGAGAAAGCTCAGGTAGGCGGCGCCCGCGTACTTGAGAATGTTGAAGGCCAGTAAGGAGTGTGCGAACACCTGGCTGAGGCCAATCGCCGAGGCGCCGCCCCAGATGATGAGTCCCAGCGAGTTCCCCGCTACCGACCTGTAGGCGCAACTCGCGCCCCCGACAATGGTCTGGCGAAGCACCATCGCCACGCCCTGGCCCGGAACCATCGCGAGGACGAGGGCGGTGATCGCAAATGCCGGCACGACGTGCAGTAGGGACATCGACGAAGTTTACGGAAAGGACACGTCGGATCCGCAGACCTTCTTCCAATTGGCGGCGGCGCGAACTAGCCTCGCCGGGATGAGCGAGATACTTGACGCAGTTCGTGCCGGGGCCACGGGGGAGACCCTGGCCGAGATCCCAATGCCCGCCGCCACCCGCGCAGTGTTTGTTCGACGCGATGAGCAGAACATGTTCGACGGAATGGCGAGCAAGGACAAGGACCCTCGCCGGAGCCTCCACGTCGATGAAGTGCCACTGCCCGAACTGGCCCCCGACGAGGTGTTCGTCGCGGTCATGGCGTCGTCGATCAATTTCAACACCGTCTGGACGAGTATTTTCGAGCCCCTGTCCACCTTCGGATTCCTGGATCGCCTCGCCAAGGAGTCGTTCTGGGGCCGACGCCACGCCCTCGACTACCACGTCGTAGGTTCGGATGCCGCGGGCGTGATCCTGCGCGCGGGGTCGGCGGTACGCAACTGGAAGGTCGGCGACGAAGTCGCCGTTCACTGCAACTACGTTGACGACCAAGATCCGAGCGGCCACGACGACTCCATGCTTTCGAGCAATCAGCGCATCTGGGGCTTCGAGACGAACTTCGGGGGCCTCGCCGATGTTGCTGTCGTGAAGGCCAATCAGCTCATGCCCAAACCAACGCACCTCACGTGGGAAGAAGCGGCGATCAACGCCCTTTGCAACTCGACCGCGTATCGAATGCTGGTGTCGCGACACGGGGCGCCCGTCACGCAGGGCGACAAGGTACTGATCTGGGGCGCGTCGGGGGGTATTGGATCGTTCGCTGTGCAACACGTCCTCAACTCGGGGGGCACCCCCATTGGCGTGGTGTCGAGCGAACCGAAGGCGGACACCCTTCGAGAGCTGGGCTGCGAGTACGTGATCAACCGCCAGGAGAAGAACTATCAGTTCTGGAAGGATCCCCACACCCAGGATGAGTCCGAATGGCGCCGGTTGGGCAAGGACATCCGCGCGCTCGTGGGCGATGATCCCGAGATTGTCTTCGAGCACCCGGGGCGTTCGACCATGGGGGCCAGCGTCTTCGTCGCCAAGCGGGGCGGCACGATTGTGACGTGCGCCGCGACCAGCGGGTACATGATCGAATACGATAACCGGCACCTTTGGATGAAGCTCAAGACCATCAAGGGCTCGCACTTCTCGAACTATCGAGAGGCGTGGTCGGCGAACCAGACCATCATCGACGGCAAAGTCGTGCCACCCCTTTCGGCGGTTTTCCCCCTCGACGAGGTCGGCGAAGCCGCCTACGAAGTGCATCAGAATCGCCACGAGGGAAAAATCGGCGTGTTGTGCGTGGCCGAAAGGGAGGGTTTGGGCATTACGAATCCGGAACTGCGCGCACGTGTCGGTGAAGACCGTCTGAGCATTTTTCGCCGACACGATCAGGAGCAGTGATGGAGTCTCTACTCACCGAAATCGATCACGTGGCCATTGCGGTCAATGACCTGGACGCCGCTATTGCCTGGTACGAAGAGGTTTTTGGTGCCACGGTCGAGCATCGCGAGAGTGTTGAGTCCGATGGGGTCGCCGAGGCGTTGCTGAGGGTCGCGGATTCGTACATTCAGCTGCTCACGCCGACTCGAGCGGATTCGCCGGTGGCGAAGTACCTCGAGAAGAAGGGTGAGGGTCTGCACCACGTCGGGTATCGAGTCGCGAACTGTGCAGCGGCCCTCGACGCCGTGAAGGCGGCGGGGGGTCGAGTCATCGACGACGCGCCACGCCCGGGTTCGCGCGGAACGATCGTGGCCTTCGTGCACCCCAAGACTTCCTTCGGCACGTTGATCGAACTGGTCGAAGACCCCAGCCGAGCGTGAAGTCCCTGCGGTTCTTGGCGTGACCCACGTACGGGCGGAGGCTCGAAGCGTCACCTGATTTTTCGCTCTGAGACTGAGCGTGCTTCGTGTTTAGCACGTGAGAACGCATCTGGGTAGCCTTGTCACTCATGGAACATTCAATGGTGGAACGTTTGGCCGAGTTGGAAGCTCGCAAGGCAGAGGCCCGCATGGCGGGTGGCGAAGTCGCAATCGAACGCCACCACGCCAAAGGTCGGCTCACTGCGCGTGAGCGCATCGAGTACCTGCTCGATGAGGACTCGTTCCAGGAACTCGACATGTTGAATCGGCACGTCGCTTCGGGCATGGGCCTCGAAGAGTCGCGTCCCTACACCGACGGCGTCATCACCGGATACGGGAAGATCGACGGCCGCAAGGTCTGCGTCTACTCCCAGGACTTCACCGTCTTCGGCGGAGCCCTCGGCGAAACTCATGGTGAGAAGATCCACAAGATCATGGACCTCGCCATGACCATGGGCCTGCCGATCATTGGCCTCAACGACGGGGCGGGCGCCCGAATCCAAGAAGGGGTGGCCGGACTCAACGCGTACGGCGGGATCTTTCATCGCAACGCCAAGGCCTCGGGCGTGGTACCCCAGATTTCGGTCATTCTCGGGCCGTGCGCCGGTGGCGCGGTGTACTCACCCGCACTGACGGACTTCATCTTCATGGTGAAGGACTCCAGCCACATGTTCATCACCGGCCCCGACGTCGTCAAGACCGTCACCGGTGAGGACGTGACCTTGGAGGAACTGGGCGGCGCATTGACCCACGCGACCAAGTCCGGGGTCGCGCACTTCGTGCTGCCCGACGAAAAGAGCGCCCTCGACGAGGTCCGCTACCTGCTCTCCTTCCTGCCTTCGAACAACATGGAAGAGGCGCCGCGGATCTTGATCGGTGACGATGCGGACCGGCTCTGTGAGGACCTGCGTGATCTCTTGCCGGCTTCGCCCAACCAGCCCTACGACATGAAGAAGGTCATCGCCTCGGTGGTTGACGGTGGCGACTACATGGAAGTGCACGCCACGTACGCCCAACAGATCACGTGCGGCTTCGCCCGCGTTGATGGGCACACCATTGGTCTCGTGTCGAACCAGCCCCAGGTTCTCGCCGGCGTCCTGGATATTGACTCGAGCGAGAAGGCGGCCCGTTTCGTTCGTACGTGTGACGCCTTCAACGTTCCGATCGTCACGTTCGTCGATGTGCCCGGCTTCATGCCGGGCGTGGACCAAGAGTACGGCGGCATCATCCGCCACGGCGCCAAGCTGCTCTACGCGTTTTGTGAGGCCACCGTCCCGCGCATCTGCATCATCACTCGCAAGGCCTACGGCGGCGCCTACGTGGTCATGAACTCCAAGTCAATCGGAGCGGATCTGGCGTACGCGTGGCCCACCGCGGAACTCGCGGTGATGGGCTCGTCGGGCGCCGTCGAGATTGTCTACCGCCGCGACCTGATGAGTTCCGACGACCCCGACACCACGCGCAAGCAGCTGACCGAGGACTACGAGGAGCGCTACGCCAATCCCTACATCGCCGCCGAGCGGGGTTTCATCGATGACGTCATCGACCCCGCCGAAACGCGTCGAATCTTGAGCCGATCGTTGGACCTCCTTCGTGGCAAGCGCGAAGAGTTGCCCAAGCGCAAGCACGGGAACGTTCCGCTGTGAGCTACGGCCTGGCGTCTCGCCCTCAGTTACCCGATGACGAGTTGGCTGCGCTGGTCGCCGCCATGCAAGAGGTACTCACGGTTCCAGCCACGATCAGCGTCGACAGCGTTCCGAGTTGGCGATTCTCAGGACGATGGTTCAACGCTGGGCCGTACGCCCTGCGGCGTCCG
The DNA here is from genome assembly GCA_003141095.1 of Acidimicrobiaceae bacterium. Classification (GTDB taxonomy): domain Bacteria; phylum Actinomycetota; class Acidimicrobiia; order Acidimicrobiales; family RAAP-2; genus RAAP-2. The sequence goes on along the minus strand of PLKM01000010.1, from coordinate 42,454 downwards.
CACCGCCCTATTTGACGGTTTCGACGAAACCCAGAAGATCGTCCATGATCGCGCTGAGCGAAAAATCCTTCGGCGTGTAAATAGCCGCTACCCCTAAGCGTCGAAGCATTTCGCCATCTTCATCAGGGACGATTCCGCCGACAACAACCTTGGCTTCGACCCCGGCGGCGCGCAGTCCCTCGACGACCCGCGGCACGAGCGCGAGGTGGGAGCCCGAAAGAATCGAGATGCCGACAATGTCGACGTCCTCGTCTCGGGCCGCGGCGACGATCTCCTCGGGAGAGAGCCGGATGCCCTGATAGACGACCTCGAAACCGGCGTCGCGTGCGGCAACGGCGATCTGCTCGGCCCCGTTCGAGTGGCCGTCGAGGCCGGGTTTGGCGACGAGCAGCTTGGGCGGCGTGCCGCGCGAAGCTCGCACGGCTTTTGATCGTTCGACGAGTGAGGCGAACGCCTGGCCGCGACTGTGGACGCCGCCTCTGACGCCGGTGGGCGCGCGGTACTCGCCGAAAACCTCTCGTAGGGCGCCGGCCCATTCACCGGTCGTGCCGCCGGCCTTCGCGAGGGCGATGGTGGGCACCATGATGTTGTCGCCCAACTCGGCGCTCTTCGCTACGCGAATGAGTTCGTTCAGGGCAGCCTGCACGGCGTTATCGTCGCGTTCTTTGCGCCACGCCTGCACGTCCTCGATCAACTCGCGCTCGACGGCCGGATCAACGGTCATGATCGCCTCGAGCGATGTCCCGCTCGTGAGGGGCGACTCGGCGGTCTCGGTGAATCGATTGACACCGACGACGATCTGCTCGCCCGACTCGATGCGGGCGACGCGCTGCGCCTGGCTCGCGACCAGACGGCTCTTCAACTCCTCGATGGCGGCGAACGCTCCGCCGAGGCCCAGCACCTCATCGAGCTCGCTCTGGGCGGCCACGGTGAGTTCGTGAACTTTCGCATCCATGACCTGTGAGCCCGCGAAAATGTCGGGGTACTCCAAGAGGTCGCTCTCGAAGGCGAGAACCTGCTGCATGCGAAGGCTCCACTGCTGATCCCAGGGGCGGGGCAGCCCGAGGGCTTCATTCCACGCCGGCAGCTGGATGGCCCTGGCCCTGGCGTCGGCGGAGAGCGAGACGCCGAGCATCTCGAGCACGATGCGCTGGACGTTGTTCTCGGGCTGCTGTTCGGTGAGGCCGAGCGAATTCACCTGCACGCCGTATCGGAAACGCCGTAGCGACGGGTCATCCACGCTGTAGCGGGTGCGACAGATCTCGTCCCACATGGCGGTGAAGGTGCGCATCTTGGCGATCTCTTCGATGAAGCGAACCCCCCCGTTCACAAAAAATGAGATTCGTCCCACCACGTGGGGCATCTGGCTGATCTCGATCTTGCCCGAGTCGCGCACGGCGTCGAGCACGTCGATGGCGGTCGCCAGGGCGTAGGCAATCTCTTGCACCGGTGTCGCGCCGGCCTCTTGGAGGTGGTAACTGCAGACGTTGATGGGGTTCCACTTGGGAACGTGGTTGATGCTGTAGGCGATCATGTCGACGATGAGGCGCTTGGAGGGCTCGGGCGCGTAGATGTAGGTGCCGCGGCTGAGGTACTCCTTCACGATGTCGTTTTGGGTGGTGCCCTGGAGCTGACGGAAGTCGACGCCCTGTTCTTCGGCGAGCGCCAAGTAGAGACCCCACAGCCATGCCGCGGTCGCGTTGATGGTCATCGACGTGTTCATCTCATCCAGCGGGATCCCATCGAGGAGCTGACGCATGTGGCCCAAATGAGCGACCGGAACTCCCACTTTGCCCACTTCGCCCGCCGCGTCGGCGGAGTCCGGGTCGTAGCCGGTCTGGGTGGGCAGGTCGAAGGCGATGGACAGACCGGTCTGGCCCTTGGCCAGATTGCTTCGGTACAACTCATTGGACTTCACGGCGGTGGAGTGACCCGAGTAGGTCCTCATCACCCAGGGCTTGGTGCGATCAGCCATGGCTTCCCTTCATGGATCTACTTAGCGACGGTAGTCGTAGAAGCCGGCGCCCGACTTGCGCCCGAGCAGGCCGGCGCTCACCATTCGGCGCAGCAGCGGCACCGCGTTGAAGTTGGGGTCCGCGAACTCGGCGTAGAGAGCGTCGAGAATGGCGAGTGAGGTATCGAGTCCGACCAGGTCGAGCAGTGCGAACGGTCCCATTGGGAAGCCACAGCCCCCCCTCATCGCGGTGTCGATACCCTCCTTGGTCGCCACACTTTGATCGAGCAGGCGTATGGCGTTGTTGAGGTACGGGAAGAGCAGGGCGTTCACGATGAATCCCGCCTGATCCTTCACCACGACCGGTTCCTTGCCGCAGGTCTCGGCGAATGCCGTCACCGCGTCGATGGTTTCGTCACTGGCGCAGAGGGGGCGAACGATCTCGACGAGGGACATGGCTGGAGCGGGATTGAAGAAGTGCACGCCACAGACCCGCTCCGGGCGTGACGTCTCCATGGCGAGGTCGATCACTGACAGCGTCGAGGTGTTCGTCGCGAGGATCGCGGTGTGGTGAACGGCGCGGTCCAACTCGTTGAACAGGGCCTTCTTTACGGCGAGGTCCTCCACGACTGACTCGATGACCAGATCGCAGTCGTGAAGGTCGGCGAGGCTCGTCGTCGCCGAAACCCGCTGGCGAAGAGCGTCGGCGTCCTCCTGGGTCCGCTTCTCCTTCTCGACCTGCCTGGCGAGTGATTTCTCGAGTCCAGCCAACATGGCGTCAGCCGTTGCCTGGGAACGACTGCGCACTATCACCGTCGCTCCGGCCGCGGCCGCCACTTCAGCGATGCCGCTGCCCATAATTCCCGAACCAAGAACGCCAATTTTTTGAAAGGTCATCCTGCGAACATTACTGGTCGGTAAAGATACGGCCCAAGTGCGATACTTCACGAGTGAATCGCTCGCTCTTCGTCGTTGGCTCGCGAGAGGGTCTGCGGGCCGTGTTCGGCGACCACGCGTTGGCCGCGCGGGGCCCAGACGTTGATGTCGTCATCCTGCCGACGGCGGCCGCTTTCACCGGCGCCGCTGAGGCGTCTGTGGCGGTGGCCCAGGTGTGCAGCGAGTTCGACGTGCGAGTGGAGTCCCTGATGGTGACCGATCGTGCTTCAGCGGGAGAAGCGTATTTTTCCGCGCGAATAGTCGAAGCCGATCTCGTGGTGCTCTGCGACGGTTCAGCCCTTCACGCTCGCGCGGTGTGGCGCAACACGCCGGTGGGCGACGCCATTGGCTCAGCGAGCAATCTCGTGGCCATTGGTTCGGTGGTTTCCGTGCTCGGTGACGTCATGATTGATCCTCGCGGGGGAGCGCCCACCATCGGGATGGGTCTTTGTCGGGGGGTGGCGTTGTGCGTGCCGAGTAGCGATGATCAACTCGCACGCACCAGGTCACTCGTGGCGAAGGACACCTCGCTCGTGGTCGTTGGACCGCGTGGTGTGCTGCACTACGCAAAGGAGGCGTGGCGAGTTATTGATGGCGATGACGTCGTCGTGACCCGTGGTCAGGACGCGGCGGCGCTTTAGGACTCCGTGATCGTCACCGATTCGATGACCACGTCTTCGCGCGGCTTGCCCGATGACGTTCCGATGTCGTTGATGGTGCTGACGACGTCGAGACCCTTGACGACCTTGCCGAAGTGCGCGTACAGCGGCGGCAAACGCACGCCGTCGGGGCCCGAGATGACGAAGAACTGGGAGCCGTTGGTGTTGGGTCCGGCGTTCGCCATGGCGAGCGAACCAAGCTCGTAGCGACCGGGCTTCGGGAGCTCGTCATTGAAGCGATATCCCGGACCACCCGCGCCCGACCCAGTGGGGTCGCCGCCTTGAAGGACGAAACCGGGAATGATGCGGTGAAAAACGATGCCGTCGTAGTAGTGCCAGCGTGCCAGGTACACGAAGCTGTTCACCGTAACGGGAGCGCCCAGAGCGTCAAGAACTATTTCGAGCGTGCCCTTGGACGTCACCATGGTGGCGGTGTAGGTCTTCGTGGTGTCAATAATCATGGGTGGCGCAGCATCAAAGTGCTGGCGCTGTTCGCTGGTGCCGTCGGGGTTTGGGATCAGATCGCTCATGGCTTCCTCGGTCGTAGTTGTGCTGCGGCCAGTAATCCTACGGCACGTCGCTCATCGCTCTTCGCGAAGAGCGATGAGCCGCCAAGATCGCCGACTACGAGGTGCTCGTGATTTTCAGCAGGTCGACAACGAAGACCAGGGTGTCGTTCTTCGCAATGCCGGTTCCTGGCGACGTGTCGCCGTAACCGAGTGATGGTGGAATGATCAATTCACGTCGTCCGCCAACGCGCATTCCGACCATTCCTTCGTCCCAGCCGGTAATCACCTGTTCCGGATTCGCGTCCAGTTTGAAGCTAAACGCTGAGGACGTCCACGACGATTGAATGACCTTGTGGGTTGAGTAGGTAGCCAGCACGTACTCAACCTTCAGCGTGTCGCCAGCCTTCGCCGCGGGGCCACTGCCCTTGATCAGGTCGCTGACCTCGAGTGAGGTGGGCGCGGGCGTGGTGGGGACGACGACCGTGGGTGCCGTGCCAAATTTTCCGGCCGGGGACGGGTCGGCGACGGGCTTGATGACGCCCACGGCGGTGGTGGTAGTGGTGTTTCCCGACGTCGACGCGGCGGATGTCGTTGTCGTGGTCGACGTGGTGGTCGTCGTGCCCGAGCTACCCGAGAAGAAGTAGGCCGCCGAGGCGACAACCACTATGGCGACGATCCCGACGATGACGGCGCGCCGGATGTTCTGGCGCTTCTTGGCCTGGCGCTGCATGTGCTCAAGTTTCTGACGACGAGCAGCTTTTTGACGTTCACGTTTGGTAGTAGCCATGGGTGCGACTTTAGTAGGCGCAAAGTAGTGCCCTGTTGCGCTCAACTAATCTCTAGGGGCATGGCGCTCATTGTGCAAAAATTCGGTGGGACGTCGGTGGGTGACGCTGAGCGAATTGGCGAAGTTGCCGACCACGTCGCGCGCACCCGTGAGGCTGGAAACGAAGTGGTCGTCGTGGTGTCGGCGATGGGAAAGTTCACCGACGACCTGATTCGCCTCGCCGACGAAGTCTCACCAATGCGGGCCCCCCGCGAGCTTGACATGCTGCTTACCGCGGGTGAGCGCATCTCCATGGCGCTCGTCTCCATGGCGCTCGGGGCGCGCGGCGTAGAGTCCGCCTCGTTCACGGGGTCCCAGGCTGGCATCATCACCAACACCGACCACACCCGCGCAAAGATTCTAGAGATGCACCCCGACCGCATCCGTGAAGCCCTCGACGACGGGCTCGTGCCCGTCGTCGCCGGATTTCAGGGTGTGTCGACTGAACGGGACATCACCACGCTCGGTCGTGGCGGATCGGACGTCACGGCGGTTGCCTTGGCGGCGGCGCTGCACGCCGACGTCTGTGAGATCTACACCGACGTCACCGGCGTGTTCTCCGCGGACCCTCGTGTCGTTTCGAAAGCCCGGCGCCTGGCGAAGGTCTCCTTCGATGAAATGATGGAGATGGCCGCCACCGGCGGCCGGGTCCTGATGCTTCGTTCAGTGGAGTTCGCCCGCCGCCACGGGGTGCCGCTGCACGTTCGATCAAGTTTTACCTGGGAGCCAGGCACCTGGATTGTGGAGGAGGACCCCACTATGGAAGAAGCCATCGTAACGGCCGTTACCGACGATAAGTCCGAGGCGAAGGTGACCGTCGGTGGGGTGCCCGACCGTCCCGGCATCGCGGCAAAGCTCTTTCGAGAGCTGGCGGACCGGGGCATCAACGTCGACATGATCGTACAGAACACCGGGGCCAACGGTCTGACCGATATTTCGTTCACCGTGGCGAAGACCGACCTCAGCGCCGCCGGCGAGACGTGCAACCAAGTGAAGGATGAGATCGGGGCTGCTGAAGTGACGACGGACGACAAAGTTGGTCGAGTCTCACTAATTGGTGCGGGGATGAAATCAAACCCAGGGGTCACCGCATTGATGTTTGAAACGTTGTCCGAGAACGGGATCAACATCGAAATGATCTCGACGAGTTCAATTCGTATCTCGTGCGTGTTGCGGGCTGACAAGGTTGGCGAGGCGGTGCGCGCGTTGCATACGGCGTTCGGTCTCGACGCCGTCTAGTTCTAGACTTCGTCCATGCGAGTAGCGATTATTGGGGCCTCGGGCCAAGTTGGAACCGTTATGCGCGCGATTTTGCGTGAGCGAAACTACCCGGTTGATGAGATTCGATTCTTTGGGTCATCTCGTTCCGCGGGTCACACCCTTGATTGGAAGGGCGANNCGTCATCGGGGGCGTCATCCTCCAAGATCCTCTCGCCGCGTCTCGCGGCAGCGGGGGCCATCGTGATTGACAACTCATCGGCCTGGCGTATGGACCCCGACGTACCGCTCGTCGTGCCCGAGGTGAACGCGCACGCACTGCGCTCCATCCCCAAGGGTATTGTCGCCAACCCCAACTGCACCACCATGGCGGCGATGCCAGTACTGAAGCCACTGCACGTGGCGGCGGGACTTCGCTCCATGGTCGTGTCGACCTACCAGGCGGTGAGCGGTGCGGGTCGCGAAGGCGTTAATGAGCTCGCCGTACAGCTCGAGTCCACGCACGAGCACGACATTCGCGTCCTGACCTTCGATGGTTCGGCGTTTCCGCTGGACCAGGGCATCAAGTTCCCCGCGACCATTGCGCACAATGTGATTCCCCTCGCGGGCTCGATCGTGGATGACGGATCGCTCGAGACCGGTGAGGAGCAGAAGTTGCGCGACGAGAGTCGAAAGATCCTCGAGATCGAGGGTCTCCTGGTGGACGCGACCTGCGTACGGGTTCCGGTCTTCACCGGTCACTCCTTGGCGATCACCGCCAGTTTCGAACGGCCACTTTCGCCCGAGGAGGCCACCACGCTCCTGCTGGACGCGCGAGGAGTCGTGGTGCACGATATGCCGACTCCTCGTCTGGTCGCGGGCAAGGACCCGACCTACGTCGGGCGCATTCGTCGAGCCGAGACGGTATCGAACGGCCTTTCGTTGTTCGTGAGCGGCGACAATTTGCGCAAGGGCGCGGCGCTCAACGCAGTGCAAATCGCTGAGGCGCTTCTCGAACTGCGCTAATCGCCGCCGTCCCGTCCGACCTGGCGGCGAGCCAGATTGACGCAATGGTCACCAAAGCGTTCGTAGAACCGGGCGAGCAGGGCGAGTTCAACGGCAACGGGCAGTGTCATCGATCCTGAGGTCAACTCCGCGGTGAGCGAGACGTGAAGATCGTCCAGTTCGTCGTCGATGTCTTCGATGGCTCCCGCGGCTTCGAGCTTCCCGTCAATGATGACGTCGGTCGCCTCACGCCAGATCATTGACGCAACTTCACCCATTCGCTCGACGAGTCCACGGCTTCGCGGTGACATCTCGTTGCCTAGTCCTCGTGCGGCCCGGCGTGCAATGTGTTCGGCGAGGTCGCCATTGCGCTCCACTTCGGGCAGGATGCGCAGCAACGTCAACAAGACCCGACGCGTATCCGATTTGAGCGAGTTGTTCTCGAAGAGCTGTTGTTCGGCGGTCATGACCAATTGATTCACCAGGTTGTCAATGACGATGTCCTGGTCCACTACTCGTTTGGCGAGTTCGCGATCGCCCGCCAAGAGCGCGTGCGTCGCCTCGGCGATGGCCTCGCCTACGAGGGCGAACACTCGCACCACGTTCTGGCGCATTTCTGGCGATATCCCAGGGTCGGGCGCGGGGGGATCGGAGGGCCCGGCATTGGATCCAAACAGGCGGTACATGGATAAAGGCTAGTGGTGTGTGACATCGCTTCTCTAGGGTGGTGTCTATTCAACGGAAAGGGATAGTCAATGTTGGGAACTCTCGGCGGCGTCGCCGGCCTACTGCTCGGGGCCATCGTGGCTTGGGCGCTCTCGCTCAAGCGGACCCAGTCGGTACGCGACTCGCTCGCCGCGTCAACCCAGGACCTCGCGGTGCGTGACACGCAACTCAAGGCGGCCAACGAAATGCTGCAACGCGAACGAGAAGAGCACGATACCGCGCTGAAAAACATGGAGGTGACGTTCGAGAATATGTCGAATCGCGTGCTCAGCCAGACGGTCCAGCAGTTCAATCTGTCCCAAGAGCAGGTGTCGAAAGAGCGCGATTCGAAGTTGACCCACACCCTGAAGCCGCTGGAGGATCTGCTCGATGAGTACAAGCGCAACTTGGCCGACTTCAACAAAGAGCACGTGGGCGCCCTGTCCGAAGTGAAGAGCAAGGCCAGCGAACTTCTCGATGCGCAGCAGAAGACTCAAGACGAGACGCGCCGTTTGAATCAACTCCTCGGACGCGGCGACCAGCGTGGTCACTGGGGTGAGATCCAGTTGGCCAACGTCATGGAGGCGTCCGGTCTGCGCCACAACATCGACTACGACCTGCAGGTCACCGGGGTGAATGACTCGGGCCGGTCGCTGCGCCCCGACTGCATCGTCAAGATGCCCAACGGAGCGAGCATCGCCGTCGACGCCAAGTTTCCGTTTGATGATTTTGAACGAGCGCTCGCCAGCGAGGACGTGGAGCAGCGTCGACGCCATTTCGAAGAGTTCGCCCGAAAACTCCGAGGTCACGTGAGGACGTTGAAGGAGAAGTCGTACTGGGAAGTGATCACTCCCGCCCCGGAGTTCACGGTCTGCTTTGTGCCGAGTGACGCCGCCATCACCGCGGCCTTTGACGCGGATCCGCTCTTGCACGAGTTCGCGGCGAAGGAACGGGTGCTCGTGGTGGGTCCCACCAACCTGCTTTCGCTCTTGTGGTCAGTGGCGCTGGTCCTTCGCCAGCACGAAGCAAAGATCAACGCCAAGGAGATCCTCGACATCGCCGAAAAGATCGTCGATCGGATCCGACTCGTCGCCGAACCAATCACGAAGTTGGGCAAGTCACTGAACGATACGGTGAACAACTACAACCAGATGGTGAAGTCGGTCGAATCGCGACTCATTGTCTCGGCTCGCGACATCCGCCGTCTCGGTGGTGCACAGCGCGCGAAATCTCTGCCCGAGCTCGACAGCATTCACGAGGCTCCGTTGGTGCTGAACGACGCCAAGTGGGGCCTCGACCCGGACAATCCCCTTCCCGAAGGCGTCTCGGAGATCATTGACATTGACGATGACGACGAGTAGACGCCGCCGCGGACGGGGATTTCGGTCGAGTGAGTAAGTTCTTACGACGTGGCCCGCACTCGCGCTCAACGGCGTCGACACACCCTGCTGTTGACAGTGGCCCTGGTGGCCACGCTCCTGGTGCTGGTCTTCGCGCGCGACATCGGGCGCTCGGCTCACGGAGCGATCAACCCCCGGCGCAGTGAGAATCGGAGCTTCGCCGCTTTGGCGAATTCGCTGCTGGGCCAGGAGAACGCCTTTGATGCTCGCCTGACGTACCTGCTGACCAACGGCGAGTCGGTCTCGCGTTCAGTATTCGCCGCTCGACTGGACCAACTCGCGGAGCAACTCCCGCTCTGGCAAACCCAGGCTGCTCAGCTGCGTCGGCCCCGGCTGGCCCACGACGTCAATGACGTCGTGGCGCAGATCGCTGATGAGCGCGTAGATGACTATCAGGTCATCCTCGCGAAAGTGGCGTCGTCACTGAGCATTCCGTGGCCGAACCCATCGGGCCCACCAGCGACATTGACCTTGAGCGCCGCGCAGGCCTCACTCGTGGCGACCGGTAAACAGTGGGGAGAGGCTCGCTGGGGGCTCATCCGAGAGCCCGGAAGAGTCTCGCTGCTCGCCACCTCGAATTTCAGCGCGCTGTTGAATCTCTCGACCGTGGTTGATGCCCTCGAGCATTCGAGTTTGCTCGCGGTGACGAGGGGGATCGGGATAGCGGCGGTCTCAGTCTCGCCGGCGCCGCTACCGACCGCCTCGGGCGAGTTGTTGCTTCCTCCTACAAGGTCCGTGCGCCTCGGGGTTTCGATCTCGAACGCCGGTTACGTGAATCAGCCGATTTCGCTCACCTATGTCCTCACGCCGACGAATCGGTTGGGTATCAGCGAGCGCCAGACCATGACGATGACGTTGGGCCCCTTGCAGTCCTACGCCTTCGTACCGGCGTCACTTTCCACTGTGGCCAGTGAGCACGCCATCCTCACCATCAGTCTCAGCGGAGCGCCGAGCGGTGCGGGGATGTCACGTCTACGCCGTTACACCGTCATCGTTTCACCGTCGGGAAATACTTAGTTAGTTTGGCCTAGCGGCCAGTTCGCCTACCATAGGGGTGCCCCCTATGTTGAATCGAGGAACCGTGACCGACTCCATTACCGTGGTCGACAACCGCACTGGTGAAACTCGGGAAATTCCTATAGCGAACGGTGGCATCGCCGCGAAGGATTTCTCGAAGGCCGTACCTGGTGTCTGGTTTTATGACCCAGGATTTATGGCGACCGCAGCGTGTGAGTCGGCCATCACGTATCTGGATGGAGACGCCGGCATCTTGCGATACGGCGGTTATCCGATTGAGCAACTAGCCGAGAAGTCGACCTATCTTGAGGTCGCGTATCTCTTGAACCACGGCGAACTTCCAACGGCCGCCGAGTCCGCCGAGTGGGAACGCGAGATTACCTACCATACGTTCATTCACGAGAACGTCCGAAAGCGCTTCTTGGAGGGTTTCAACTACGACGCGCACCCGATGGGCATGCTGGTCTCAGCGATCGCCGCGCTCTCGACCTATTACAAGGACGCCAAGATTCTCGAGGACCCGGAGATCCTACACAAGCAGGTCGTGCGACTGATCGCCAAAATGCCGACCCTCGCCGCTGCCGCGCACCGTTTCTCGGTGGGCATGCCGTTCGTGTACCCGGACAACTCGCTGGGCTACACCCAGAACTTCCTCTCGATGATGTGGAAAGTCGCCGAGCCGCGTTACGAGCCGGATCCGATTCTCGCTCGCGCCCTCGACGTGCTGTTCATCCTGCACGCCGACCACGAGCAGAACTGCGGCACCACCGCCATGCGCGTCGTCGGATCGTCACACGGTGACCCCTACGTCGCGACGGCTGCCGCGACGGCCGCACTCTACGGTCCGCGCCACGGCGGCGCGAACGAAGCTGTGCTCAAGATGCTGAACAAGATTGGCAGTATCGAGAACATTCCCGCGTTCATTGAGACCGTGAAGCAGGGAAAGACCAAGCTTGAGGGCTTCGGGCACCGCGTGTACAAGAACTTCGACCCGCGCGCCACGATCATCAAGAAGACCGCCGACGATGTCTTCAAAGTGACGGGCAAGAATCCGCTGCTCGACATCGCCTTGAAGCTCGAAGAGATCGCGCTGAAGGATGACTACTTCATCTCGCGTCGCCTGTACCCGAACGTTGACTTCTACTCCGGCCTGATCTACCAGGCCATGGGTTTCCCGGTCGAGATGTTCACGGTGCTGTTCGCAATTCCGCGGACCTCGGGATGGTTGGCTCACTTCCAGGAGCTGTTGCGTCAGGACATGAAGATTGCCCGTCCCCGCCAGCTCTACATCGGGCCGGAGGTTCGCGACTACACGCCAATGGCCCAGCGCAACTAGCCCGTCAGGCGTTAATCGCTTCGATAAGTTGAGCGGCGTGCTCGTGAGGGTGACGCGTGTAGGAGTCGAGCCACATCGCAACGGTGTAGCGGCCCGACTCGGTGTGCTCGCCGTAGCGCTCGAGGTCTGGGGGCTTCAGGCGGCGCAGGATGTCGAGCGACGAACCACGAACAGCGATGAAGACCACGGCGGACTGCTTGATCGGCAGCTCGAGGTAGCCGAGCACCTCACACTGCGCCCAGGCCGCTTCGTCGTAGCCCTGGATGACGCAACCCAAGGGCTCGGCGAGCAGGCGCCGCAGTCGCGCGTAGGACTGGGTCTCGCTGTCGGCGACGTGGTGGACCACCTGGCGCGCGGACCAGCCGCCCTCGACGTGGCGATCGAGATTCTCGTCGGTGACGAGGTCGACGGCTCGAAGAAACTCGAGGGTCGCCGCTTCGTAGTCACCGGCGGCGCTCGCTAGATTCATGCGCAGAGCCTAGGGTTACTTCTTGATCTTTGTCGGGTCAATGACTCGGGTGAGCCCCTCTTGGACCATGGAGACCTTGAGCTCGCCCGCTTGGTTGTAGAGAAATCCCCGCGCGAGTCCGCGCCCCCCGTGGGCAATTGGCGAATCGGTGTCGTAGAGCAACCATTCGTCAGCCCGCAGGTCGCGGTGGAACCACATGCAGTGGTCGAGGCTCGCCCCCATGAAGGTGCCGTCGTCCCAGCGGATTTGGTGGGGCGCGAGAATCGCGTCAAAGAGACTCATGTCACTCGCGTAGGTGACCACGCAGGCGTGCAGCAGGGGATCGTCGGGCAACTCGCCGTCGGCCTTGATCCAGATCTGCTGGCGCGGCTCTTTGCTGCGCAGTGGACTCCACGGCAACTCGCCTATGAATCGCTGATCGATCGGGTGTGCTCGTTTGAACCACTCGTCGATGTCACCGTTCTCCGCTTGCACCCGCTCGAACAGCGGCTTGATCGTCTCGGGTCCCGGCACCACCGGCATCACGAACTGGTGATCGAGGCTTATCTCCTCGGTGTGGAAGCTCGCCTGCATGTTGTAGATCGCGCGTCCGTGCTGAATGGCCACGACGCGACGTGTGGTGAAGCTCTTGCCGTCGCGGATCCGGTCGACTTCGTAGAGGATGGGGATCCGCGGGTCGCCCGGGCGCAGGAAGTACGAGTGGAGCGAGTGCACCCTCCCGTGGTCGACGGTTCGCCCCGCCGCCATCAGGGCTTGAGCCGCGACCTGGCCGCCGAAGGTGCGCTGACGCTCCTCTTCGGGGTGCTTTCCGCGGTACGTATTGACTTCGATCGTTTCGAGGTCGAGGAGGTTCACAAGGAACTCTAAGGATTGGGACATGCATCCATTGTGCCACTCATCCTCGCCATCCAGACATGAGAAGTAGACTGTTCGAGATGCAGAAACGAATCAGTGACTTTCGCGCGTGGTCGACAACGCACCAGGGCAAAAAACTCATTCGTTACACGTTCAGTTCGGTGATCACGACCGGGGTGTCGCTCAGCGCGATCCTGATTGTGTACGGGTTCCACATCATCAACGGTGTCATCGGGGCGACCCTGTTCGGCAATGTCGTCGCAATCGTCCCTTCGTACTACCTGAACCGCGCCTGGGCCTGGGGTAAGCGCGGCAAGAGCCACTTTCGACATGAAGTGGTGCCGTACTGGTCCATGGCGTTTCTCGGCATCGCGTTCTCGCTGCTGGGTGCCGCGTGGGTGAAGCATTTGGTCCACACCCACCAGTGGGGCCACCTCGTCGACACCGGACTGGTCGCCGGGGTCAATCTCTTATGTTTCGCCGTCTTTTGGATCTTGAAGATGCTGGTATTCAACCGGATCTTTCACACCGACAAGTTGCACGACATCGATGAGCACCTGGTCGCCGAGGAGCACACGACGACCTAGTCGCGAAAGTTGGTGAACTGCAAGGGCACCGTCATCTCGGCTTCTTTGAAGAAGGCGATGGCCTGCTGCAGATCATCACGCTGCTTGCCGGTGACGCGGACCTGGTCTCCCTGGATTGAAGAGCTGAGGTTCTTCACGCCCATCTCCTTCACCATCTTGTTGATCTGCTTGCCAATCTCCTGAGAGATGCCGGCCTTCAGCGAAACCTTCTGGCGGGCGGCGCCCTGGCTCGCCTCTTCAATCTTTCCCGGGTCGAGCGACTTCAGCGACACCGAGCGCTTCACCAACTTCTCCTCGAGCAGTTGGTACAGCGCGCGCAGGCGGTCTTCGGTCGATGCGGACAGCGAGAGCTCCTTCTCGGCGAACCCGATCGTGGCGTTGGTGCCCTTGAAGTCGAAGCGGGTAGTCGCTTCGCGGTTGGCCTGGTCCACCGCGTTTCGTACTTCTTGCAGGTCGATCTCCGAGACAATGTCAAAACTGGGCATACCTGAATCGTAGAGGCTTCGGGCCCATTGGATGCGGGTCGCCTCGTGGCAGTAGGATTCTCGGCGGGCCGGTGCCCGAGCGGCCAATGGGATCTGGCTGTAAACCAGACGGCTTTGCCTACGGGGGTTCAAATCCCTCCCGGCCCACCAAGGCCAATCCAGTTTTCGCTGGATTGGCCACGTCCAGAATTGGACGCGCGGAGTACGGTGGCTCTGACCAGTGCGAAGGGAGTGGCGTGAATCGACTGAAATCGTGGGCCGGCGCGGTTCAACGCACCTACGAACGCATCGTTGGTCGATTCGAGTCGGGCGTCCAGATCCTCGAGCGCCGCTACACGCCCTTGGGCCGGTTCACGCCGGGACCATTCGAGGGTTGGTCGTTCCTCTGGCAGCCCGCGGTGCTGGGATTTGTCGCCATGTCGCTGATCTTGGCGGGCTGCTCGTTCACGAACTCGCCCTTCAAGCTCAACTTTCCCGATACGTGGTTCTTCGGTGAACCCACCTCCGTCCAATCGGTCTCGACGACGAGCGAGACCAAGTTCCTCCTGTCGATCGTCCTCGTGTACGGCGGGCTGTTGTTATTGATGCGGGTGTGGTTACGCCTCGCCGAGGTGATGAAGCTCCACCCCGGCGCCTCGTTGAAGTCGCTCTGGTGGATGCTGCTCGTGTGGGCGACGCCCATGATCGTGGCGCCGCCGCTGTTCTCGCGCGACGTCTTCAGTTACGCCGCCCAGGGGGAGATGACGGCCTATCACATCAGTCCCTATATTTACGGGCCGTTCACGCTCGGCGGGGGGGCCTACGTGAGTCCGGTCGACCCCCTCTGGGGCAACACGCCAGCTCCCTACGGGCCGTTCTTCCTGTTCCTGGACAGCTCGATCGACAGGATCGCCCGTCACCACGAGCTGGCGACGGTGGTCGGGCTTCGACTGTTGGAGGTCTTCGCGGTCGCCATGATCGGCTACGGCATTGTGCTGCTCGCGAGGGGAATGAACCGCGACCCGGGCGAGGCGTTCGTGCTGAGCGCGATGAACCCGCTCGTGCTGCTCACGCTGATAGGCGGCGCCCACAACGACGCCATAATGACCGGTTTCCTGGTCGTGGGCATCGCCCTCGCCGTGCAGCGACATCTCGCCTGGGCGCTCTTCTTTTGCTCGTGCGCCGCGGCCATCAAGGCCCCGGCCGCGCTGGGTCTGGCGTTCGTCGCCTGGACGTGGCTCGGTCCGCGGGCCAGCGTTCGAGAGCGGGTCAAACCGATTCTCATCGCGTGCCTCGTCGCGGGGGTCACCCTCACGTTCTGGACGGAGCTCGCCGGCTTCGGATTTGGTTGGGTGAAGAACCTCCTCTCGAACGGGACAGTCCGGTCGTGGGCGGCTCCCGCGACTGGCGTGGGCATGGCCATCACCAACACCCTGCACGCCGTGGGAATCCACTCGGTAGGGCTCGCATCGGTGCTCTCGGTGACCCGTGGTCTCGGGCTGCTCGTCGCCGCGGTCTTTATCGTGTGGCTGCTCTTCAACGCGGAACGACGGGGATGGGTGCGCTCGCTGGCCGTGGCGCTGCTGCTGCTGGTGGTGCTGGGGCCCGTGGTGCAGCCCTGGTATCTCGCGTGGGGTCTGGTGCTGCTGGCCGCGAGTTATCAACGCCGTGAGCATTTCTGGCTCTTGGCGCTGTCGATCACCGGTCCCTTTATTGGCATCCCGGGCGGACGCGAGTTGCTCGCGGGCCTCGTGCACAGTAATCCGCTCCTGATTGCCCTCGCGGTGGCGGTGCTCGGCGGGGTGTTGGTGCTGCCAATGGGCCGCTGGACCCAGTGGTCGTGGACCGAGCAGGAACCCGAGATCTCCGTTTAACGGCGCTGGTCAGGTATGACGTACTGGTACTCGACGACGTCGAGCCAGTGTCCATGTTTGCGGCCGATCTCAATTTCGGTTCCCACCAGGGTAAACCCACATTTTTCGTGGAGCCGGATTGACCCGTCGTTTTCTCCCACGATGCGGGCGATCAACGAGTGGAAGCCGGACTCTCCCGCCGTGGCAATGAGTTCGCGCAGCAGTCTCTCGCCCACGCCCCGTCCACGGGCGCCGCGGTGCACGTAGACCGAGTTTTCGACGGAGGTGGCGTACGCGGGTCGCTGGCGAAAGGGCGAAACGAGGGCGAAACCAAGAATCTTCTCGCCCCGAGCGCCATTTTCGCCCAGATCGTCATCCTCATTTATCGCCACAATGCAAGGGTGCGTGGCGAGATGCGTGCGAATCCAGGCTTTTTGCTCGTCGAGACTGCGAGGCACGAGGTCAAAACTCACCGTGGTCTCGATAACCTCGGGGTTATAGATATTCATGAGGGCCCGCGCGTCGTCGATTTCGACCAGGCGAGTTCTCATGGGTGTAAAGGGTACTTCTTCGTCCGGTTGGAAAGACCCACCAATGTCGGAGTACAATTCGCCTCCGTGTCTTTTTGACACGATCGCCCTCTTAGCTCAGTGGTAGAGCACTTCCATGGTAAGGAAGGGGTCGTCGGTTCAATCCCGACAGAGGGCTCGCCAGGCGGCGTAGCTCAGGTGGTCAGAGCACACGGCTCATAATCGTGTTGTCGCGGGTTCGAGTCCCGCCGCCGCTACCAGGCAGGACCCGCGGGGTCCATGTAGGAAACGTAGTAACGATGAGGAGAGAACGATGGCAAAGAATGAAAAGCGCGTACAGGTCACCTTGGCCTGTGAGGAGTGCAAACGCCGTAATTACATCACGATGAAGAACAAGGTCAACGACCGCGAGCGCATCGAAATGTCCAAGTATTGCCAGTGGGAGCGCAAGCACACGCTGCACAAGGAGACCCGTTAAGGGGCATCCCTCTGGCGGGTGGTAAGATTTATCTTCCCTACGGCCACCAATCAGGATCTGGTGGGTAGTCGCAGAGGGCAGTGGCTCAATTGGTAGAGCACCGGTCTCCAAAACCGGGGGTTGGGGGTTCGAGTCCCTCCTGCCCTGCTCGAAGATTTTTTCGACACGCAGTAACCGATGTGACAACGAGAGACGTGAAATGAACCGCGAACAAAAGCGAATGATGCAGCGACAAGGACAGGTCGGCGCCGACGGCGCCGCTTCGTCACGCCGCACTTCGCCCCAGGACGTTCAGCGACGTCGCGGTCAGCGCACGAAGCCTCGTCAATTCCTTCGAGAGATTCGCGAAGAGATGCGCCAGGTCGCCTGGCCCACTCGCCCCGAGGTCATCAACTACACGACCATCGTGCTCTTCGTACTCATCTTCATGACCCTTTTGATCTTCGGACTCGGCTACGGCTTCTCGAAGTTCGTAACGTTCCTCTTCCAGAAGTAAGGCCGCGACAATGAGTGATACCGAAACCAACCAGAACGACGAACACAACGTCACCGACGAGGAGATCCTCGACGTCACCATCCTCGAAGATGGTCTCGACGAAGAGCCCATTGTCGAGAGCGCGTTCGACCGTCCCGGACGCTGGTACATCGTCCACACGTTCGCGGGTCACGAGCAGAAGGTCATCGGCGCCTTGAACAACATCATCAAGAGCCGTGAGCTGACCGACAGCATCTACGAGATCTACCTGCCCGAAGAAGACGTGACGGAGTTCAAGGGTGGCAAGAAGGTCACCGTCTCCAAGCGCATGTTCCCGAGCTATCTGCTCATTCGCTGCGAGCCGGATCCAGAGATTTTCTACGTCATCGGCTCCACCCCCGGTGTCACGGGTTTCGTGGGGGCCGAGAAGACTCGCCCCACTGCGCTCACCCGGCGCGAAGTGGACAACATCATCCGACCCCAGGTCGAGGGCGTCGAGCAGCCGAGCGTCAAGCGCCGCATGCCGACCCACGAATTCGAAGTCAACGACACCGTGCAGATCAAGACCGGTCCCTTCGCCACGTTCTCGGGCCACGTCGCCGAGATCAACGAAGACCAGCTCAAGGTCAAGGTATTGGTTGACATCTTTGGTCGCGAAACCCCCGTGGAGCTCGACTTCACGCAGGTTACGAAGCTCTAGAGAACTTGTAAGGAGATAGCCATGGCTAAAAAGGTTGTTGCAGTCGTAAAGATTCAGCTCGAAGCAGGCGCAGCGACGCCCGCGCCGCCGGTCGGTACAGCGCTAGGGCCCCACGGTATTCAGACCATGGAGTTCTGCAAGCAGTACAACGCCGCCACCGAGTCCATGCGTGGCACGGTCATTCCGGTCGACATCTCGATCTACGAAGACCGTTCGTTCACGTTCGTCCTGAAGACCCCACCCACGCCGGTGCTGCTGCGCCAGGCCGCGGGCGTCGCCAAGGGCGCGCACACCGCCGGTCGTGAGACCGTGGCGTCGGTGACCATGGACCAAGTAGAAGAGATCGCCAAGACCAAGCTCAAGGACCTCAACACCGATGACCTCGAGATGGCCAAGCTGCAAGTTGCCGGCACTGCCCGTTCCATGGGCATTACGGTCGCGGGCTAGGAGAAGGAACAATGAAGCACGGTAAGAAATATTCAAACGCACTGGCCCAGGTTGACCGCGAGGAACTGCTCACGATCACCGAAGCGCTCGACAAGGTGAAGAACCTCGCGACCGCAAAGTTCGACGAGACCGTCGAACTGGCGATCCGTCTCGGTGTTGACCCCCGCAAGGCCGAGCAGATCGTTCGAGGAACGATCTCGCTGCCGGCTGGCACGGGCAAGACAAACCGTGTGGCGGTGTTCGCCGCGGGTGAGGCGGCCCAGGCCGCCCGTGACGCCGGCGCCGACATCGTCGGAGCCGAAGATCTCGTCGCGAAGGTCGCCGGTGGATTCCTCGACTTCGACATCGCCATCGCCACTCCCGACCTCATGGGCCAAGTCGGTGGGCTCGGTCGCGTGCTCGGTCCTCGTGGTCTGATGCCAAACCCCAAGACGGGCACCGTCACCATGGACGTCGCCAAGGCCGTCACCGAGTTCAAGGGCGGACGAGTTGAGTACCGCACCGACAAGATCGGTAACGTGCAGCTTCGCGTCGGCAAGGTGAGCTTCAGCCGTGACGACCTCGTGCGCAACGTGCAGGCCGTCGTTGACGAGATTGTCCGCGTCAAGCCTTCGAGTGCCAAGGGCCGTTACATGATGAGCATCACGGTCTCGTCAACGATGGGACCGGGCGTCAAGATCGACCCCACCCGCACCCGCCACGAAGAAGAGGTTCTGGCCACGGCCTAGGCGACGTTTTGACGAGGCGCGCGCCACGTCACTACGATGGTCGTACGGCACGACGTCTGTGCCACATGATTTAGAAGAACGCCGAAGACATCCGGTGTGGGAGTTCCCACTTAAGTGACCGAAGGGTCAGCCTGACGAGGATTTCGAGTTCACCCTCGGGTGCCTCGCTCGCATGGATGTCATCGGCCCGTACCGGGCGGCATCCGGTGAAGGAGCACCATGAGCAAAATTCGCCCCGATAAGGTCGCAACCGTCGACGAGGTCAAGTCCAAGGTTGACGGCACCTCAACGGCAGTCGTCACCGAGTACCGTGGCCTCACCGTTGCCGAGATTTCGACCCTGCGCCGTCAACTGCGCACGCTGGGGGCCGACTACAAGGTCTTCAAGAACACCCTCGTGCTGCGCGCGATCACCGGAACCACCTTCGAGCCCATTGGCGCGTTCCTTCAGGGGCCCACCGCCATTGCCTTCGTCGACGGTGACGTCTCGGCTGTCGCCAAGGCCCTTCGCGACTTCGCCAAGGAGTCGCCGAAGCTCATCGTCAAGGGGGGCGTCGTCGACGGAAAGGTCCTTTCCTTCAAGGATCTGGCCGCACTCGCCGATCTACCGAGCCGCGATGTCCTTCTGGCCCAGTTCGCCGGGCTGTTGGCCTCACCACTTCGCACCATGGCCGGCCTCTTGAAGGCCGTCCCGCAAAACTTCGCCTACGGCCTCTCGGCCCTTCTCGACAGCAAAGGTGGCCCTGTGGCCGCTCCCGCTGACGTGAAGGTCGAAGAAGCCGCCGAGACTCCGGCCGGGGTCGAGGAAGCTGCACCCGCAGCGAGCGACGACGCCGCGGCAGCTGTCGCGGAGGTCGCGGTCGAGGAAGAGGCGCCCGTCGCCGAAGCCGAGGCCGAAACCACCGAGGCTCCCACTGCGGACGCCGCGAGCGAACCGGCCGAATAACCCAATCAACGAAGTATCGAAACGAAGAAAAGAAAGGAATCACCATGGCTGCAACCCTGACCAAGGAACAGATTCTCGATGGCATCGCTGAGCTTTCTGTAATCGAACTGAGCGAACTGCTCAAGGAGTTCGAGGAGAAGTTCGGTGTCACCGCAGCGGCCCCCGTGGCTGTTGCCGGACCCGCTGCGGCGGGTGGCGGCGCCGACGCTGGCGCTGGTGCCGAGGAGAAGAGCGACTACGACGTCATTTTGCTGGGCGGAGGCGAGAAGAAGATTCAGGTGATCAAGGAAGTGCGTGCACTTACCAACCTGGGCCTGAAGGAAGCCAAGGACCTCGTGGACGGTGCCCCCAAGCCCGTGCTCGAGAAGGTCTCGAAGGCCGACGCTGAGAAGGCAAAGGCTGCCCTCGAGGCCGCCGGTGCGACAGTAGAAGTCAAGTAGTTCACGGTTTCAAGGAGAATGCCCCGATCGGTTCGCCGGTCGGGGCATTCTCAATTACTGGATCAATACTTGACCTCGGCGGGATTTCTGCCTAGGGTGAGCGCAACCGCTTTGCGGTCGCGCATCCCGTCAGGGAAGCGCTACTTGCGCGTCGCCCTGTAAAGGGACTAACATCGAATGACCGTGTCCCTCTGCTCAACTTTGTCATCCCCTGATGTCGTTTTGCACGTGGCCATGGCAAAACCCTGTTGTAGCCACCCACTTACACGGAGGATAGACCGTTGACGTCTCGGTCCACTAGCCCGGAGCGCTTTAACTTCTCGGCACTGGGTGAAGCACACCCCCTGCCCAACCTCCTCGAAATTCAGCGAGACAGCTTCGACCTGTTTATGAAGCAGGGTCTGCGTGAGGCTTTTGAAGCCCTTTCGCCGATTTCTGACTTTACTGGTCGCCTGTCTCTCGAACTTGAGTTCGACCCTGATGACGCGGATTTGAAGAGCCCACCAAAGTTCACAGTCGAAGAGTGCCGCCAGCGCGCGACCACGTATTCGCAGCCCATCTTCGTGCGTGCGCGCTTCTTGAACTCCGAAACCGGAGAAATCAAGGAACAGACCGTCTTCATGGGCGACTTCCCGATCATGACCGAGCAGGGCACGTTCATCATCAACGGCACCGAGCGCGTTGTCGTTTCCCAGCTCGTCAGGTCACCCGGCGTGCTGTTCCAGCCCGGCAAGGACGAGAAGGTTGCCTTCGAAGGCACCATCCACCCGAGCCGTGGTGAGTGGCTCCAGGTCGACCTCGAAGAGAAGAAGAACAAGGCGGCGAACGCCGGCGCGCGTATCGCTCGCAAGCGTCGTATCTCGATCTTCACGTTGCTGCGAGCCCTCGACACCGCCATGGACGAGTCGTTCTTCGAGAAGTTCGTGGCGCACTTCGACTTCCTCGAGGACCAGTTCCACGCGGACTGGAAGAAGGCGCACCTCGAAATCTCCAAGCACATGGACAAGTACAACATGGAGGACTCGCCCGAGAACTTCCTGCGCGCGAGCCAAGAGACCGCGTGGCTTGAGATCTACCGTCGTGCCCGTCCGGGCGAGGTGCAGACCATCGAGGCCGCTCGTCAGTACTTCGAAGGTGCCTTCTTCTCCGAGAAGCGCTACGACCTCAGTCGAGTTGGCCGCTACAAGCTCGACCGCAAGCTCGGCAGCGAAGTCGCGAAGAACGTCGAGTTGTTCGGCGACCTCCTGGAGCGCCCCACCCCCACGCTGCACGTGCTGTCCAAGGCCGAGGTGCTCGCCACCGCGACGTACTTGCTGAACTTGGCTCGCGACCGCACCGCGAAGGAGACCACGTACCACATCGACGACCAGGACCACTTCGCCAACCGCCGCATCCGCAGCGTGGGCGAACTGATCCAAAACGCGCTGCGCACCGGTTTGTCGCGCATGGAGCGCGTCGTTCGCGAGCGCATGAACACCCAGGACGTCGAGGCGATTGCTCCTCAGACCCTGATCAATATCCGTCCCGTGATGTCCGCGATCAAGGAGTTCTTCGCCACATCGCAGCTGAGTCAGTTCATGGACCAGAACAACCCGCTGTCGGGCCTGACGCACAAGCGTCGACTCTCGGCACTGGGACCGGGTGGTCTGTCGCGTGAGCGTGCTGGTCTTGAAGTTCGAGACGTCCACTCCTCGCACTACGGACGCATGTGTCCGATCGAGACCCCAGAAGGACCGAACGTGGGTCTTATTGGTTACCTCGCGAACTACGCACGCATCAACGAGTACGGCTTCATTGAGACGCCGTACCGCGTGGTCACGGGTGGCAAGGTGACCGGTGAGATCAGGTACTTCACCGCTGACGAAGAAGAGCGTTTCGTTATTGCCCAGGCCAACACCGAAATTGACGAGAAGGGCACCATCAAGGCCGAGCGCGTACTCGTACGTCGCGGCCCCATCGGTACCGGTCTTCGCGTCGGCGCGTCGAACAAGTCATCATCAACGACCTCCGAGATTGACTTCGTCAAGCCCGAAGAGGTTGAGCTGATGGACGTTTCGACCAAGCAGGTTATTTCCGTTGCGACGTCGCTGATTCCGTTCGTCGAGCACGACGACGCCCAGCGCGCGCTGATGGGCGCCAACATGCAGAAGCAGGCAGTGCCGTTGATCATGCCCGAAGCTCCGTTCGTCGGAACCGGCATGGAAGCACGCGCTGCGTTGGACTCGGGTGACGTGCTGATCGCCGAGGGTGATGGCGTGGTGAGGTCAGTCTCGGGTGACCGCATTGTTGTCGAGTACGAGAAGGACGTGACTGACCGTTACGGCAAGGCCTTGGGCAAGAAGCAGTACAACTTGAACAAGTTCCGTCGCTCGAACCAGGACACGTCGATCAACCAGAAGCCCCTCGTGTTCGGTGGCGAGATCGTCAAATCCGGCGACCTCCTCGCCGACGGCACGAGCACCTCAAACGGTGAGCTCGCACTCGGTAAGAACTTGCTCGTGGCGTACATGCCATGGGAGGGCTACAACTACGAAGACGCCATCATCTTGAACGAGCGACTCGTTCGAGATGATGTGCTGACGTCGATCCACGTGAAGGAATACGAGATCGACGCGCGCGACACCAAGTTGGGCGCCGAGGAGATTACTCGGGACATTCCGAACCTGCCGGACGACATCTTGGCCGACCTCGACGACCGCGGCATCGTTCGCATCGGTGCCGAGGTTCAGCCGGGTGACATTCTCGTTGGAAAAGTCACGCCGAAGGGCGAGACCGAGCAGTCGCCAGAAGAGCGACTGCTCCGCGCGATCTTCGGTGAGAAGGCTCGTGAGGTTCGCGACACGTCGCTGAAGGTCCCCCACGGCGAGTCGGGCAAGGTCATTGACGTCAAGGTCTACAGCCGTGACGAGGACCACGAAATGCAGCCCGGCGTTAACCAGCTCGTCAAGGTCTACGTCGCCCAGAAGCGAAAGATCTCCGAGGGCGACAAGCTCGCCGGACGTCACGGTAACAAGGGTGTNNAGTCGAATGAACGTTGGCCAGGTGCTCGAGAGTCACTTGGGCTACGCGGCCCGCTTCGGTTGGGAAGGCATCGAGGTCAACCCCGCGGTTGGCACCTCGGGTCACGCCGACCAGATGGACCCCGCGAAGCGCCCTTATCGCAAGACTCGTCCACGTACCGAGCCCGCGGTCTACGTCGCCACGCCATCGTTTGACGGTGCGCACTGGGACGAAACCGAGCGCGCGAAGGACAAGCCAACGATTCAGCACACCTTCGCCACACTCAATGTCGACGGCGCCAACGGCAAGCGCTTGCTTGCCGGTGACAACGACGGCAAGGTGACGTTGTACAACGGCCGCACCGGCGAGGTGTACGACAACCCAATTTCGGTTGGCTACGCCTATATCTTGAAGCTCGCCCACATGGTCGACGACAAGATCCACGCCCGTTCGACCGGTCCGTACTCGATGATCACCGCTCAGCCCCTGGGTGGTAAGGCGCAGTTCGGTGGACAGCGCTTTGGTGAGATGGAAGTGTGGGCCCTCGAGGCCTACGGTGCCGCCTACGCCCTCCAGGAACTGTTGACGGTCAAGTCCGACGACATGAAGGGTCGCGAGCGCGCCTACGAAGCGATCGTGAAGGGTCAGAACCTGCCCGAGCCGGGGATTCCCGAGTCGTTCAAGGTTCTTATCAAGGAAATGCAGTCACTCTGTCTGAACGTTGAAGTGCGCGACAAAGTCGGTGCTCACGTGGACCTTGCTGACACAGAAGAGGACTTCTTCTCCGTCACACGCGAACTCGGAATCGACATCAGTCGTCCCGAGCGCGGCAGTGATGAAGAAGATGCCCGCCGCGCCGCCGAAAGGAAGTTGTCATGAGTCCACTGGACGTCAACCAGTTCGATGAACTGAGCATTGGTCTCGCTACGGCGCAGAATATCCGTAGCTGGTCATCAGGTGAAGTGAAGAAGCCCGAGACGATCAACTACCGAACGCTTCGCCCGGAGAAGGATGGTCTTTTCTGCGAAAAGATCTTCGGACCCCAAAAGGCGTGGGAGTGTGCCTGCGGTAAGTACAAGCGAGTCCGCTTCAAGGGAATCGTCTGCGAGCGCTGTGGCGTCGAAGTCACCAGTGACAAGGTTCGTCGTGACCGTATGGGTCACATTGCCCTGTCGGCCCCGGTTGTGCACATCTGGTACCTGCGAGGTACCCGTTCGTGGCTGGCCTACCTGCTCATGGGCACCGCCCCGAAGGAAGAACTCAAGGCGAAGCAGCTCGAGAAGGTCATCTACTTCGCGGCCCACATGGTCACGTACATCGACATTGACCGTCGTCACGCGGACATTACGGAACTGCGCCAGGGACTCTCCGACGAGTTGATTGAGATCGCCGAGCGTGAAGTGAAGGCTCTCGACAACAAGTTGAAGGAGATCGAGGCTCGTGCCGCGAAGCTCGAAGCCGATGGCGCGAAGGAGTCAGAGCTTCGTGCTCTCCAGCGCGGCACCGAGAAAGAGCTCGACGGCGTGCGTTCGCGTTTCTCCGAGGAGCGCGAGCTCGCCCGCCAGGCCTTCGACACCTTTGAAGGCCTGCATTCGCGTCAGATCATCGAGGACGAGGTTCTCTACCGCGAGATGGACTTCCGTTACGGGGAGTACTTCGAAGGTGGCATGGGCGCCAACGCCATCCTCCAGTTGATCGACCGAATGGACCTTGACGAAGAGGAGCGCGTCATGCGCGAGATGATTGACGCGAAGGACGGCCGCAAGCCCCTGAGCGCTCAGCGTCACGCCAAGTTCCTCAAGCGTCTCGCAATTGTTCAGTCGTTCAACCGTCGCGACGACCAGGGTCGTCGCTTGAACGACCCGCGCGCCATGATTCTCGAGGCCGTTCCAGTGATCCCCCCAGACCTGCGCCCGATGGTGCAGCTCGACGGTGGCCGCTTTGCGACCAGTGACCTCAACGACCTCTATCGTCGCGTGATCAACCGTAACAACCGACTGAAGCGTCTCCTCGATCTTGGGGCACCGGACATCATTGTCAACAACGAGAAGCGAATGCTGCAAGAAGCAGTGGACGCGTTGTTCGACAACGGTCGTCGTGGTCGGCCGGTCGCCGGACAGAGTGGCCGCCCGCTCAAGAGCCTCTCGGACATGCTGAAGGGTAAGCAGGGCCGTTTCCGTCAGAACTTGCTCGGTAAGCGCGTTGACTACTCCGGACGATCAGTGATCGTTGTCGGTCCCCAGCTGAAGCTGCACCAGTGTGGTCTGCCCAAGATGATGGCGCTCGAACTCTTCAAGCCCTTCGTCATGAAGCGCCTCATCGAGACGCAGATGGCGCAGAACATCAAGAGCGCCAAGCGAATGGTCGAGCGCCGCAAGACTGCCGTGTGGGACGTCCTCGAAGAGGTCATTCGCGAGCACCCCGTGCTGCTCAACCGCGCGCCCACGTTGCACCGTCTCGGCATCCAGGCCTTCGAGCCCGTGCTGGTTGACGGCAAGGCCATTCAGATTCACCCCCTCGTGTGTAAGGCGTTCAACGCTGACTTCGACGGTGACCAGATGGCCGTGCACGTACCGCTGTCGGCAGAGGCCCAGGCTGAAGCACGAATCCTGATGCTTTCGACGAACAACATCTTCACGCCCGCCACCGGTCGTCCCATCACCGAGCCCGCTCAGGACATGGTGTTTGGTGCGTACTACTTGACGCTGCCCGCCGACCAAGAGATTGAGAACCCCCGCGTTTTCCGTCACGTGTACGAAATCGAGAATGCCCTGGGCGACAAGACCGTTGGTCTTCGCACGCCGATTCAGATTCGCCCTCTCGAGGGATCGTCGCTGGACACTCGTCTCGACGCATCGGGCATCGAAGTGATCGGCGCGAGCCGTTCCTTGGTGACGACGCCCGGCCGCGTCTTCTTCAACGAGGCGCTGCCCTTCGGGTTCCGTTACGTGAACGAGTTGATCGGTAAGAACGCCACGCCTATTGGCGTCATCGTCGAGGAGATTTCTGGTGGCTTCGGCCGCCAAGAGGTCGCCGAGTCGCTCGACGCTATTAAGTCACTGGGCTTTCGCTTCGCGACGCAGTCGGGTCTCACGATTTCGATTGACGACGTCGTCACGACGTCGGAGAAGGCCGCGATCCTCAACAAGTACGAGGAGCAGGCCGCCAAGGTTGAGACGAACTACCGCCGAGGCGTCATCGTCGACGATGAGCGTCGCCAGCAGGAGATTGAGATCTGGACCAACGCCAACAAGGAGGTCGGTGACGCCACCGACCGCGCCATGAACGCGTTGTTCGACAACCCAATCCGCATGATGGTGGACTCGGGCGCGCGTGGTAACAGCCAGCAGATCCGCCAGATTGCCGCTATGAAGGGTCTGGTGTCCAACCCTCGCGGTGAGATGATTCCTCGTCCGATCAAGTCTTCGTTCCGCGAAGGCCTGTCGGTCCTTGAGTACTTCATCTCAACGCACGGTACCCGCAAGGGACTGGGTGACACCGCGCTTCGCACCGCCGACTCTGGTTACCTGACCCGTCGACTCGTCGACGTGGCCCAGGAGCTCATCGTGAAGGAGTTCGACTGCGGTGGTTCGCGTGGCATGTGGATCGAACACGTCGCCGCGGATACTCGCGGTCAGCGCGCTCACCTCGAGACCAAGCTGTGGGGTCGCGTCGCCGCTGAAGACGTGACGCTGTCAGACGGTTCAACCATCACCGCGGGCACCATGTTGATGGTCGACGACGTCGAGCGCCTGCGCGATGACTCGGCCGTGAACCGCGTGCGCGTTCGCACCACCCTCACCTGCGATGCAGTCCAGGGTGTGTGTGCGGCTTGCTACGGGCTCTCCCTCGCCACCCACCAGCTCGTTGAGCTCGGTGAGGCGGTGGGCGTCATTGCCGCGCAGTCCATTGGCGAACCGGGCACGCAGCTCACTATGCGTACCTTCCACTCCGGAGGTGTTACCGAGAGTGACATCACCCATGGTCTGCCCCGCGTGGTCGAGCTCTTCGAAGCCCGTACCCCGAAGGGTGCCGCCAAGGTTGCCGAGTTCTCGGGCGTTGTGCGCGTTGAGCTGATCGGACGCGAGCGCAAGGTCACGGTCATTGGCAACGAGGGTGAAGTGCAGGAGGAGTCGATCTCGATCGCTCGCCACCTGCACGTCGAGGACGGCCAAGAGGTCGAGGTCGGCACCCCGCTGCACGATGGTCCGCTCGACCCCAAGTTGATGATGAAGTTCCGTGGTACCCGTGAGACCCAGCAGTACTTGGTCGAAGAGGTTCAGAACGTCTACCGTGACCAGGGTGTATCCATCCACGACAAGCACATCGAGCTCATCGTTCGTCAAATGACTCGTCGTGTGCAGATCGTCGACGCCGGTGAGTCCCCGTGGCTGCCCGGGGCGATGGTTGACGTCAAGTTGTTCAACGACACCAACGATTCCCTCGAAGCCAACTCGAAAGGCGCCGCCGACGGTCGCGCCCAGCTGATGGGTATTACCAAGGCTTCACTGGCGACTGACTCCTGGCTTTCGGCCGCTTCGTTCCAAGAGACCACCCGTGTCTTGACCGAAGCCGCCATTGAGGGCAAGCGAGACCACCTCGTTGGCTTGAAGGAAAACATCATTATCGGTAAGTTGATTCCGGCTGGTTCGGGGCTCGAGTACTACAACAAGCGTGAACTTCGCCTGGACATGCCCGACGCCGAACTACTGCCCGCCTGGGCTCAGGTGTCGGACGATGACCTCGATCTGGCCAGTCTCTTGGGCGAGATCGGCGGAGAAGACACATTCAGCGCTGACCTGTCGTCCTTCCAGAACATCGGAACGGCCACGTATGACGAGTCAGCCCTGCCCGAAGACGATGAAGTCAGGCCCGAAAACGAGCTTGGCGGACAGGCCCTTTAACGACGAGTGACGCTGCCGGCCCTCGGGCCGGCAGCGGGCTTGCCGTTGGGAGGTTGTTTGTCGTAGGATAGAAAGTCCGCGTGCAGGCATCACTTGCACGTTCCATGAACGAAGTACAACTAGAAGAGGTTCCGCGTGCCCACAATTGCACAGTTGGTCCGAAAAGGCCGGCAGGACAAAGTATCCAAGACCAAGACGCCAGCCCTCAAGGGGGCCCCACAGCGTCGCGGCGTATGCACCCGCGTGCATACGGTGACGCCCAAGAAGCCGAACTCGGCTCTTCGAAAGGTGGCCCGCGTGCGTTTGACGTCGGGCGTCGAGGTCACGGCCTACATCCCCGGTGTCGGCCACAACCTGCAAGAGCACTCCATCGTGCTCGTGCGTGGCGGACGTGTGAAGGACCTCCCTGGTGTTCGTTACAAGATCATTCGCGGCGCGCTCGACACCTCGGGTGTTCGTGACCGCAAGCAAGCCCGTAGCCGTTACGGTGCGAAGAGGGAGAGCTAATGCCCCGTAAAGGCCCAGCCGTTCGTCGTGAGGTGCCCGCCGACCCGATTTACAAGTCGGTGCTCGTCACCCAGGTAACGAACAAAGTCCTCGAGCGCGGCAAGCGCACCATCGCCGAGCGCATTGTGTACACCGCCCTCGAGTTGGTCGAGCAGAAGACCGGCACGGACCCCGTCGCCACGCTGAAGCGCGCCCTCGAAAACGTTCGTCCCGAGCTCGAAGTGAAGAGCCGCCGCGTCGGTGGTACCACGTACCAAGTTCCGATGGAAGTTCGTCCCCGTCGTTCGACGACGCTCGCCATTCGTTGGCTCACTGACTTCGCGAAGAAGCGCCGTGAGAAGACCATGGCCGAGCGTCTCGCGAACGAGATCATCGACGCCAGCAATGGTGTCGGCGCTGCCGTAAAGCGCCGTGAAGACATGGCCAAGATGGCCGAGTCCAACAAGGCGTTCGCGCACTACCGCTGGTAATCAAAGAGAGTTATTGAAATGACCGCACGCGAATTCCCCCTCGATAAGGTTCGCAACATTGGCATCATGGCGCACATTGACGCGGGTAAGACCACGACCACTGAGCGCATCTTGTTCTACACGGGCAAGAACTACAAAATCGGTGAAGTGCACGAAGGTGCCGCCACCATGGACTGGATGGTCCAAGAGCAAGAGCGTGGCATTACGATCACGTCCGCGGCGACCACCTGCCACTGGAACGGCCACCGCATCAATATCATCGACACCCCGGGTCACGTTGACTTCACTGTTGAAGTAGAGCGCTCGCTTCGAGTCCTCGACGGCGCCGTTGCGGTGTTTGACGCCGTCGCCGGTGTCGAGCCCCAGACCGAGACGGTGTGGCGCCAAGCCAACAAGTACAACGTTCCTCGTATCTGCTTCGTGAACAAGATGGACCGCGTCGGCGCGGACTTCTTTCGTTGCGTGGATATGATCGCCGACCGCCTCGACTGCGTCCCCGCCGTCATTCAGCTGCCCATCGGTGCCGAGGGCAACTACAAGGGCATCATCGACATCTGCTCGATGACCGCGACGATCTACCACGACGACAAGGGCGAGGAGCTCGAGGTCATCGAGATCCCTGACGAGTTCAAGGCGCAGGCCGAAGAGTACCGCGTCAAGCTGCTCGACGTGCTCACGACCTTTGACGACGAGTTGATGGAAAAGGTGCTGAACGACGAAGTGATCACCACCCAGGACATCCGTGGTGCGCTGCGTCGCGGAACCCTTGAGAACCACTGCGTTCCGATCCTGAACGGCTCGGCCTTCAAGAACAAGGGCGTCCAGCCCATGCTCGACGCCGTGGTTGACTTCCTGCCCTCACCAATCGACCTTCCTCCGACACCGGGCACCAAGCCCGGCAAGGAAGACATCCTCGAGCGCAAGCCCTCCGACGACGAGCCCTTCGCGGCCCTGGCGTTCAAGATCATGACCGACCCCTACGTCGGTAAGTTGACCTACCTGCGCGTCTACTCGGGCACCTTGGAAAAGGGCGACACCGTCGTCAACACCACCAAGGGCATGAAAAAGGAGCGCTTGGGACGCCTGCTGCTGATGCACGCGAACAACCGCGAAGACCTCGACACCATCCGCACCGGCGACATTGTCGCGGCCGTTGGTTTGAAGCAGGTCACCACCGGTGACACGCTCAGCTCCATCGATCAGCCGATTCAGCTCGAGACCTTGACCTTCCCCGAACCCGTTATCCACGTGGCGGTGGAGCCGAAGACCAAGGCCGACCAGGAGAAGCTCTCCAAGGCCCTCTACGCCTTGTCCGAGGAAGACCCCACGTTTCGCGTGCGCACCGACGAAGAGACCGGCCAGACCGTCATCTCGGGAATGGGCGAGTTGCACCTTGAGGTGCTGGTCGACCGCATGCTGCGCGAGTTCGCGGTGGACGCCAACGTGGGTAAGCCCCAGGTGGCCTACCGCGAGACCGTTCGCAAGAAGGTCGAAAAAGTCGAAGAGAAGTACGTGCGCCAGACCGGCGGTAAGGGTCAGTACGGACACGTCGTCATCACCCTTGAGCCCACGGGCCCCGGCGGCGGTTACGAGTTCTTGGACGAGATTTCCGGTGGTGCCATTCCCAAGGAGTACATCGGACCGGTCAACCAGGGCATCACCGAGGCGCTGACCTCGGGAGTCTTGGCGGGCTATCCGGTGGT
>PLKM01000010.1:0-11338 GCA_003141095.1 Acidimicrobiaceae bacterium | reverse complement strand
ACGCCAGAGGACTACATGGGCGACGTTATTGGTGACTTGTCATCACGCCGAGGCCGTGTAGAAGGCATGGAGCAGAAGGGCAATAGTCAAGCAATTAGGGCACTTGTGCCGTTGGCCGACATGTTCGGCTACGCTACTGACCTGCGTTCTCGCACCCAAGGGCGCGCGACGTACACCATGCAGTTCCATTCGTACGCAGAAGTACCTGACTCGATCTCGAAGGAGATCGTAGCCAAGGCCACGGGCGCGTAAGAAGCTGGGAAACCAGCAAAACCAAGGTCCAAACCGTCGTCGGGGAGGGCCGAAACAAACACGACGGGTCCAAGCGGACTCGTCACTAGAGAGAAAGTTAGTCCCCGACAATGGCAAAGCAGAAGTTCGAGCGCACTAAGCCGCACGTAAACATTGGAACCATGGGCCACATCGACCACGGCAAGACCACTCTTACCGCGGCCATCACCAAGGTCCTTTCAACCCGCGTCCCAGGAAGCGCCTTCACGCCTTTCGACCAGATCGACAAGGCCCCCGAAGAGCGCCAGCGCGGTATCACCATTTCGATTGCCCACGTTGAGTACGAGACGGCAAAACGTCACTACGCCCACGTGGACATGCCCGGCCACGCCGACTACGTGAAGAACATGATCACTGGCGCCGCGCAGGTTGACGGCGCGATCCTCGTGGTCTCCGCGACCGACGGCCCGATGCCCCAGACCCGTGAGCACGTGCTGCTCGCGCGTCAGGTGGGCGTTCCCTACATCGTGGTCGCCCTTAACAAGGCCGACATGGTCGAGGACGAGGAGCTCCTTGAGCTCGTCGAGATGGAAGTTCGCGAACTGCTCGACAGCTACGACTTCCCGGGCGACACCACGCCGATCATCCGAGTTTCCGCGTTGAAGGCCCTCGAGGGCGACGAGGCGTGGGGCGACAAGATCATGGAGCTCATGGATGCCGTTGACTCGTTCATCCCCGAGCCCGTGCGCGACACGGAGAAGCCCTTCCTCATGTCGATCGAAGACGTTATGTCGATCACTGGCCGTGGCACCGTGGTGACCGGCAAGGTTGAGCAGGGCGTCGTGAAGGTCGGTGACGAAGTTGAGATCGTGGGTCTTCGTGACACGACCAAGACGACCGTGACCGGCATCGAGATGTTCCGCAAGTTGCTCGACCAGGGTCAAGCCGGGGACAACCTCGGTGCGCTGCTTCGTGGCACGAAGAAGGAAGACGTGGAGCGCGGACAGGTCCTGTGTAAGCCGGGCACTATCACCCCGCACACGGTCTTCGAAGCCTCGGTTTACGTGTTGACCAAAGAGGAAGGCGGCCGTCACAAGCCGTTCTTCGCGAACTATCGTCCACAGTTCTACTTCCGTACGACTGACGTCACTGGCACCATTGAGCTGCCGGCCGGTACTGAAATGGTTATGCCCGGTGACAACACCGAGATGACCGTGACCCTGGGTAAGCCCATCGCTATGGAAGAGGGCCTCACCTTCTCCATCCGCGAAGGTGGCCGCACCGTGGGTTCAGGCCGCGTCGTCAAGATCCTGAAGTAGTTCGGTCATGGCCGACAACCGTCAAATGATCCGTATCCGGCTGAAGGCCTTCGACCACGGCGTCCTGGACCAGTCCTGCGCGAAGATCGTGCAAACGGTCGAGCGTACGAACGCCCGTGTGCAGGGCCCCGTGCCGCTGCCGACCGAGAAGCACCGTTACACGGTGGTTCGCGGGCCGCACAAGCACAAGGACAGCCGCGAGCACTTTGAAATGCGCGTACACAAGCGCCTTTTGGACATCGTGGACCACACCGCCAAGACCGTCGACTCGCTCCAGCGTCTCGACCTTCCAGCGGGCGTGGACATCGAAATAAAGATTCGACAGGCTTAGTAGTAGCACCGGAGGCCCCGTCAGCGACTTTGCGCTGGCGGGGTCTCATGGTGTACGGTTATAACCCCTGTCAGTAGTGGTGGGGGAATAAGTAGATGTGTTCAGTTGCCTCAAAAGGGAACGCTGAACCAAACCAGTCGAGCGCTCCGTTCGGGTTATTTGGCCCGGCGGAGCGTCTGTGTGTCGGACGAACCGATGCACGGATATCAGTAGAGAGAGGGAAACGTGGCGACCAAAGCGATCGTCGGCGAGAAGGTGGGCATGACCCAAGTCTGGGATGACCAGAACCGGGCTATTCCGGTGACAGTTGTCCGTGTCAGTCCAGCTCGCGTCGTCCAGGTAAAGACTCCCGAGAAGGAGGGCTACAGCGCCCTCCAGGTCACGTGGGGCACGCGCCGCACGTCGACATTGACCAAGCCCGAGCTTGGACACTTCGAAAAGGCCGGCGTTACTCCGGGAAAGAAGCTCGTTGAGCTTCGTCTCGATGACGTCTCGGGCTACACCGTGGGCCAGGAAATACTGGTTGACGTGCTCGAAAAGGGTGAAATGATCGACGCCACCGCCNNAAGCACCACCGGGCGCCTGGTTCGATCGGCGCCTGCGCCACGCCGGGTCGCGTCTTTAAGGGCACGAAGATGGCCGGTCGTTACGGCGGCGGTCAAGTCACCACGACCAACCTCGAGGTAATCGGCGTTGACATCGAGCGCAATCTCGTCCTCGTGAAGGGTGCAGTTCCCGGCCCGCGCGGTGGCGTTGTCGTGCTTCGCACGTCGGTGAAGAACCCAATGAAGGCCGGAGGCAAGCGATGAGCGACGTCTTTACTCTGCGTGGTCCGGTCAAGAAGGACCGTCCCGCGCCCGAGCACCGCTCCGTGACTCGCAAGAGCATCGCCGGCGCGGAGCTCGGCACCGTGGCCCTGGAGCCCACGATCTTCGGCATTGTGCCCAACATGGCCGTTATGCACCAGGTCGTCAAGGCCCAGCTCGCCGCCAAGCGTTCAGGCACCCAGTCCACCAAGACCCGCAAGGAAGTCCGGGGTGGTGGGAAGAAGCCGTTCAACCAAAAGGGAACCGGTGGCGCCCGTCAGGGAACCATTCGTGCACCGCACTACCCGGGTGGTGGAATTGCGCACGGCCCCAAGCCTCGCAAGTACGACCAGAAGACCCCGAAGAAGATGATCCGTCTGGCTCTCTACTCGGCGTTGTCGGACCGTGCATCGCTCGAGCGCATTGCGCTGCTCGACAGCTTCGATGCTTGGACTCTGCCAAAGACCAAGGGCGCACTCAGCGCACTCAGCGCGCTCGGCCTCGAGGGCAAGGTCCTCGTCGTGTTGAGCCGTGACGACTCGGTCGCGATTAACTCGTTTCGCAACCTGGCCCACGTGAGGACGATCGACGCGGGCGAAGTAAACGCCTACGACGTGTTGGACTCGGACTGGGTCCTGTTCACAGACGCCACGTTGCCCGTGGTGAAGGAGATCAACTGATGCGCGATGCAATGAGCGTTCTCATCCGTCCCGTGGTGTCTGAGAAGACCTACGGACTCATGGACAACCACACGTACGTGTTCGTGGTCGACCCCAGAGCCACCAAGATCGACGTCCGCAACGCCGTCGAACAGGCTTTTAACGTGAAGGTCACCAACGTCAACACTCTCAACCGCAAGGGTAAGACGACGCGCAACCGTCGCACCGGTGTCGTGGGCGCGCGCCCCAACACGAAGCGGGCCATCGTCACCCTGAAACAGGGTGACTCGATCAATCTCTTCGAGAACTAAGGACTGACATGGCACTGCGTCATCGCAAACCAACCAGCCCCGGTCGTCGCTTCCAGACGGTTTCGGACTTTGCCGAGATCACGAAGTCGACGCCGGAGAAGTCACTGCTCGCCGCCAAGCCCCGCACGGGCGGGCGCAACAACTACGGTCGCAAGACCTCGCGTCACCGCGGTGGTGGCCACAAGCAGCAGTACCGCATTATCGACTTCAAGCGCAACAAGGACGCGATCCCGGCGAAGGTCGCCGCTATTGAGTACGACCCGAACCGCACGTGTCGTATCGCACTGCTGCACTACCTCGACGGCGAGAAGCGCTACATCCTCGCGCCGAACGGACTGAAGGTCGGTGACTTCGTCGAGTCCGGCCCCAAGGCCGACATCCGCACCGGTAACTCGTTGCCCATGCGTTTCATCCCAACCGGTGCGACCGTCCACAACGTGGAGCTTCGCCCCGGCGGCGGTGGCAAGATGGCGCGCAGCGCCGGCATGAGCGTGCAGCTCGTGGCGAAGGACGGTGGCTACGCCACGCTTCGTCTGCCCTCGACCGAAATGCGCCGCGTCGCAATTGACTGTCGCGCCACGCTCGGCATCGTTGGCAACTCGGAGCACGAACTCATCAAGATCGGTAAGGCCGGCCGCAACCGTTGGAAGGGCATCCGCCCCCAGACGCGTGGTGTGGCCATGAACCCAGTCGACCACCCACTCGGTGGTGGTGAAGGAAAGACTTCCGGTGGACGTCACCCAGTATCACCGTGGGGTCAGCCAGAGGGTCGTACGCGTTTGCCAAAGGCATCAGACGCGCTCATTATTCGTCGTCGCCGTGGACGCGGCTCGCGGAGGTAGGTAGACAATGTCACGTAGCTTAAAAAAGGGTCCCTTCATTGACGCCCACCTTTTGAAGAAGGTGGACGCCATGAACGCGGCCAACGAGAAGAAGGTCATCAAGACCTGGAGCCGTCGCTCGACGGTCATCCCGGACATGGTTGGTCACACTTTCGCCGTGCACGACGGTCGTCGTCACGTACCGGTTTTTGTCAACGAGTCAATGGTGGGCCACAAGCTGGGCGAGTTCGCTCCCACGCGAACTTTCCGGTTTCACGCCGGCCAGGAAAAGACGGGTAGGCGCTAATGACTGGTCCCAAGACCAACGAACGTCCGGGTACCCGTGCCACGTTGCGCGGCTATCACATGTCAGCGAGCAAGGCTCGCGTGGTGATGAACCTCATTCGCAATGAGGACGTCAACACCGCTCGCGAGATCTTGGCGGGTACCACCCGTGAGGCCGCAGGCGTGATCGGCAAGGTGCTTGCTTCAGCGGTTGCCAACGCGGTGAACAACGACGGAATGAGCGCCGACGAGCTCTTCGTGTCGGCGGTGTACGCCGACGAGGGCATCACCATGAAGCGCTTCACGCCACGTGCGCGTGGACGTGCGGGCAAGATTCTCAAGCGTTCGTGTCACATCACGGTGATCGTGTCGCGCCTTGACGAGGACCGCCTCGAGATTCTTCGTGCCGCGCGCACGGCTCAGGCCGCCGCGTCACGTACACGCCGCGTCGCGTCATCGCGACGTCGTGCCGACCAGACGAAGAGCCTCAACAAGCGTGAGGCCGCCGCCGCGGAGGAGATCGAGAACGAGGAGATCGAGAGCGACGTTGTCGAGAGCGAAGTTGCAACCGATGTGGTGAGCGACGACGTTGACACCACGGTCGAAGAGACAGTCGTTGAGGAGACCTCAACCGACGAGACGGTGTCAGACGACGCCACTGAGGAGACGAACTAATGGGTCAGAAGGTAAACCCCTACGGTTTCCGACTCGGAATTACGACGGACTGGAAGTCGCGCTGGTTTAAAGAGCGTGGCTACAAGGACCTCGTGATCGAGGACTGGAAGATTCGTGACTATCTGACGAAGCAGCTCGAGACTGCGGCCGTCAGCCGTATCGAAATCGAGCGCAACTCGGACCGTATTCGCGTCGACATTCACACTGCTCGTCCGGGCATCGTCATTGGTCGCCGTGGCGCCGAAGCCGAGCGCTTGAAGAAGGATCTTGAGAAGATCACCGGGCAGAAGAACAAGATCTCCTTGAACATTCAAGAGATCAAGCAGCCCGAGCTGGACGCCGCACTCATCGCGCAAGGAATCTGCGACCAGTTGCTTCGTCGCGTGGCTTTCCGTCGCGCCATGAAGCGCGGTATCCAGACCGTGCAGAAGGCCGGCGCAATGGGCGTGAAGATTCAGGCGTCGGGTCGTCTCGGTGGCGCTGAAATGTCACGCCGCGAGTCGTACCGCGAAGGTCGCGTCCCCCTGCACACGCTGCGCGCCGATATTGACTACGGCTTCCGTGAAGCTCGCACGTCGACCGGCCGCGTTGGCGTGAAGGTCTGGATCTACAAGGGCGATATCCTGCCGTACCAGCTGACCAATGACGAGAAGATCGTGCGCGAAGCAGCTATGGCCGCGGGTGATGCAGTCCCGGTCGGCTCGTCGCCAGTCGCACCGAAGGGTGTGGTCCGTGCGGGCGGCGGACGCCGCCGCGTTGAGGCCGAGCCCGTCGCCGAGCCCGTTACCGAGCCCGTTACCGTCGCCGCCAATTCCGCTGACTTGTTGGCGTCGAACGATGAGGTCGAGCGCCGATTGAGCGTGGAAGAAGAGATCGAGCGCCGCACCGCTCAGGATCACACCGACACGCCACACTTTCGAAAGGACGCCGAGTAATCATGTTGATGCCCCGCAAAGTAGCGTACCGAAAGCAGCAGCGTGGTCGCATGACCGGCAACGCCAAGGGTGGCGTTGATTTGGCCTTTGGTGACTTTGGTATTCAGGCGCTCGAACGTGGTTGGATCAGCGCTCGCCAGATTGAGGCCGCACGTATCGCGATGACCCGTCACGTAAAGCGTGGCGGAAAGGTCTGGATCCGAATCTTCCCGGACAAGCCCGTCACTCAGAAGCCCGCGGAAACTCGCATGGGCTCTGGAAAGGGTAACCCTGAATTCTGGGTTGCCGTGGTGAAGCCTGGTCGCATCATGTTCGAGCTCGGTGGCGTTGATGAGACGCTGGCCCGTGCCGCGATGGAGCGCGCAATCCAGAAGTTGCCGATCAAGGCGAAGTTCGTCATTCGTCCTGGGACACACGGCACACCGGAGGTGACCATCTAATGGGAAAGACTAAAGAACACGTCGCGGAGCTCCGTCTTCTCGGCGACAACGAATTGGTGGAGCGTTTGGGCGAGGCTCGTCGCGAGCTCTTCAACCTGCGCTTCCAGCTGGCCACCGGTCAGCTTGACAACTCGGCACGACTTGGTGAGGTGCGCAGAGACATCGCGCGCCTGTCAACGTTCCTGCGCGAGCGCGAGATCTCGGCCGCTGAGGCCGTTGGAGAAGGTGAGTAGTCATGACTGACTCGACGAACGACACGACCCGCGAGAATCCTCGCAAGGTTCGTGAGGGAATTGTCGTCTCGGACAAGATGGCTTCAACGCTGGTTGTTGCGGTGAACGAGCGGGTCAGCCACCCTCGTTACGGCAAGACCGTCCAGCGTACGAAGAAGCTGTACGTCCACGACGAAAAGAACGAAGCAAAGATCGGCGACCGCGTGCGCGTGCAGGAGACCCGTCCCCTGTCCAAGCTCAAGCGCTGGCGTCTGACCGAGATCGTGGAGCGTGCTCGATGATTCAGCAGGAGTCCCGCCTCAAGGTTGCCGACAACAGCGGTGCGAAGGAAGTTCTCTGCATCCGAGTACTCGGCGGCTCACGCCGTCGCTACGCCTCGATCGGCGACGTCTTCATCGCCACCGTCAAGGAGGCCATCCCCGGTGCCGCAGTGAAGAAGGGTGACGTGGTTCGCTGCGTCGTCGTTCGCACGGCGAAGGAGAAGCGTCGACCCGACGGTTCGTACATCAAGTTCGACGAGAACGCCGCGGTGCTGATCAACGACCAGTTGCAGCCGCGCGGAACCCGTATCTTCGGGCCCGTCGGACGTGAGCTGCGCGACAAGAAGTTCATGCGCATTATTTCTCTGGCGCCGGAGGTGCTGTAATGAAGATTCATAAGGGTGACGACGTGCTCGTTCTCGCGGGCAAATTCCGTGGCGAGCGGGCCAAGGTCGAAGAAGCTCTACCGCAGAGCCAGAAGGTAATCCTCGACGGCCTCAACATCGCAAAACGCCACACCAAGCAGGCTGGTACGACCATGCAGGCCGGCATCATCGACAAGCTGATGCCCCTGCACGTGTCCAACGTGGCCCTCTGGTGCGACGCTCACAAAGGTCCAGCGAAGGTTGGCTACAAGGTTGCAGACGGTGCGAAAATCCGCGTCTGCCGTAAGTGTGGAGAGGCGCTATGAGCACCACTACTCGTCCGCGTTTGAAGGTCCGCTACGACCAAGAGATCCGTTTGGCTCTCAAGGAAGAGCTCGGACTCGACAACATCATGCAGGTACCGCGTCTCACGAAGATCGTGTTGAACTCGGGCGTTGGCCGGGCCACGCAGCAGGCCTCACTTCTCGAAGGTGCCCAGCGTGACCTCGAGCTCATCACCGGGCAGAAGCCAATCGTGACGCGCGCGAAGAAGTCCATCGCGAGCTTCAAGCTTCGCGAAGAGCAGCCCATTGGTACGAAGGTCACGTTGCGTGGCGACCGTGCCTGGGAGTTCTTCGACCGTCTGCTGAGCCTCGCGATCCCTCGTATCCGCGACTTTCGCGGACTGTCGGCGAAGTCGTTCGACGGTCACGGGAACTACACCTTCGGTGTTAACGACCAGTTGATCTTCCCTGAGGTCGACTACGACAAGATTGACGCGCCTCGTGGCTTTGACATCACCATTGTCACCACGGCCGAGACCGACGAGCAGGGACGCGCATTCTTGCGCGCCTACGGCTTCCCCTTCAAGCAGGAGAATCGATAGTCATGGCGAAGAAAGCTCTTCGAATCAAGCAGCAGAAGACCCCGAAGTTCTCAACGCGTGCGTACACCCGTTGCGAGCGTTGCGGTCGTCCACGCTCGGTGTACCGCAAGTTCGGCCTGTGTCGGATTTGCCTGCGTCAAATGGTGCACGCCGGTGAAATCCCCGGCGTGACGAAGGCAAGTTGGTAGGAGGACAGCTATGACAATGACTGACCCCATCGCCGACATGCTGACGCGTATTCGTAATGCGAATGCCGCCGCGTTTGACAGCGTCAAGATGCCCAGCTCCAAGCTGAAGGAGAACCTCGCGAAGGTTCTCGAGAGGGAAGGCTTCATCTCCGGCTTCACCGTGACCAAGGTCGAGGGTAAGCCGGGCATGCAGCTCGAGATCAACCTGAAGTACTCCGAAGACCGCAAGAAGACCATCATTGGTATCAAGCGCGTCTCGAAGCCAGGTCTGCGTATTTACAAGAAGTCCGACCAGATGCCCAAGGTGCTTGGTGGCGTTGGCGTGGCCGTCGTCTCGACGAGTCACGGTCTAATGACCGACCGCGAAGCCCGCAAGGCCAAGCTGGGCGGCGAGGTGCTGTGTTATGTCTGGTAACCAGCCAACGATTCAGCAGGAGGTTCGCTGATGTCACGAATTGGTCGTAACCCCATCACGGTGCCCTCGTCGGTGACCGTCACAATGGCGAGCGGTGTTGTGACGGTGAAGGGCCCGAACGGGACCATGGACCGGATCATCCCCGACGGCATCACGCTCAGTCAAGAGGGCGATGTGCTCACCGTTGACCGCGTCAACGACGAGACCATGTACCGCTCGCTGCACGGGCTCACCCGTACGTTGGTCTCCAACATGGTGATCGGT
The DNA here is from genome assembly GCA_003141095.1 of Acidimicrobiaceae bacterium. Lineage (GTDB taxonomy): Bacteria > Actinomycetota > Acidimicrobiia > Acidimicrobiales > RAAP-2 > RAAP-2. The sequence goes on along the minus strand of PLKM01000010.1, from coordinate 1,914 downwards.
GTGACTGACGGCTGGTCCAAGGAGCTCGAGATCATTGGTGTTGGCTACCGTGCCGCCGCCGCTGGTCCCAACGCCCTGGACCTGGCTCTTGGTTTTTCGCACCCCGTGAAGTTCACCGCACCGGAGGGAATCACCTTCGAGGTGCCCGTCGCGACGCGCGTGATCATCAAGGGTGCTGACAAGGAAGTCGTTGGCCAGGTGGCCGCGTCTATCCGCAAGCTTCGAAAGCCCGAGCCCTACAAGGGCAAGGGTGTGCGCTATCTCGGTGAACGAGTGATGCGCAAGGCTGGAAAGGCAGCAAAGTAATGGCACGTACAACTCGTGAACTACGTCAGCGTCGTCACGCTCGCATCCGTCGTCGCCTTTCGGGCACGCCGGAGCGTCCGCGTGTCGCCGTCTCGCGTACGAATAAGCACATCTCGGCGCAGATCATCGATGACGTCGCTGGCCGCACTTTGGCCGCCGCGTCTTCGGTAGAGGCATCGTTGAAGGGCACCAGTGGTGGAAACATCGACGGGGCCAAGGCCGTAGCCGCGCTGCTCGCGCAACGCGCGCAGGCCGCCAACATCACCACCGTGGTCTTCGACCGCGGTGGCTTTGACTACCACGGTCGCGTGGCCGCGTTTGCGGACCAGTTGCGCGCCGCCGGACTGGAGTTTTAATGAGTGACCTAGAGCAGTATGAAGAGCGGACCATCAAGGTGAACCGCGTGTCGAAGGTCGTGAAGGGTGGACGTCGTTTCTCGTTCACCGCACTCATGGTCATCGGCGACCGCAACGGCAAGGTGGGTCTCGGATACGGCAAGGCCAAAGAAGCCGGTCTGGCCGTGCAGAAGGGCATCGAAGAGGCTCGCAAGAACCTCTTCGACGTGCCAATCGCCGGTACGACCATTGTCTATCCCGTGCTCGGCGCCTCCGGTGCCGGACGCGTACTGATGAAGCCCGCTGCCCCCGGTACCGGTGTTATCGCCGGTGGCGCCGCCCGCGCCATCTTGGAGATGGCCGGTGTCAAGGACATCATCGCGAAGTCACTCGGATCATCCAACGGCATCAATGTTGCCCACGCCACCATCCAAGGACTGAAGCAGTTGCGTCGTCCCGAGGAGATCGCGGCGTCGCGCGACAAGCCAGCCGACCACGTCATCCCTTCAGGCACACTGCGCGCGTACCGCGAGCGTCAGCGTGAGGGCGACCTGTTTAAGACGGAGGGCTAAGTAATGGCTCAACTGAAAGTCACTCAAATCCGCTCGTCGATTGCGACGAAGCCCAAGCACCGCGGGACACTTCGCGCGCTCGGACTTCGCGGTATTGGCCAGTCCAACGTGTTGCCCGACCGTCCCGAGATTCACGGAATGATCGCCCGGGTCCCACATCTGATCAAAGTAGAAGAGGTCAACTAATGAAGTTGCACGATCTCAAGTCACCCGAAGGTTCGACGAAACGAAAGAAGATCGTCGGCCGTGGTATTGGTGGTAGGGGCGGCAAGACTGCCGGCCGTGGTACCAAGGGCCAGAAGGCTCGCCGCCAGATTCCCGCCGGCTTCGAGGGTGGCCAGATACCACTTCTGCAGCGCATCCCCAAGCTGAAGGGTTTCACGAACCCCTTCCGCGTGGAGTACACGCCGGTAAACCTCGACGCGCTGGTGGCGTTGGGTGTTACCGACATCAATCTCGACGTGCTCGTCTCGAGGGGCCTCGCGCGCAAGAAGGATCTCGTGAAGGTCCTCGGCCGTGGTGCGCTGAACTCGGCGCTCAACGTATCGGCGCACGGTTTCTCGGCGTCGGCGAAGGCCGCCATCGAAGCCGCTGGCGGCACCACGACCGTGGTCGACCTGCCGTTCAGCGTGCGTCCTCCTGCGTCGGGCAACCAGCACCAGAACCGCTAAGGACTCAACGTGTTCAAGCGACTCGCGAAC
>PLKM01000062.1:15268-15412 GCA_003141095.1 Acidimicrobiaceae bacterium | reverse complement strand
ATCGGAGCCGATGGAACCACAAGGCCCTTACCAAGCTGGGACTGCACGACAATGGCCGAGTTCGTTTTGGGGCAGCCTTCCGCATTCTCGTGAAAGTGCGGCCAACGCCCAAGGAGTTTCCCCGTGAAGTTGGAACTCCGGGAA
>PLKM01000062.1:0-15199 GCA_003141095.1 Acidimicrobiaceae bacterium | reverse complement strand
GATGTCGCTGGGGATCCCCAGCTTGCGTCCTCCTTCGACCTGGTTACCGTCCGATCATTCGGTCCTCTGGCGGTTGTCGCCGAATGCGCCGTTCGTTTTCTCATGATTGGGGGAGTATTGGTTGTGTCAGAACAGCCCGACGATGATGATCAGAGTCGATTGAACCAGAGGGCCCTTACCAAGCCGGGATTGAACGACAACGGCTGATTTCGCCTTGGGTAGTCTTCCGCATTCTCGTGAAAGTGCGGCCAACGCGCAGGGAATTTCCGCGATCATTCAGTCCTCTGGGAAAGAAGCCGCTGTTCTGATGTTTCACGTGAAACATTTGATCAGAGGTTGAGTCCATGTATTAATGTTTCAAGTGAAACTCAGGGTCTTGTCGAGGGTCTGCTCTAGAATTGTTTCACGCGATACGGGGGAAGAGACTTCGCTTGGTCTGTTTCGGGTGAAACACTTGTACTTGACGGCTTGTGAAAAAGCGTGTTGAATAGCAGGGGTTCGACGCGATGTCGGGATGTTCTTTAAGTCGGGAAGAGGCTCATGGCGGATGCCAGCACAATGAGGGTTTTTGCTGTAGCCAACCAAAAGGGCGGGGTAGGCAAGACAACCACTACGACCTCCCTGGGAGCTGCATTGGCCGAGTTGGGTAAGCGTGTTCTCGTTGTTGATCTCGACCCCCAAGGAAATGCCACGACCGGACTAGGTGTTGACGGTAGACAGTTCGAGAAGTCCGTCTATGACGTCTTGCTCAATGACACCCCAATGGTTGACATCGTTGAACCAACCGGCTTCAACAACCTCTTTGTGGCGCCGGCCACGCTTGACTTAGCAGGCGTCGAGCAGGAATTGACGGCGGTAATCTCAAGAGAACTGCGCCTAAAGAAGGCGCTCGCCTCGGTCGAAGGGGACTTCGACTATGTATTCATCGACTGCCCACCTTCTTTGGGCCTAATAACCATAAACGCCTTCGCGGCGGCTACAGATATTCTGGTCCCAGTGCAAACAGAGTTCTACGCTCTCGAGGGGCTGACTCAGCTTCAGCGAATAGTTGATCTGGTCCAAAAGAACTTGAATCCCACACTTCGAATTACGAAGGTTGTGCTCACAATGTACGACTCGCGCATCACCCTTTCGCAAGATGTGGCGCGGGAGGTCCGTCGGCACTTTGAGAACGAACTGTGTAAGACGGTTATCCCGAGGACGGTGCGGCTCGCCGAGGCACCTTCGTTTGGCCAACCGATTACTGTTTTTGATCCAACATCCAAGGGTGCTACGGCATACCGAGCACTAGCAGAGGAGATCAACAATGGCTAGGAAACCAGGTCTGGGAAAAGGTCTTGGAGCCCTTATCCCGAACGGAGCAGTCGAAACCGAGCAAGTAGTCGTCGCATCAACTGAAGGTCCGTTGCGAAGGGTGCCCGTTGGCGCAATACGCCCTAATCCCTTTCAGCCCCGTAAGTCCTTCAGTGACGAGAGCCTTCAAACGTTGGCTTCGTCGATTCGAGAACTCGGAGTGCTCCAGCCAATTATTGTCCGTCCGATTGAAGGTAAGCAGGATGAGTACGAATTGATTGCGGGAGAGCGTCGCTGGCGAGCGGCAGGTATTGCTGGATTGGAGATTGTGCCGGTCCTCGTCCAGGACGACGTTAATGACCGGCTTTCTCTGGAACAGGCAGTGGTTGAGAACCTCCACCGAGTGGATCTTCATCCGCTCGAAGAAGCCGCCGCCTACCAGCAACTTATTGGTGAATTTGACCTTACCCACGAACAAGTTGCGTTACGGGTTGGAAAGAGTCGTGCAAACGTCACCAATACCCTGCGACTTCTGCAATTGGGCGAGACCGCCCAGGCCGCCCTCGCTAACTCGCAGATCACCGCCGGCCATGCCAGATCTCTTTTGGCCATCAGCGATCCCGATGCTCAGGTCACCATGGTCACACGCATTATTAAGAACGAACTCTCTGTTCGCGCAACTGAAGAGGCGGTCAAGGCTTTTCTTGAACCCAAACCAGTACTTGGAGCTGAAGTGACGACGAGAGGTGCTACCGAGAAGCCACGACTTCGACCGGTCCCCGATGCGAGTGTTGCAGAACTTGAGCAATTACTTGAAGACTACCTCGACACGAGAGTCCACGTCGACCTAAAAGGCCGTAATGGCCGCATAATCATTGACTTTGCGGATCTTGACGACCTGGAACGAATCTACATTGCCATATCACAGGCGAAATAACCTTCAACCTTCAACCTCACCCTCATGTTGAAGTTATCCCCAAGTTGTGGATGAAGTTGTGGGTTACTTAACAAATCCCTTCAAAACAAGGAGATTTGTAGACGGGTCAAGCCTTTATAAAGTACCGATTAGACAGCTACCTGTGGATAACTTCATCCAAAACGGCGCATATTACCGCTCCAAGGTTCTGGAGTTCTTGGTCGGGAAGGCCTCCGTGTTCGATGTGAAGAGTCGTCATTCTCGTTTCACGAAGTATTGGTAGGGCCATTCCGGTCAATTCCACACGAGTGGAGAGATCTTGTTGGGCGATTGCCGATGCAATGGTGCTGGCCAATCTCTCCCCGCGGCGTGAGTGAGAATGGTAACTAGCCCAGTAGTGCAGATGAACGCCACCGACATGATCGAGGCACTCGAGAGAAAGAACAAGGGCGGCGCTACTGTCGTTGGCGAATCTCGCAATCTCCGCAACGCTGGTGCTCTCGAGCGACGATACTTCGCGGTCGTGCCCGATTGACTTTTCAATTAGCTCGCGCAGTGGACTTGTACCGCAGAGCACAATTGCACCGGTGAAGTTCTCGTTAAATCCAGCGAGGTCGCGGGCATCGGTGACGAGATTGCGCGTCGTCGCTGAAGCCGTGAAGCGCATGAGCTCGAACAAGGTACCTCTCGTGAGCGTTCCATTGACGTCAACGCCACAGTTGCGTTGGAAGTCGCTCAGGGCGTCCTCAAGGAGGGGACCGAAGATTCCGTCAATTCGTCCGGGATTGAATCCGAGCTGGGCGAGTCGAACTTGAAGTTCTGCGACGTCGTCACCGCGTAAATTCGGACGAGCCAAGTACAAGAGTCGTTGGCCAATTCGCCACCCGGCCTCCACTAAACGTGCCCAGGTGACGTCGTCAACTTCCCCAGTAATTACCAGGCCTTTGGCACGTTGGAACGACTCAACCAAGGCAACGGTCTCGTCACCGTACGCGTCGAGGGAATCAGCCAGGGGAGTATGCCCTAGGTCAGTCAATCTTTGATGGAGATCGCGCACACGTTGACCCGTTGCGCCGCGTTGTAGCGTGCTCAAAGGCTGGGTCTGGTCTACAGGTTTGCGGTGATCTCTTGAAGCAGAGCACCCTTGGGCTTCGCGCCCACCAGGCGAGCGACAACTTCACCGTTCTTGAAGAGCAGCAGCGTTGGGATGCTCATGACCGAGAACTTGGTGGCGGTCGCGACGTTGACGTCAACGTCGAGTTTTCCAATGACGAACTTCTCGGATTGCTCGACGGCGAGCTCCTCAAGAATTGGAGCAATCATCTTGCACGGTCCACACCACTCGGCCCAGAAGTCAACGAGGATTGGCTTCTCGGCGGCACCAATGACCTCGTCAAAGGTGGCATCGGTCAGGGTTGTGATCTGGTCGCTCATATCTACCTCCAAAAGGCGCCGTAATCGCGGCGTCGCAGGCTCCACCTTAGCGAGCGAGAACTAAATGCCCTGCGCTTCGAGCCAACGCTCGGCGTCGATGGCGGCTATGCAGCCCGACCCTGCTGAGGTGATGGCTTGGCGATAGACGTGATCCTGCACGTCTCCGGCCGCAAAAAGGCCGTCGACAGTGGTGAATGATCCATTTCCGGTTCGAACGTAGCCGTTCTCCTCCAGATCAATTTTGTCATTCACCAGGGTGGTATTGGGAATATGGCCAATTGCAACGAAGACGCCGGTGACGTCGAGCGTACGTTCCTCGCCCGTAATCGCATCGCGAACCTTAAGCCCAGAGACCCGATCTTCACCCAGGACCTCGGTTACTTGGGTATTCCAAGCAAATTGGATCTTCTGATTGGAAAAAGCGCGTTCCTGCATGATCTTGGAGGCACGTAGTGAGTCGCGTCGGTGAACAATGGTCACACTTGACGCGAAGCGGGTGAGGAAAGTCGCCTCTTCGATCGCCGAGTCACCGCCGCCGATGACCGCGATATCCTGACCGCGAAAGAAGAAGCCGTCGCACGTGGCGCACGTGGAGAGTCCGTGACTCAAGAGACGCTCCTCCCCGGGCACATTCATCATGAGCGAGCGCGCACCGGTGGCGAGAATGACGGCGTCAGCGCTGATGCTGGGTTCGTCGTCATCAGTCAGCCATGCGCGAAAGGGCCGACTCGACGTATCGATCTTCTGCACCTTGGTCACGCGCAGATCAGCGCCGAAGCGAGCGGCCTGCGCACGCATGTTGGTCATGAGCTCTGGACCGGTAATGCCCTCGGGGAATCCCGGATAATTCTCGACGTCGGTGGTGAGCATGAGCTGGCCACCGGGTTGATCGGTGGTCGAGGACGGCTCGCCTTCAATGACAATTGGATTGAGTTGCGCCCGCGCGGTGTAGATCGCGGCGGTAAGGCCAGCGGGGCCCGAACCGATGATGAGAACACGGGTATGCTGCGGCATTACTTCCTCAGGTTGACGGGACGACGTCGACGCCAAATGATGAGGCCGGTTACTAACGAAAGAATTCCGACAACGCCGTACGTCAGCCACTCGCGGCCGGCAAAGAGATAGACGTTGAAGAGTCGAATGAGACCAATGACGAGTGCGGTGACCACCACGAGCGCCATCAGGATCAAGACAAAACCAAATGCGATGGTCCTTCCCGCAATGAGCAAGGGTCGAAGTACGCGGTCGTGAACCACGTCAAGGACATGATCAAACGAACGCAGGGCCTTGTCAACGTAGTCGGGTTCGCGCTTCCTGTCTTCTTCGCTCACACTAAGAACTTAGTGGCGCGTTGACCCTAAGCCTCAATCCAGCAGAGACCGATGATTCCGGGGCCGCCGTGAGTGCCTACCACCGGTCCCATATCGGTCACAATGAGTTCGAACTCGGACGAAATACCAGCGGAGAGCGCCTCGAGTGCCTTCACCTCACTGGAGTCGCCGTGCACGAGCGCGAGGCGGCGCAGGGGAGCGTGGGACCTCACGACCTCAACTATGGCTGCGAGCGCCTTGGCCCGCGTTCGCTGGCGGCCGGCTTCGGCCACCACGCCGTCCTTTAGCTCCAGCAGAGGCTTGATCGAGAGCACCTGGCCGAGTAGGGCCCGCGCTCCGCCGACTCGGCCGCCCTTCATTAGGTGCTCGAGGGTGTCGAGCATGGCAACGACGCCCACCTTCGCCGTCAACGCTTCGGCGTGCTCGACGAGCTCGTCGAGGGTCGCGCCACCTTGAGCCTGCTCCGCAATCTCAATCACCAGGAGCCCCTGAGCCATGGAAACCGCCTTGGTGTCAACCACTCGAACGGGAATCTCGCCCGACACGGCCTCGGCGGCGAGTACGGCGGACTGGTGGGTCGCGGAGAGCGCTGCGGACAACGTCAAGACGATGACGCCTTCACAACCGTCGGATTTGGCGCGCTCGTACGCGGTCTTGAACGCGCCGGGAGACGGCGCGGCGGTTTCGGGCAACGTCTTTGACTTCTTGCACTTAGACCAGAACTGCGATGGTGTGAGGTCGACCCGATCAGTGAACTCCTCATCGCCAAAACGAATGGTGAGAGAAACGATGTCAATGTCGAGTCGACGGGCAATCTCCTCGGGTACATCACAGGCACTGTCACTGAGAACACGAATCCGAGCCATGGCCCTCCCTAGAACTGCTTAAGCCTTACATCTTTTGCCGCGCGGCGAGTAATGCCGTAGTGCGAGATCATCACAAATGCGGCGTAGGTGACAAATCCAAGCGCGATTGCGAGTGAAAAGCGTGCGATTAAGCCCAATCCGCGCGTCCACGTGGGAGCCGAGTACACCAAGGCCATCACGAGAGTCGCGGCGAGTGAGGCGCGAAGGCTGCGCCTCACGTGCAGTGACCACACGGCTGAACTGATGTTGACGTGGTGACGTGCGAGCGCCATAACCGCAACGACCGCCGCGCCGGTATAGGCGATTGACACGCTCGAAGTGAGCCCGGCGATCGAGTGACGTCCGAGTACGACGCAGAGTGCGATTGTGAGGGCGTTTTGAATGACGTAGAGGACGAAGACCTCGCGGGCGCGCTGCATGGCCTGGAGTCCTCGCACGCAAAGCTGAAAGAGGGTGAAGCCCGGCAGTCCCGCAGCGAGAACGGCGAGCACGGTGCCCACTGGGATTGGGTGTCCGGGGTTCTGGTGGTTCACCAAACTTACGTGGTTCAATAGGATTCCCACAATGGGCTGCGCCAAGATGATCATTACCAAGCTGCAGGGGATGATGATGACGAGCGACTGGCGAAGACCAAAGCGCAAGCGCTCGGCGAGCCCCGAGAAGTCCTCGCCGGTCGCGAGACCCGCCAACTGGGGAGTGAGCGCTCCGAGCACCGACACCACGACAACGGCGTAGGGCATCTGCATGAACGACCAGCCGTAGGTGTACGCACTGACGAAGCCGCCTTTAGCCCCGATGCCGAAGGCGTAGGCGAGAACGACGTAGAGCGAGAGTTGATTGGCGATGACAACCAGAAGCGTCCAACTGCCGAGGCGTCCAATGGCACGAACGGCCACGTCGTTGCGGTCAAAACGAAACGAGAGCCGCCAGAGATCGCTACGCGCGAGCGATGGGATCAGGCAGAGGAACTGGACGCAAACTCCGAGGGTGGTGCCGAGTCCCAGCCACAGAAGATCGTGCGAACCCGCGAGTGCGCCGATCGTGGGCGTCGGGTCGACAAGGTGAAACCAGATGAGCACGCCGATGCAGACGATGTTGTTGGCGACCGGGACCCACGCAGCGATCCCGAAACGGTGGCGAACATTGAGCAGCGCTGTGGCGATGCCGATGACGCCGTAGAAGAAGATCTGGGGCACGAACCAACGCAGCAGTGACGTGGCGACGTCGCGCTGCTCGTCGAGTGCGTGAATCGAATGAGTCGTGGTTGCGTGTTGCAAGAGGGTGAAACCATCAATGATCCATGGCGCTGCCCACCACGCGGCAATCGAGGCGACGAACAGCACTACGATCGAACCGGTTATCACGCTGGAGATTGATTTCCAAGCCCGCCGTTCCCCATCGAGTGCGAGCCGTTCGACAAAGACCGGTATGAAGGTGGCGCCGAGAATCCCACCGAGCACGAGATCGAACAACATATTGGGCACGGTGTTGGCGATATTGAACGCATCGGCGATCGGACCGAATCCGAGTACCCATGCCAAGACCAGTACGCGGAAAAGACCAGTGAGCCGAGAGGCGAGGGTTCCGGTGGCCATCGAAAGGACTCGAGAGCCGTGCGAGGTCGGAGTGCTCATCGCGCGTGGTGGCCTTTGGACTTACGGCGGTACGTGCGAATCCACCAGAAAGCCAATACGAGGAGCGACGCGAGGGTCAAGAGATAGCCAACGACCGAGTTGCCCGCAATTCGAACCTGGATCGCCGTGCGTGCGAGTATCAGTTGCCCGTTGGGCGTCGTGACGACGACTTGCAAGGTGAGGTCGCTGCCGCGGCCGTTGGCGGTCGGCACGCGTATTGACTTGGTGGACGAGTCGAGTGTGACGGTAACCCTATTGCCCTTGGGAAAACTCAGCCGGTCGGTGATGAGGTGGACAACGGCGGTGACCGTATAGTTCGCCCGGCTGAGCAACGTGATCGGCAGCGCGGTGCCGGGACCCGTCAAAGTGATGGCGTTCTGGTCAACTGAAAACTTATTCAGTTGCGCGTTTAACTCGGCGCTGGCATTCGCGAGAGCACTCTGGCGGGCATCGGACGCGCCAACCATTTCCGCGCGGGCCACCGCCACGCTCAACGAGTCCTTGACAGCCGACGAGCCCACCGCTTGATTGAACGAATTGACTTGGTCAATCAGCGTGCGGAGCGTGCCGATGTTGTGGGCCGACCATGTAGATGTCGCGGTGTTGGCGAGGATTCGAGTAGCGGGTGCTCCGTTGGTGGCGACGAGCGACGAATTGAACGATGGAGTCAGGCTGGAAGCGAGCACGAAGGGGTTGCTGGCGAATCCGTTCAAGAGATCGTCGACGTAGGTCGCTGATGTCTTTACGACGGGCAACTCCAGCACGACGGTTCGCGTGGCGGGCGCGTTCGGCGCCTCGAAGTGCAAGAACGCGAGCGTCGCCAGCGTCAGTGCTGCGCGCCGGCCTGGTTTGATCGCGGTGTCCGTCGCCAGTTGTTCGAGGGGGGCGTCTGTGCTCAGGGCCGTGACGTTCGCGGCTCCGGCGAAGTGAAAGGGCGCCCCCCAATTGAGGGTTGTTGACGGAGAGGGGTCGAGCGAAGCGTCGGGTACGACCACATCACTCACGTCAGCCTTCGCGAGGGCTTCGAGGTCGGCCAAGGTGGGTGTCCCGGACAGCAGAACGGTTGCGTCGGCGTAGCGGCCCGTCACGTCTCGAAGCAGTTGCGTTGAGAGGGAGACCTGTTGGGCCACCTGCGAGGGGAATCCGTTGCTCGAAAGCCCTCCGTAATCAATATCGCCCGGCGGTGCCGCAATTACCCGGTGCAGGGGGCTCGCGACGGCTTTGTTGAACGCCGTGAGCCACGCTGCTCCCAGACCGGAGGTCGATTGCTCGACGGCGGCGAGCGTGCGATAGTCAGCGGTCAAAGTGAGTGACAGCGCCGCGTGCTGGGCGAGCACTTTGAGTACAGCCGTCACGCGGCCGCTCTGTCGCAGCGATGAGGGGTCGAGGGTATTGATGAGATCGACGTGGAGGGGTCGCACGACGCGATTCGCCTGCAAAGCAATGAGCGACCACGTTGTTGTGGTGATCCCATTCACCGTCACCGAATAGCTGAGCGGGTAGACGCCGCCACACTGATCGGCCGGGCACGCCAAGTGCAGTCGCGCCGGGCGACTCTCACAGTGCGAAGAACGACCGCGGGCGGGCTTGGTGAACAGCGAAACGGTGAAGGCAGCCTCGCCGTGCGTCCTGCAGTCCAGATTGAAATCTCCGGTGGTCGATACGGCGGCGCCCGAGGCGCCGGCGCCGCTGTAAATGGGGGAGAGCTGGGATCGTTCGATGATGCGCGGGTAGAGCGAGACCTTGGCCACGGGCCTCGTTGGTGAACTTCCGATCTTGAAAACGACGCTAAAGCGGGAAACTCCCTTTGGAGAAAGGCGGGTGACGGCGCTTTGGTGCAGGAGGGTGAAGGAAGGCGTCGTCGAAGCGTGCGCGGCCGAGGGCCACGTCACCGTTGCGAGGCTGAGGAGTACGACGCTGAGCGCCCGCCACCAGGTCGAAAATCGGTGGAACATGCTGCTACAGGCTACCTTCGGTTTCGCTCGAAGTCCGGCGCCCGCTACCCTCGTTCGCAATGACTTCATTTGAATTGATCCACGAACGGCTGAATGAGATTGCCCGTCTCTCGAGTTCGCTCGCTCGGGCCTTTGGTGGCGCGGGCTTCTCGCTCTACGCGGTCGGAGGTTCGGTGCGCGACGCGGTACTGGGCCAGGAGCGAGGTGAGGACTACGAAATTGACTTCACGACGAACGCCCGCCCCGACGACATCGCCCGCCTCATGAAGCCGCTGTGCACTTCACTTTGGGAGCAGGGACGGGCGTTTGGCACTATTGGGGGAAACCTTCGCGACAGTGGAATCAAGGCTGAGATCACCACGTTCCGATCCGAGGAGTACGTGGATCATTCGCGCAAACCCTCCGTTGAATGGGGTGACTCTCTCCAAGCCGACCTCAGTCGACGTGACTTCACCATCAACGCATTGGCACTCGACGTCGTTGCGCTTGAGCAAGGGACTCCCGGTGTTCAGACTCTCTTTGACTTCTATAACGGATTCAACGATTTGCACGAAAGGATTTTGCGCACCCCTATCGATCCAGAGACTCTCTTTAGCGACGACCCCCTTCGAATGCTTCGAGCCGCCCGCTTCGCCGCCCGCTTCAACCTGACCATTGATCCTTCGATTGAGAAGGCCGCAGCGAAGATGGCTGAAAAGCTCTCGATTGTTTCCGCGGAACGAATTCGAGGCGAACTTGACCTGCTCATGGTGACGAGCCAGCCCTCGCAGGGGCTCGATTTCATTGTGCGTACCGGTCTCGCCGACCACTTCCTGCCAGAGCTTCCGAAACTGCAACTCGAGCAGGATCCCATTCACCGTCACAAGGACGTGTTGAAGCACACCTGGGCGGTCGTGGATAAGACGTCGGCGAGTTTGGTGCTTCGACTGGCCGCACTTTTTCACGACATCGGCAAGCCCGCAACGAGATCGATCAGCGAAGAGGGTGTCACGTTTCGATTCCATGAGGTGGTGGGAGCAAAGATGACGCGCAAACGAATGGTCGCCCTCAAGTACTCCCAGGAGATGATCGACGATGTGAGCATGCTCGTAGAGCTTCACCTCCGATTCCACACCTACAAGATGGGTTGGAGCGACAAGGCGGTTCGTCGTTATGTGCGCGACGCCGGCCCCCTGCTCGACGAGCTGAATGAACTTACGAGATGCGACTGCACGACGCGCAATGCGCGTAAGGCGGCGATGCTGTCGCATCGGATGGACGAGTTGCAGATTCGCATTGACGAGCTTCGCGAACAAGAAGATCTCGGCCGTCTTCGTCCCGCGCTTGACGGAGTCGCGGTGATGGAGCTTTTGGGGATCGGGCCAAGTCCGGTGGTGGGTCGCGCGCTGGACTTCTTGATGGAGATTCGACTCGACGAAGGTGAGATCACACCCGTGGAGGCAGCCGTTCGGCTCCGCGAATGGTGGGCCGAAGAGGGCGCGTAAGAAGAAATCCCCCGCCACGACGGCGGGGGATTGACTTCATCGCGTAACGCTTAGGGCCAGACCAGATTTTCAGCGCCCTGGTCGGCGAACTCTTCGACCATGTTGTGAGCAATATCGTCGTGGAACTGAACGGGCGGCGACTTCATGAAGTACGCCGAAGGTCCAACGAGTGGCCCACCAATGCCGCGATCGAGTGCAACCTTGGCGCAACGAACCGCGTCAATGATGACACCAGCCGAGTTCGGTGAGTCCCACACTTCGAGCTTGAGCTCGACGTTGAGGGGAACGTCGCCGAAGTTGCGGCCCTCCATACGAATGTACGCCCACTTACGGTCGAGCAGCCACGGTACGTGATCGCTAGGTCCAATGTGCACGTCGTCTGGGCCCATGTTGCTGATCTCGAGCTGCGACGTCACTGACTGGGTCTTGGATATCTTCTTGGATTCAAGACGCTCTCGGTCAAGCATGTTCTTGAAGTCCATGTTGCCACCGACATTCAGTTGGTAGGTGTGGTCAAGGGTCAGACCACGGTCTTCGAACAGCCGGGTGAGAACGCGATGAACGATCGTCGCGCCAACCTGGCTCTTGATGTCGTCGCCAATAATTGGCACGTTGGCGTCGGCGAATTTCTTGGCCCATACCGGGTCCGAGGCAATGAAGACAGGAATCGCGTTGACGAAGGCGACGCCCGCGTCAAGGGCGGCCTGGGCGTAGAAACGCTGAGCCTCTTCAGAGCCAACGGGCAGATACGAGACAAGCACCTCGGCCTTGGCATCGCGCAGCGCCTGGGTAACGTCGATTGGTTCAGCGGGTGACTCTTCGATCGAGGCGCGGTAGTACTTGTTGAGCCCGTCCATGGTTGGTCCACGAAGCACCGTCACGCCCAGCGATGGAACGTCGGCGAACTTGATGGTGTTGTTCTGGCCACCGTCGATTGCCTTGCCGAGGTCGTTGCCGACCTTGGAGGCGTCAACGTCGAAGGCGGCGACGAACTCAAGGTCACTGACGTGATAGCCGCCGAGTACGACGTGCATCAGACCAGGTACGTTGTCGCCCTGCTTCGCGTCCCGGTAATAAGTCACGCCTTGAATGAGTGAGCTAGCGCAGTTTCCGACGCCCGCGATTGCCACGCGAATCTTCTCCATGGCTCTCCTTTCCTACTTCGCTTCTCGCGCGAAGGTTTGCTGGTTACTGCGTTCGGTGGTCAACAGACTGTCGATCCACGCGAGATCCAACTCGACACCCTTGGCCGCGTGTTCCATGACGCTGCGGGCGTAGGTGTCGAGTTGTTCGTTGATGGCCCCGGCGCGCACCTCCGCCAGGCGTTCAACGAGATCGGTCCTGCGACGCTCCAAAAGCCCGACCCGGAGGCTCGGGGTGAGGTACTTGGCGAGCGCCATGCGCAGGGAGAAGTTTTTGCTGTCGTCAAGGGTTGCGGTGTCGCCGAGGAGTCGAACGAACTCCTGGCGCCCTTGTTCGGTAATGCGATAGACCTTGCGACCTCGCCGGCCCAAGCCTTGGGTGGCTCGCAGGGAACGAAGTGATGCCCGTTCACCCGAGAGCGATCCAGTCGAGAGCGAACTCACGCGGGGCTCGCTTGAAGTGACCGCCTCAACGAAACCGTGACGTTCGAGTCGAGCCAAAGCCGGATAAATGGAACCAAACGAGACATTGGCCCAGACACCAAGGCGGTCACGCAACTGCGTGCGAATCTCGTAACCGTGATGATCACGGTCCATGAGTAGTCCGAGGACGGCAATGTCTAACACGCGATTCATCATATCACTTCGATATATCGAACGTGACGGTAAGTAATTCATCTTCGGATTACGGGAGGGCGGTAGTGTCACCCCTAATGGATAAGAGCTTTCGCACCAGCACCGCCGACGGAGCGGTTGTTGAGTTCGGTCTGGTTCGTCACGCCCTGTTGGCCAAGCTGGCCCAGGGGACCCTTCGCTACGAGGACATCTGCGACGCACACCCTGAACTGTTGCGCGCCGCGAAGAACATCGGCCGCTCCACGGGTGAGACCTGTCCGGTGTGCAGTGAGGCCGAGTTAGTCGAGGTGACCTACGTCTTTGGCGCGCGCCTGCCCGCGGGCGGCACGTGCCCAACGTCAAGAGCCGAACTCTTGAAGCTCGAACGCCGTGAAGAGCCCGTCCAGTGTTACGCCGTTGAGGTGTGCGTGGCGTGTTCTTTCCACCACCTCGTTCGCAAATGGTCCGCCGGGGGGCGCCGGGCGCGCCGGGCTCCGGCACGCCAGCAAAGGAAAGTCGGCGAATGACGTTAAGCGCCCCGCAGATTCGTGCTCGAAAGCGCAGCGCCGGTGCAGCGCCGCTGGTGATGGTGACGGCGTACGACGAACCGGGCGCTCGTTACGTCGACGCGGCGGGAGTTGACATCATTCTCGTGGGCGACTCGGTCGCCAACGTAGTGATGGGGCACGAGGACACCTTGCACGTCACGCTTGACGAGATGTGTCACCACGTTCGAGCCGTCGCCGCCGCAAGGCCGCAGGCTCACATCGTGGCCGACATGCCCTGGATGAGTTATCACGTCGATCTCGCCGACAGCGTGCGCAACGCCGGCGCACTCGTGCGGGCCGGTGCCCACAGCGTGAAGCTCGAGGGTGGCCGAGTTCGACGAGAAGTCATTCGAGCTCTACTGGACGCCGAAATTCCTGTCATGGGCCACCTCGGTCTCACCCCACAGAGCGTGCTCGCCTTCGGTGGTTTCAAGGTGCAGGCGAAGACCCGCGAAGCCGCGGAGTGGCTGATCAAGGATGCCACGGTCCTGCAAGACGAGGGGGTGTACGCCATCGTGATCGAAGGGGTGCCCAACGTCGTGGGGACCCGGGTCACCGAAGCGCTCGAAGTTCCCACGATCGGCATCGGTGCGGGCCCCGACACCGATGGCCAGGTGCTGGTGTTCCATGACCTGTTGGGGATGACCAGTCGTCCTGCCCCCAAGTTCGTTCGCCAGTATGCCGACCTAGGGTCCCTGATCACAAGTGCGATTAGTGACTTTGCCCGCGATGTGCGCAGTGGCGCTTTCCCGGACCCTTCAGAGGGCTACGCCAACCCCGAGGACCTGCTCAACTAGCCAATTTTGGACTCGTGGAGTAGAGTTGTCTTTCCCACAAGCGTGGGAAGAATCAAATGACCCCTGCTCTGTTTTCCGCAGAGCCCGGCCTGGCCGGACCAGAGGGAAAGGAACCCGGCCATGAGGCCTTATGAAACCATGATTGTGTTCGACACCGCAGTCGACGCGCAGTCCATCCAAATTGCTCTCGACCGGGCTTTGGAAACCATCCGAACTAACGACGGAACCCCTGGAGCCATCGACCGTTGGGGCAAGCGTCCCTTGGCGTACGAGATCAACAAGCGCAAAGAGGGTTACTACGTTCTGGTGGAGTTCAGTGGTGAGTCGACGACGGTTGTCGAACTTGACCGAATTCTGACCTTGTCAGACGAAGTCCTTCGCTTCAAGATTCTTCGTCGCAACAATCGAGCAAGCGCGAGCCGTGTTACGGCGCAAGCGTAAGTTCGGGCGCCTAGCGATTTAAGGAGAAGAAATGGCTGACAACACCATNNGCGGCATTGCGTCTTTCGATTGCCGTGAACCGCCGTTGGCAGAACCGTCAGACCCAGGAGTGGGAAGAGCGCGTGTCGTACTTTGAAGTCGTGGGCTACGGCGCCATGGCTGAGAACGCCGCCAACTCATTGCAGAAGGGTGCCCGCGTCCTGGTGACCGGTCGGCTCGAGCAGCGCAGTTGGGAGACCGAGAACGGTGACAAGCGTTCGATAGTCGAGATCAACGCTGACGAAATCGCGCCTTCGCTTCGCTGGGCTACAGCAGTCGTAACGAAGACACCCCGCGCCGAGGGTGGCAACTTCCAGTCGAACGATCGACCGGCCGCCGCTCCGCGCTCCAACGAACCAAGTACCTACGCCTTTGATGAGGAGCCCTTCTAATGCCACGTATTAATAATCCCAAGCCACCAAAGCGCGCACCGAAGATTGATACTCGCCGCGGCGCGAAGAAGAAGCCCTGCTCCTTCTGTCAACACGGTATTGCCACCGTTGACTACAAGGACATCGCGCAACTCCGCAAGTACATCTCTGACCGCGGCAAGATTCGTGGCCGCAAGGTTTCTGGCAACTGTCAGCAACACCAGCGCGACGTGACCGATGCCATCAAGACGGCCCGTGAACTCGCGCTGCTGCCCTACACCCAGCGCACCGTCACCGAACGTCGTGGCGGTCGTGGCGACCGTGGCGACCGTG
>PLKM01000030.1 GCA_003141095.1 Acidimicrobiaceae bacterium | reverse complement strand
CATCGCCGCCCCGAAGGCCGTCTAGGCATAAAACGGGCTGCACCGATTTTGCAGCCACCGCGTCCGATTCACGCGGTGGCTGCATTTTTGGCGTCACGACGCATTGTCAACGGTGCCACGAGTGCGAGATCGCAACTCGAACAGGCGACGAGGAGTTGGGTTCTATCCTTAGCGCGTGAGCGTAATTCGAAGTATTTCGTGCGAGGTCTCAGTTTTCAGGTGGTCGCGGTGATCCCGATCCTGACGTCATCTCAAATGCGCGTCGACGACGCGAGGGCGGTCGCCGAGCGCGGGGTTGAGTCGCTGGTCAACGCCGCTGGCACCGCCGTGGGCTTCGAGGCGAAACGACTGTTGGGCTTCTGTTACGGCGCACGGATCGGCGTGATAACCGGCCCTGGACTCAACGGTTCGGACGGCAAAGTGGCAGCGGCATGGTTGAAGGCTCGTGGTGCTCGGGTGGATATCATCGACGTCTCTCTTCAGCCATCGCTACTGCGCGGTTACGACCTGGTTATCGATGCGGCCTTCGGTCTCGGGTGCTCGCGTCCGTACGTGGCGCCGAAGGTGGCGGCGGGCACCAAGGTGTTGGCGGTCGATCTTCCCTCGGGCGTTGAGTCGGACACCGGCGAGATTCTCGGATCACCGCTTCACGCCGACGTGACCGTCGCCATCGGCGCTCTCAAGTACGCGCACGTCACCGGTGGCGCCTCGAACCTCGTGGGGGAGTTGCGCTTTGTCGGACTGGGAATTGTCCCCGTGTTCAGCGACGGACTCATGGAAGACCGCGACCTGGGCCCTCTCGTGGTGCAGGGTCGCGACGATCACAAGTGGACCCACGCCGTCGGCGCCCTCTGCGGTTCATCGCTCATGCCCGGCGCCGCCGAGCTGGTGGTTCGCGGGGCACTCGCGGGTGGCGCGTCCATGGTCCGACTCTCGAGTCGTGGTGAAGTCGCCAACCAGGTTCGTATCCCGCCCGAGGCGGTGCACGCGAACGACGCGAAGGTCGACCCACGCTGTTCGTCGGTCGTTGCCGGTCCCGGTCTCGGTTCCGAGGCGGTCGCGTGGCTGCACGAGCGACTGGCCGACGTGAGGGTGCCGGTGGTGTTGGACGCTGACGGTCTCGACAGAAGTCTTCTGCCCGATCAGACGAGGGGCGAGCATCGTTGGATTCTCACCCCGCACGCGGGCGAGTTCGCTCGTCTCATTGGCGGGGCGATCCCGACGAACCGCATTGAAGCAGTTCGCGCGTTGGCTCGCGAGACCGGCTGTGTCGTTCTACTGAAGGGTCCAACAACGATCCTGGCGGATCCGACCGGCAAGTTGCGAATTGTTCGTGCGGGGACGCCCGCGCTCGCGACCGCCGGCTCGGGTGACGTCCTCTCGGGACTGATTGCGGGGGCTATCGCGCGCGGCAACGACACCTTGAGTGCCGGCGCCCTCAGCGCGCACCTGCACGGCCGCGCTGGTGCGCGGTTACCCGTCTACGGTGTGGCGTCGGATATTCCCTTGGCCGCTACCGCGATTCTTCAAGAGTTGAAGACCGCTTCGTAAGACCTAAGCCGTGACCGTTTCCACGCCGAGGTCCGAGTTCGCGGGGGATTGACTGCTCTCGTTCCTCTACTAGCACTGCGTTCGACCCTTGTACAGTGTTGGTCACCACCGGACCCAGGGCGACGTTGGCTTCTGGGACCTCCTTCGACAAACAGTGAAGATGTTGAGCGGAAGGTCGACGCGCAGCACCGAGTGATTCAGCGCGTTACCTTGAAGGGCGATGCGCCCGTCTGAGCCGGCGTCGAGGTCCTGGGCCGCAGCACCAGCCCGGGGCCCTCGTTTTCTTCGCTTCGCAGTGGTTCCCTCGACGAGCGGAAGATANNGAATCCACTGCTGGAAATCGACCCGTCGACCAGTTAGATTCCAGAAGTTGGTGGGCCATGAAATCGGGGGAGCGAGCATGACTGAAGTTATTGAGGGTTCCGTCACTCTGACGCGCGAGGGTCCGCCGGGCCGGGCCAAGATCCAGATAGTACCCCTGCGGGGGCTTCCAATCTCCGCCGCCGCGGTGGTTTTTGTGACCATTGCAATAGCGGGCAATTGGCAGTGGGCGCTGATGTTCTGTCACGTTGCGGGCGGGGGACTCTGGACCGGGATTGACCTCTTCGTGGGGCTGGTGATCGGTCCGATTCTTGGGCGCTTGTCGATTCCCGCGAGGGCGGAGTTCGCCGCGAGGTTTATGCCCAAGATGGTGATCATCATGCCGACNNGTGGTGATGATGACGCTCGCCACGGGCTTCCAGATCGCACGAAAATTGGGTAATCTGTACGCGACGAGCCCCAATCACTCTTGGCTCATTGCTTCATTTTGCGTCGTCGGCGTCATGGCCGTCATTGCGCTGGGCATCCTGGAGCCGGCGAACATTGCGGTGCTCTTCGAAATGAACAAGCCGGTCCCCAACGGTGAACGAATTGGACGTCTGATGCAACGATTCATCTACACCGCAGGTATCACCGGCGTCATGCAGATCGCGACGCTGATCATCATGACCAGGGTGGCAACACAGTGACGTCCCACGACATGACAGGCGCCCCCGCAACGTCGGATCGCCCGTTTCCACCCANNCGCCCCTTTCCACCCATTGGCTGGCTCAGCACCGGCGCATTGGCTCTCGTCATCGTCGGAGGCATCCTGATGGCGTCGTACGCTCCACGCAAGGCGCCCTTGAGCGTTGCGACGGCGCTGCTCGTGGGTGGAGTGCTCCTCCTGGTAGCGGCGGCGGTGCTGCTCGTTCGCTTGAGGGACTTCTCTCATCGGACATTCTTCACTGTCTTCAAGTGGGCAATCTTCGCGTACCTGGTCACGGCGGGACTCATTGAGTTCGCCTTTGTCCGCGACCACACCACAGGGGCGTCACTGGTGATCGTGAGTTTCATGCTGGTGGTATTCGCGCTCAGTGTACCGACCACGATTGCCTTCACGGTGGCCCGCTACGCGGACGACTAGGACGCGCCGGAGCGTTGATCGCCCTGTCGCCGGTCGGACTGTGGAGCATGACGGTCGGTAGCCTGAAGGCGTGGAGTTGAAATCTGCTCGCGATGATCAGCTCGGCACCGGATCGTCGATCGACGGATCATCCCCCGAGAGGGACAGAGGGGCGAGTCTGCGGCCATGGGGCTTCCCCGTCGTTGCCGTCCTCACGCTGGTCCTGGCGATTCCCCTTCACCTCGACGCGAGCTGGCCGGTGGTTGCTTTCGCAATCGTTGGCGCCGGCACCGCCGCGATTGTGTCGCGGCTTTCGATCCTCAAAGTAATCGTCGTGGTCCTGCTTCTTGCGATCGTTGGAGCAGCAGTGATGGAGCTGGACAGTGTGGTGCAGTACTCCACCTGGAGAGCATGGAGTACCCCGCCAGCTATTCACACCTGCGGGGTCACCTTGTACCAGAGAGGTGCTGACGGGTCGCTGGCCCACGGCGATGCTCCGCCCCTCGCGCACCTCTGGACCACACCGGCCGGCGCGTACGTCTATGGCTATGGGGGATGCCCCAGCGCCCTCAACGGACTCATCATCGTCTGGAATGGCCGGTTCCTCTCCTATACCCAGTGAACGTTGGCCCATCCGCCCGTCGCGAGTGCCTGATGTCGCGCGCTTGACCGGTCCTTCGTTTTGCTCAACGTCGTCGATTTGGGTGTGGATCACGGCCGGTGCAGGGTGTCGGGGAGTGGCCGGTTTCGCCAAGGTGCATCGGGGGTTCGTGGACGACGCACGCTCACGACGCACGCTCACGACATTGAAAACCCTGTGACGTAAGTCCTTTATTTCTGCCTATTTTCAAAAATTCTTCGGACTACAGTAAGCAAAAGGTCGTGTTTCACGATGCGCATTTTGTACTGTGCGATTGGTCGAGAGTGTCGAAGGAGAGTGTTTGATGGAGCCTACGAACGATCGGGATCCGAATTACTACCATAAGGTCGTCGACTGCCAGTGGGCGTGCCCCGCCCACACCGACGTGCCCGGGTACATTCGCTTGATTGCCCAAGGGCGTTTCGACGACGCGTACATGTTGAACCGTGAGTCCAACGTCTTTCCTGGGGTTCTCGGAAGGACCTGTGACCGGCCATGCGAGCCAGCGTGTCGGCGCGCGAGGGTTGACGGGAGCCCCGTCGCCATCTGTCGGCTCAAGCGGGTCGCCGCGGACCTCAGGGGCGAGATCAGTGACCGACTTCCCGCCATTCCCGAGCAGAAGAATTCGAAACGCGTCGCTTGTATTGGCGCTGGTCCATCGGCTCTCACGGTGGCCAATGACCTGATGCCGCTCGGCTACGAAGTGGTGATGTTCGAACAGTTCGACCGGCCCGGTGGTTTGATGCGCTCGAACATCCCGGAGTTTCGACTTCCCGCGAAGGTACTCGATGATGAGACGCAGGTGATCCTCGATATGGGCGTCGATATCCGCTACAACTCGCCAATCACCAGCCTGAAGGCATTGCTGGAGGAAAAATTTGACGCAATCTTCGTCGGAGTGGGCGCCCCGCGAGCCAAGGGCCTCGAGTTGCCCGGACGTCACGACGAGGACGACACCAACATCCATAGCGGCATTGACTGGCTGGAATCAGTGGCGTTTGGCCACGTTGACAAGATTGGCCGGCGGGTGCTCATCATCGGGGTCGGCAACACCGCCATGGACTGCTGTCGCTCGTCTCGACGTCTTGGAGGGACCGAGATCAAGGTCATGGCCCGTCGGCCCCGCGAATACTTCAAGGCTTCGACGTGGGAGCTGGAGGACGCCGAGGAAGAGGGTGTCGAGATCATCGTCAACCACGCGCCGAAGCGTTTCCTCCTCGAAGACGGCAAGCTGGTCGGCATGGAGTTTGACGTGCTCGAGTGGGACGAGGGGGCGGTTCACTCGAAGGTCCTCGACACCGTCGTCGTCCCCTGTGACGACGTCATCCTCGCCATTGGCCAGGAGAACGCATTCCCGTGGATTGAACGAGACCTCGGCCTGGAGTTCGGCGAGTGGGACATGCCGGTGGTCAACGAAGTGACCTTCCAGTCGACGCTGCCGGGGGTTTTCTTTGGTGGTGACGCGGCGTTTGGACCGAAGAACATCATCTGGGCCGTTGCGCACGGACACCAGGCCGCGTTGTCGATTCACGCCCTCTGCTCGGGAGAGTCGCTCGACGACCGGCCGGCGCTCGGCATGGATATCAGTAGTACCAAGATGGGAATGAACGAGTGGAGTTACCACAACGACTACAACCCGTCGCCGCGCCAAAAGATGGTCCACATCGAGCTTTCGAAGCGTTTCGAATCATTGGAGCTCGAGGTGGAGCTCGGCTTCAGCGCCGAACAAGCGGCTCGCGAAGTCCAGCGGTGCTTGAACTGCGATGTGCAGACGACCTTCAAGGCGCCACTCTGCATTGAGTGCGACGCCTGCATTGACATCTGTCCGGTGCAGTGTTTGACCATCACCGACAACGGCGAGGAAGCGGATCTGCGCGAACGGCTTTCGGCCCCGTCGGTAAACCCCACGCAGTCGTTGTACGTCTCAGCGGGCCTGCCCCAGACCGGGCGGGTCATGGTGAAGGACGAGAATGTCTGCGTTCACTGCGGGCTCTGCGCGGAGCGCTGCCCGACCGCCGCGTGGGACATGGAAGAGTTCGAATTACTGATTCCGTACGCCGTAGATTCGGGAGTCTTGAGGATTCCCGTGCGGCGCGCAAAAACCAAGAGTGAAGTAGGGAGTTAGGTCATGGCGATTGATACCGCTCAGGGCACCACCGTCAGGGTCAACGATTTCTCGATCAAATTGGCTAACGTCAACGGGACGGGATCGGCGAGCGCCAATAGTTTGCTGATGCAAGCCATCTTCCGCATGGGCATTCCCGTTTCGGGCAAGAACCTGTTTCCGTCGAACATCCAAGGTCTGCCGACCTGGTACGAGATTCGAGTGAACAAGTCCGGCTACACCGCCAGAGCCCTCGACTACGACTTGATGGTGGCGATGAACTCGGCGACCTACGAAGAGGACATCAACGATGTCCGCTCCGGCGGGTACGTACTGTACGACTCCTCGTGGCCGCTCGACGACTACTTGCTGCGCCCCGACGTGACGTTCCTGGGGGTCCCGCTCGCACGCATGTGCATCGAGAACTTCGCCGCGCCGCGCGAACGAATCCTGATGAAGAACATCGCCTACGCGGGAGCGGTCGTCGCCCTCGTGGGCATCGACATCGGACTCGTGTCCGACCTCTTGGCGGAGACGTTCGTTCGCAACGAGCTGCTGCGCGAGTCGAACCAGAACGCCCTGCGACTTGGCTACAACTTCGCTATGGAGAACTTCGAATGCCCGCTGCCGTTTCGAGTGGAGCCAATGGACGCGACCAAGGACTCGATTCTGATCGACGGCAACACCGCCGCCGCGCTCGGGTGCCTCTACGCCGGCGCCACCGTCTCGGGCTGGTACCCCATCACCCCGGCGACCGCGGTGATGGACAACTTCACCCGGCTCTGCGCACAGTATCGACGCGAACCCGTGGAGAACCCCGAGCCCGGCGAGTTGCCCTACAAGAACAACTACCTGATCATCCAGGCCGAAGACGAAATCGCCGCGATTGGCATGGTGCTCGGGGCCTCGTGGAGCGGGGCTCGCGCCTTCACCTCGACGTCGGGCCCGGGGATCTCGCTGATGAACGAGCTCCTCGGTCTCGCGTACTACACCGAGATTCCGGCGGTGTTGATTGACGTGCAACGCACCGGTCCCTCCACCGGCATGCCGACGCGCACCCAACAGTCCGATATCTTGCTTTGCGCGTACGCCTCGCACGGCGACACGAAGCACATACTGCTGTTCCCCGCGAACCCCCGGGAGTGCTTCGAGTTCGCGGTGCAGAGTTTCGACATCGCCGAGCGGTTCCAGACCCCGGTCTTCATGCTGAGCGATCTCGATATCGGAATGAACGACTGGGTCGTGCCGGAACTGACGTGGGATGACTCGTACGTTCCCGATCGAGGTCGGGTGCTCAACGACAAGGACCTCGAGGGGATGGTCGAATTCTTCCGCTACACCGATGAGGACTCGGAGTTCGTCACGCCGCGGACCCTACCGGGTTCGGACTCCAAGGGCGCGTACTTCATCCGAGGATCGGGTCACGACAAGTTCGGTAGGTACACCGAAGACTCCAACGAGTACAAAGAGGTCGTCGATCGACTGAAGAAGAAGCACGCCTCCGCGGCGACTCACGTGCCAGCGCCGATCGTCGAGCGACACGCCGGCGCGACGGTGGGGATCATCACACTCGGGGGATGCGACCTCGCGGTGCGCGAGGCCATTGATGAACTCGCCCAACAGGGCGTGGTCGCTGACTTCATGCGGGTGAGGGGCTTCCCCTTCGTGGCCGAAGTACGTCCATTCGTCGAAGAACACGATTACTGCTTTGTCGTTGAACAGAACCGCGACGCCCAGTTGCGCTCGCTCATTTCCATAGAGACCGGCGTGGCAATCGAAAAGATGCGCTCGGTCCTGGCCTACGGGGGCTTCCCGTTGAGCGCCCGCCAGGTTGTCGACGGTGTCACTAACCAGTTGGAGAACTAACAATGACGTCAATTACCAAGCCACTCATTCCCCTCGTCTCGCTGCCAAAGAACGAGATCGGGCTGACGATCCGTGACTACGAAGGAGCGGTATCGACGTTGTGCGCGGGTTGCGGCCACGACTCGGTGACCGCAGCGATCACCCACACGTTCTGGGAGCTCTCAACGCCGCCCCACACGATCGCCAAGCTCAGCGGCATCGGGTGCTCGTCGAAGACCCCGACCTACTTTGTGAGAGGCGCGCACGGATTCAACTCGGCGCACGGCCGTATGGTGACCATCGCCACCGGAGCGAACGCCGCGAACCGCGAGTTGACCTACATCGGAATTTCAGGTGACGGCGACTCGCTCTCCATCGGCATCGGCCACCTGGCCCACGCCATCCGGCGCAACGTGAACATGATCTACATCATCGAGAACAACGGTGTGTACGGCCTCACGAAGGGTCAGTTCTCGGCGTCGGCGGACATTGGCTCGCGCCTCAAGAAGGGTGAACCCAACGCTATGGCCCCAATCGATCCGGTCCTGCTCGGCCTCAGCATGGGAGCCACCTTTCTCGCCCGTAGCTTTTCGGGTGACAAGGCGCAGCTCGTGCCGATTCTGAAGGCGGCGGCGGCGCACAACGGACTGGCGCTCGTCGACGTGATCTCGCCGTGCGTGACGTTCAACGACCATGAGGGTTCAACCAAGAGTTACCGATTCATGCGCGAACACGAAGTGAAGGAGATCGAGACCGACTTCGTGCCGATCCGCAAGGAGATTCACAAGTCACTCGATGAGAACGACGCCACCGAGGTCACGATGCACGACGGCAGCGTGGTGCGCTTTCGATCGGTGCCCGCCGGTTACGACCCGTACGATCGCCAGAAGGTGGAGGAGTACATCCGAGAGCGCCGCAGCCGCGGGGAGATCGCGACGGGCCTGTTGTACGTGGACGAGTCGGCGCTTGACGTGCACGAACTCAACAACACTCCCGAGTACGCCCTCAACACCGTTCCGTACGAGAAGCTTTGTCCGGGCTCTGTGGAACTCGCCAAGATGATGACGAGTTTTCGCTGACGCGAATTCCTGTCGCGGCAGCCTTCACGAGCGTGTCGCGAACTGTTCGTCGTGTGGCCGCGCGGGAACTGTCGAAGAACGCGAGGTATCGTCGTCACGCCGTGACGACGATACGTTGATGCGGATCTACATCGATAGCCGCGAACTTTCTGACTGACTATTACAGTTGGATTACGACTTTGCAGAAAGCGGCGATTTCCTCGGGTATTACCCGTCTTTGAAGATGCTTCGAGGCCGACGAAGTGACTTTTGGCCCCAGCAGTCCCATAGTTTTCTCGGCGCCAAATTCTTAAGATGTCTATAAGACCTTGAGAAAATTGGAAGGAAAAACAATGAGGATTCGAGCGAATTCACCAAGAAGTGGATCCGAAGTAACAATGGGCCGCAAGGCAGTCGCGGTGGGGGCCATTGGGCTTCTCGCGGCACTCGGTGTCGCCGCCCCATCGGGCGCAGCATCCGTAAAGCCCGTTGCACCTGTTGCGCACACCGCTCTCGCGGACCACGTGGCGAAGAAGGTAACCAAGGTCACCCACGTGGCCTTTAAGGGCAGTTACACCGGCACGATAGCGCTTCTCTGGAGCAGCACGGGAGTCCAGGCGACGTCAGTCTCGGGTCATGGCACTGGCACGGATGGTGCGATCAAGTTGACTGGAGCGGGCTCGGGCACCGCAGCGAGCACCTGTGACCCTTTCTCGGGCGCTGGATCGTTGGTTGGTACGAGTGGCCTGAGGTTGAAGGTCGTGTCATCGACGAAGACCCAAGCCTGCGCGGTTAACAGCGCGGCACCCACACCGGTGACCGTCAATGGTGTCGCAACAGTTCTGAGCGGGACCGGCAAGTTCAAGGGTGCTACGGGAACCCTGAGCTTCAAGGGCCAGTTCTCGATTCAGGCCACCACCGCCGGCAGTCGTGAGAGCGACTCATTCACGGCGACCCTCACGGGGACCCTGACAATCAAGACCGTCGTAACCGTCAAGTAGTAGCAGCAGTAACTAACCATAGGAGAGGACTCCAAAAATGAAAAGATTAATGTCAGTGGTTGTCGCGGGAGTTATGGCGATGGGCAGCATTGCCGTCGTCGGAGTTTCGGCGGCATCAGCCTCGACCACGCCAACCATCAAGTTGACGGACCCGAAGGCAATCTTCGGACTCGGGACGGCCAATATTATTGCGACCACGAGCGTGGCCGGTGCGGTGAACTTCACGGCCGGCGGCACCACGATCACTGGTTGTGGCGCGGTCGCGACATCGACGGTAACCCCGTTCCTTGCGACGTGCCAATGGACGCCAGCTGCAGCCGGTGCGATTTCGTTGGGGGCAACCTTCACGCCTACTGACGCCACCGACTACGCCACGGCCACGGCAACGCCGATCGCCGAGATAGTAGCGGTGCCGGTGCAGGGGACGCCTTCTGGCCCCATTGCCCTCTACGTTGACACGATTCTTGCGTCCGGATCGACCGGTGCCTTGGCTCCGGCGTTTGGAGCAGGCTGTGAGATCACGAACGAGTTCATCGTCGGCCAGACAGTCGTCTTTAGGGTGTACGGCAATGACTTCGACCTCAACGGTGCTCCGTTGACTTCGCTGAACGTTTCGAGCGCAACCGTCACCGTGAGTGGTGTTGCCACCCCTCTGGTGTTGGCCTACGGCAGCCACAGTGGCGTGGCCTTCTGGACCGCGGCTCTTGCAACGGGAACAGCGACAGGTGCCTACGACACGCTTGGCGTCATCAACTACAAAGTGACAGTCAACACCATCGCGGTGCCTGCGGTCACCAAGAAGGTGCACTTGATCAAGATAGTGAGGACCGTCCGCAAGGGTAAGGTCACCACCCGCCGGGTGTCGTACGTGAAGACTGTCGTCGTGACGCCAGCCGTTCCAGGTGCCACTGGCACGTTCCAGTCGAACTTCACCCCTTCGTCGGTTGCCACGCTCAACGCGTTGCCAGCCGCTTGATCGGTTGAAGCTGTAGTACGCAGTACCCGTCAAGCCCGGGCGGAGCGAGTCAGTTGGATCGCCCGCTCGGGCTTGCGTGCATCAAGAAACGAATCAGGGTCTGAAGTCCCGGACCAAGGTCCCACTTAATCGACGTGCCCGACTTCCAGGAAAGGAAATCCATGAAACACCTTCGCATATCGCGAATTCTCCCGTCAGCCATCGCGCGGGTGATCGTCGCCTCGGTGATCCCGGTCGCGCTGTTCGCCGGCATCAGCAACGCTGCTACGACAACGACGACGACGGTAACCCCCATAACGCTCACTGCGCCGAGCAACATCCCCGGCGTCGCGGCGCTGCCCTACACCGGTACCACCGCCCCGACCTTCACCACATCGGCGACCATGGCCAATCTGACGGTGACGCCGGATCAAGGTGTCACGGGAACGCCGATGGTCATTTCGGGTACCGGACTTGCCGCAAACTCCAGCGTTGAGTTGACCTGGTCAACGAGTAGCGCGACATGGGTTGCGGACGTCGAGCCCAACACCGTCAACTATCTGGGTACTTCATACTCGCAGTCCACGCTCATAATGACGACAGTCACCACGAGCTCGACTGGCAGCTTCTCCTTCAGCACCACGGCGCCCGCCGATTTCGGTGGTGTCCATGACATCTACGCCGTGCAGAACGGCGCCGCCGTGGCTCACGGTGGCTTCGAACTCTTGCGAATCGTTTCAGTCTCGCCCAGGAGCGGCCCGATCGGAACACCGATCACCATCACGTACACGTCCTTGGGAGCAAGCCTCTACACCGGCGGCGCCTCGGTCCTGTGGGACAACCACTACACCGGTGAGATGATGGCGAACTGGACTCGAGGAACGGCGAGCATCACGATCCCCGCCGCGGGGCCCGTGGGTACCCACTACATCCAAGTGGCGAACGCCATCAGCTACATGTACATGAACGTGATCCAATCACCGATTCCCTACACCAACGGCGCGACGATCGCATTCCACACCACCAAGGACAATGGTCCAACGAAGGCAGCCATCGAGTGGCCCGCGTCGGTGACCCCCACCGTCAATGAAGTGACCACGCTCGCCACCACGGGCCTCGACACCTCCAGCACCGCCGTCGCGACCCTGTCCCAGAGCAGCGGACCGGTCGACACCAACGTGACCCTCAACGTGACCGGACTCTCGGGCACCGGAACGGATCCGCTGGTCTGGTCAACGGTCGTTGGCAATCGGGTCAACTGCAACAGCACGTGCTGGGCGTTCGCCTCGAATCCGCTGGGCTCGGGAACCATCAGCAATGGTGACATCACCGCGAAGATCACTATTCCCGACGGACTCGGCGGATGGCACGTCGTCCAGGTGATGAATGGCAGCGCGATCGAAGCGCAGGTGCCGTTCTACGTGAAGGAGAGTATCGTTCCCTTCACCAATAAGGCCGGTGCGGTCGTCAGCGAGGGCGTTGCCACCGCGAATGACTACACCGCTCCCGTCAACAACCCCACCCCGGCGCAGGTCGCCAAGCAGCTTGCCGCGGTAGCGGTCGGACAGTCCGGGACTGGAACCAACACCTTCAAGGAGGGTCAGGAGTTCACGATCAGCATCAAGGGCGTTGGCTGGACCCAGTTGGACAATACGTTGGGCGTTGACTACGACAACAGCTACATGGGCTACGGCTGCGGGTTCAACTCCAACGGCTACATGGTGATCCACCTGCACGCCACCGGCGGAGTCGGTACCCACATCATCGACCTCTACCCGATGTTGTACTCGCTGTCGCCGTCGTTCGCGAGCACTCCGTACGGCATGGTCCCCGTGCTTTCCTACGCACGTGACTACCCGGGCCTCGCCCTTGGTTACCAGGTGCCCTCGATCCGCTTTGCGATCAGGGTCGTCAAGTAACCCCTTAACGTAGTACGCGCTTACTGCCTCGCCTCTCNNGGTTCGAGAGGCGAGGCAGTAGTGCGTAGAACGCGCGCCACCGGTGACGGCAGCCACCAGTTCCAGCGTCCGAGTAGCGCCATGATGCTGGGCAGTAGCAGTCCGCGCACGATGGTGGCGTCGACGAGTACGCCCAACGCGAGCCCGACGCCCAGCTCTTGAAGGCCCGCAATGTGGCCAAACACGAGCCCGCTCAGGGCGACCACCATGATCAGCGCCGCGCTCGTCACTACGCCACCGGTATTGGTGAGTCCTTCCACGATCGCGTCGGCGTTGCTCGACCCCTGGCTCCACGATTCGCGCATTCTGGACACGATGAAGACCTCGTAGTCCATGGAAAGCCCAAAGAGCATGGCGAAGAGAAAGACCGGTACCCAGCCTTCGATCTGGCTCACGCGGTAGGTACCAAGGATCGATGAGCCGACACCGAATCGAAAGACCAGGACGAGCATTCCGTAGGCGACACCCACCGAGACGAGGTCGAGCAACGCCGCGACGAGGGGTAAGAGCACTGACTTGAAGGCTCGAAGCAGCACCGCGTACGCGAGCACGAGCGCGAGCAGCACGATCCAGGGGAAGCTGCCGTACACGGAGTTGAGGAAGTCAACGCCCTGGGCCGGGGCGCCGCCCACGTAGATCGTGGATCCGGCGGGGAATTTGGCCCGCGGGAGTATGGAGTTTCGAATGACACCCACGAGATGCTGCGAGCCTTCACTGCCGAAGTCCTCGCGGCTGATCACCAGTATCTGCTCGTAGCGGCGCGACGGGTCCTCGAACGGCTTGGTGTGGCCAATGGCGACGATCATCACCTCGGGGTTCTTGAGGATTGACTCGGCGAGCGCCAGCCGCGCGTCCGAGGCGGTCTTCGTCGTGGCCCCGTGAGAGCGCCCGGTGTCGATAATGATCTGAATCGGCGTAATAACGCCCGGGCCTACCCGACTGCTCACCAGCGTGAGCGCGTGGGCCGCCTCAATCTGCTGGGGAATGGCGGTGACCGAGCCCGGCGTCAACTGGAGCCAGAAGACCGAGGACGTTGCGCCGAGCAGCACCACGACGGTGGTCACCAGGATCAACTTAGGCCGACGAATCACGCCACGGGCGATCTTCGCCCATGTTCCAGACGAGATCTCGCGGCGAAGCATGAGCCCCTTGATGCCAACGGGTTGCACGCCGCGCCGCCCGAGCAGCGACAGCAGCGCCGGCTGCAGCGTGAGGGCCGAGGCGAGCGAGAAGATAGGAACGACGAGTCCCGCGGCGCCGAGTGAGCGCACGAAGGGCACCGGCACGATGAAGAGGGTCGTGAGACCAATCGCCACGGCGAAGCCCGAAAGTACGACGGTGCGACCGGCGCTGAACATGGTTTTGACGATGGCGTCCTCGACGCTCACGCCGCCCTTATTGATCTCGGCGCGAAAGCGGTGGACGATCAGCAGCGAATAGTCAATGGCGAGCGCGAGACCAATGAGCTCGATCACGTTGGGGACGTAGAGCACCATGAGGAATCGGTGGGCGAGTAGGTACACGACGCTTAGCGTGCCGGCCGTCGTCGCTCCGGCGACGAGATAGGGAATGAGAATCGCCCAGCACACCCCGAGCACCGCAATGAGCAGCAGCAGGGCGAGCACCACCGCGAGAATCTCGCCGCGATGGAGATCGTTCGTCAGCACTGGCGTGATGTCGTGTTGCAGGGCCGGTGGTCCGGTGACGAGGGCGCCCCGTAGGCCGTCACGGGCCAGCGCGTGGCGAAGGACGCCGGTGACGTTCGCCGCCTGGGCGAGATCGAGCGAGGTATTGACGTTGGCGTAGAGAATCCCGTCGACCTCGCGTTCCTCGCTCACAGTGGCGGTTCGAACGGTCGAGGCCGCCTTCGCAATGGACTTCTCGAGCGAGGCAATGTGCTGCGTCGCGGAACCCTTGACGGGCAGGACCACGGTGAAGGTGCCCTCGATATTCTCGTGGAACTTGTGGATCAGGATGCTGTCGGCCTGGGCTGAGCTCGTTCCGGGCACCGTCAGCGACGTGGTGAGCAAGCCTGAGAGTTGCGTGGCCGATAGCGCCCCGACGATCATGACGGCGACCCAAAGGGCTATGACAACAATGCGCCATTTGATAACCGCTCGGGTCCAGCGCTCAAGCACTCTAGAAGCGTAGTGGTCGGCGCTCTTGTCGGGTAGTCATCGCCCAGAGGTAGTAGCCGCCTTGTCCCACCGTGATTCGACAGACGTCGCCAAAAACCTAATCGTCGTTGTCCGAACGGAGCATCGCATCATTGATCGCGGCGATTATTGAATAGACGCGTTTGAGCCGCTGGACGCACAGTCCATCTTCGGCATCGGTCTTGATATTCCGAAGGCCCTCAGCTTCAGTTGCCTGGGGGATCACACTTTGAGTCGTCACTATCACTACAACGGCCCAAGTCTCGCTCAAATTGACCCCCCGTCGCTGTCGTGGCGTCGATGGGCAGGCGGACTCCAATGCGAATGGAAACCGCGGAAATCAGGCGCTCGCCAGAGCTAAGGGGATTCGGTGGTCTCGAAGGCGGGCAAGCGAGTGGAGTCGCGTCCTCCGTCCGGGAATCCAGCGCAGTCATACTTGTACAATGCCCCGATTGGTCGATCCACTGCTGTTGCCTGGATCCGTCGCGAGCATTCAGCAGCCGCTACTCGAGATCGACGATCGTTTCTCGATTCGGCCTTGGGCCATTGACGATGCGCCGACCATCGTTGTCGCGTATTCCGATCCTGAGATCCAGCAGTGGCATCGACGATCACTTGACGACTTCGAAGCGCAGCAGATGGTACGAATCTGGCGCGGTGCGTGGCAAGGCGAGGCCGACGCCTGCTGGGCGATCGAGAACCGTCTCGACGGATTGGCCGTTGGCTATATTGCCTTGCATCGAATCGACCTCGAAAACGGGGCCGCCCAGGTCGCTTACTGGGTCGCCCCCCACGCCCGGTCAGCCGGTGTGGCTTCGAAAGCTACGCTCGCCCTAAGTGAGTGGGCACTCGGCCCCTTGGGCCTGCACCGGCTGGAGCTGCTGCATTCGGTGCACAACCACGCCTCATGTCACGTCGCGGCCAATGCTGGGTTTGCGATCGAGGGAACCTTAAAGGGCGCGCTCGAGCATCCCGACGGCTGGCACGACATGCACCTGCACGCGCGCCTCACTTCGAAACCCTTTAGGTCTCCTATCTCGTAGGAACGCCTCGCGTCGATCCGTCAAGTGGTGGCGACGCTCCAGCGCTCTTCGTGAGAAGGCGATGCCTTCCATGCGCCAGATAACCGCTCTACGTCGGGCCAACCTGCCCCGACGAAGAGGTTCTATGGTTAGCCCGTGGTTGGATGGGCTGCCGCGTCAAGATGGCGATGTAGGACATCGCGATGAAGCCCGCGAAGGAGGGTCATGAGCACAGTGAACTGCGAACGTCGGGGCGTTGTCACGGTGGTGACGATCAATCGACCCCAGGCGCGAAACGCGGTGAACGGTCCGACGGCACGTGCACTCCTCGAAGCATTCATCGCGTTCGAAGAGGACGAGAGCCAATTGATCGCGATTCTCGTCGGCGGGGGCGAGAACTTCTGCTCGGGCGCTGATCTGAAGGCTCTGGGAACCAACGAAGAGAACAAGGCTCGCCCCGACGGCCCTGGACCCATGGGGCCCACGCGCATGAAGCTATCCAAGCCGGTGATCGCGGCGGTCGAGGGGTACGCCGTCGCCGGGGGTCTGGAGTTGGCGCTGTGGTGCGACCTGAGGGTGGCGAGCGAGAGCGCGGTCTTCGGGGTGTTCTGTCGAAGGTGGGGGGTTCCACTGATTGATGGCGGAACCGTCAGGCTGCCGCGACTGATTGGTCATTCGAGGGCGATGGAGATGATTCTCACCGGTCGTGCGGTAAAAGCCCAAGAAGCGTTCGAGATTGGTCTCGCCAATCGCGTGGTGGCGAAGGGACAAGCGCTGCACGCGGCGATCGAACTCGCCGGTGAGATTGCGGCGATGCCGCAGAAGTGCCTGCGCAGTGATCGACTGTCGGCGATTTCACAATGGTCGAGGAACGAGGACGATGCCATGGCGTTCGAGTTCCAGACGGGATTTGAAGTGCTGATGTCGGGCGAGAGTCAATCGGGGGCCGCACAGTTTCGCGGTGGCTCGGGTCGCCACGGATCATTCGATCGCTGACTCGATCGCAACGAAGAGAATCAGCTGGCTAGAGGGAGGGGGCAACCAGGGAGTTGATCGTGGCGACGATGTGATCGGCACCCGCGCCGGGTCCGAACACGGCGGCGACGCCGGCGGCTTCCAAATCGGCCAGATCATTGTTGGGGACGATCCCACCAACCACCACCGGTATATCCGAACCGCGTTCGCGTAGCGCGCGTACGACGAGCGGCGCCAACGTGAGGTGCGCGCCGGAGAGTAGGGAGAGCCCCACCACGTCGACGTCCTCTTGGATCGCCGCGATCGCCACTGTCTCGGGCGTTTGGAAGAGCCCGGTATAGATCACCTCCATGCCCGCGTCTCGCAAGAGGCGCGCGACAACCTTGATGCCGCGATCGTGGCCGTCCAGTCCGACCTTGGCGACGAGGACTCGAACGCTCATAGTGAGGGCACCTCCACGTGGCGGCCGAAGACGCTGGCCATCGCCGACATCATCTCACCCACGGTCACGTACGCCTTCGCGGCGTTGATGAGCGCGGGCATGAGATTGATCTCGGGGTCGATTGCGTCAGTGCGGAGTCGTTCGAGGGCGCCTCGAACTTCCTCGTCGTTGCGGTCGCGACGGACTTGGTCGAGACGACGCCTCTGTTTGAGCTCGTCCTCGTTCGTGATGCGCAGAATCGTGAGATCGTCGTCGTCGTTGCCCTCGACAAAGTCGTTGACGGCGACGACGGTTCGCTCACCTTGATTGAAGGAGCGCTCGAGCTGGTACGCCGAGTCGGCAATGCGTCCCTGAAACCAGTTCTCCTCGATGCCCTTGATGCAGCCCTCCAACATCGAGCCGTCGCCCATCGCGGCGATCTCGGCGAAGAGTTCCTCGGCCTGACGTTCCATCTCATCGGTGAGCTCTTCGACGAACCAGGAACCGCCGAGGGGGTCGGCGACGTTCACCACGTTGGTCTCGTGCGCAATGATCTGCTGGGTGCGTAGCGCAATCCTCGCGGCCTTCTCTGACGGCAGAGCGAGGGCTTCGTCGAGTGAGTTGGTGTGGAGCGACTGGGTGCCGCCGAGCACGCCCGCCAGGGCCTCGATGGCGGTGCGCGCGATGTTGATCTCCGGCTGCTGGGCCGTGAGCGATACGCCAGCTGTCTGCGTGTGGAAACGAAGCTGCCACGAGCGCTCGTCCTTCGCGCCGTAATGTCCGCGCATCCACTTCGCCCAGATACGCCGCGCGGCCCGATATTTCGCGATCTCCTCGAAGAAGTCGATGTGGGCGTTGAAGAAGAACGAGAGCCGGGGCGCCACCGCGTCAACGGCGAGTCCGGCCTCTTGGGCGAGTTCCACGTAGGCGAAGCCGTTGGCCAACGTGAACGCCAGCTCTTCTGCCGCGGTGGAGCCGGCCTCACGAATGTGGTAGCCCGACACCGAGATCGAGTTCCATTTGGGCATCGACGCCGCGGTGAACGCCATCGTGTCTCGCACGAGTCGCATGGACTGGCGAGGGGGGAAGACGAACTCCTTTTGTGCTTGGTACTCCTTGAGGATGTCGTTTTGCAGGGTGCCGCCGAGGCGATCGCGCGACACGCCCGACTCCTCGGCCTGAGCCACGAAGAGTGCCAACATCACCGCGGCGGGGGAGTTGATGGTCATTGATGTCGTGATCGCGCCCAGGTCGATGTCGGCGAAGAGGTCGCGCATATCCGCGAGCGAGTCGATCGCCACGCCGCAGCGTCCGACCTCACCCAGCGACATCGGGTCGTCGGAGTCGAGGCCCAACAACGTCGGCATGTCAAACGCCGTCGAGAGTCCGGTGCCGCCGGAGCGAATTATCTCCTTGAAGCGGGTATTGGTGTCAATCGCGGTGCCAAAGCCCGCGAACATGCGCATGGTCCACAGTCGAGAGCGGTACATTGCCGCGTGAACCCCCCGGGTGTAGGGAAACTCACCAGGGAACTCGCCGTCCTTCGGCCCGTAGACGGGTTCGAGCGGAACGCCCGACATCGTCGTGAACGGACCTTTTCGCAGGGTTGACGCCTCGAAAGCTTGGTGCCACTTCTCGTAATGACTCTGTTCATCCACGTGGTCACCTCCAGAGGCTGATGTCGTGTCCAAATCCAGCATAGGTTCCGCGTCGAGTACACCTCTTGCGTCGGGCCCACCGCCACTGATCCGGGAGTGGGCTGCATGATCGAGCACGCGAGTTGGTGGCGTTCACCGTTACGTCGAGGTCACCTCGATGGTCCAGATGGCGCGACACCGGAGCATCGAGGACGATTGCTTCGCAGCCGCGATCCGATCAGGCGAGCGTCGCAGCGTCAAAGACCGCCGTGGGGTCGTTCAAAGAGACGACCATCTGGGGGTGCATGAGCTGGTGGGACTCTTTGGCGAGGCGAACGACGGTTCCCCATGCGGCGAAACCCACGGCGTGGGTCGCGAAGGGCATCGGCCCCTCCACGACGTTCACCTGGACGACGCCGGTTCCCTTGAGGGCGATCGCCATCTGCTGCATTCGCTCCATGGCGGACTCTCTTGATGAGTACATGGCCTCAGTGAAGTTCGTCAGCTCGATGTTCTGGGACGATTGCTGCAGCACGGCGCTCATCTGGCGTCGCGGCGCGTAGACGAAACTGGCGCCGCAGGCGAGCCCCAGTGGCTGCCAGCCCGCCACCATCAAGAGTGCGAAGTCCCGCGCCGAAAGGTCGGATACGAATACTTCTTCGGGCTTGACCGGCGACGCACCTATGGGGCGAACGGCCGTGCCGAGCAGCGACACTTCAACGTGAGAGGGATGAACCGAGCGTTCGATATGCACGCCAACGACGCCGTGCCCGCCCGCGTCCGCCGCTTCTTTGTGGATGCGGCTGATGGCGTGGTTGAAGGCCTGGGCGTGGGCCTTGGAGGCTCCGGCGATCTCGCCCTGACCCCAGTTCCAAAGTCCCGCTGGCACGGAGAACACCGAGATGCCGCTGACGAGCTCAACCTGTTCCCACCCAATCGAGTGCAGATTCAGCTCTTCGTCGATCGAAAGGTCCGACGTCGTTGAATGCGTACTCGTGCTCTTCATCTCGAGTGACGCGACGGCCCGGCGGACTTCGTCCTTGAGGTTGAACGGCTCCTTGGCGGCTGGCGGGTTCGTCATG
This sequence comes from Acidimicrobiaceae bacterium, assembly GCA_003141095.1. GTDB lineage: Bacteria > Actinomycetota > Acidimicrobiia > Acidimicrobiales > RAAP-2 > RAAP-2. The sequence goes on along the minus strand of PLKM01000030.1, from coordinate 14,341 downwards.
ATAAGCGCACCGTCAAGCGCGGTGCGGGCAGCGGGTCGAAGTCCTTGAAGCGACGGATCCGGTTGCCCCGCAGGACCGGCTGGATCTCCAAATCACCCTTGGCGAACTCGTGCTCGCGGATGTTGAGTTCAACACCGTGCAGTTGATCCCCGTGGAGCTGTGCGCGCACGGAGTTGCGCACGAGCGCCCGAGCCGCCATGCGAGCGCTGACGATCTGCTCGACTTCGACGCTGTCGGAGTTCTGTGCCCACATGGTCATGCCGCTGCCCTCCATCAGGTACTCGGTGATGCACGACGCCCACACTCGAACCGAGGAGACGGCGGCGACGATGGACACGGGAACGTAGCCCGCCTCGATGATCTTGGCGAGCCGCTGTCCCGCGAGGTAGGTCGTCCAAGGTCCCGACGACGGGGCGGGCAGCTTCGGAACTCGAACGGCCGTGCCCCGGATGCTGAACTCCAGGACGCCTTCCTGTCCAATCCGAGTGACGTTGTCCAGTACGCCCACGACGCCGTGAGCGCCGATCGTGTTCGCTTCTTTCACCATGCGCGTGAAGGCGTTGGTGAAGCCTTGTCGCCAGGTGTTTTCAATCCATGGCTGTTGGTAGTTCTGACCCCACATCCGGTGCTCGCCCGAAACCATTCCGTGGGGGCACTGGTAGTTCTCGACGTAGTCACCCGACGAGAGCTGATAGGGGGACGTTGACCGTGTGAAGCCGGCTGGTCCGTTGCCGAAATTGAGAGAAGAGGTTGTTCGCACGGCGCAGAAACCTTGGACGAGACCTACGGGCTCTAATCCCATGTCGAGACACGCCGCGAAATCCGACACGCTTAGGCCAGAGGAGAATGAACTCGCCGAGAGTCGCTGCTCGGCGACGTCGGGAACTCCGGATTGCTCGGTCATCAGTTGTCGAGCGAGATGATCGTGATGGGCTTGGCGAGGGTGATGTCGTCCGAGGTCTTGGAGACCGCGGTGCCGAGCGAGAGGAACTCAATGGTGTGCGAACCCCACTGGTGAGTCTTCTCCTCCAGGCGCACCCCGACGATTCCCGTGGCCCCGAGCTGGGTCGCCTCGTCCTGCATCCTCGTCATGGCCAACTCTCGTGCCTCGTAGAGAGCCTGGGTGAAGTTCGGTAGTTCGACATTCTGACCCGTGGTCCCGAGGGTCTGTCCGATGCCGCGGTGGGCAATGTGGTACACGCAGGTTCCCATCACGAGGCCCTGGGGCATGTAGCCCGTCTGGAGCAACGTCCAAAAGTCCTGGCCGGAAAGGTCTGAAGTAAAGGGCTTGCCAAGTTTGTTGAGCCGCGAGACGCCATCCTCGGCTTTCACGGCCGTTCCCACGGCGATGAACTCGGCGGCGTCCTTACCCCACTCGTAGTAGTTGACGTCGAGGCGAACACCCACGACACCGTCGGCGCCGAGCTCGGCGGCCTCCTCTTCCATTCGAGTCATCGCGAGCTCTCGGGCGTTGTACATGGCCTCGGTGAGCTTGGTGAGTTCTTGGCTCTGGCCCCACTTACGGGTCTGGATACCGGTGTGATAAATCGACGAACCCATCACGAATCCCACGGGATGAAAACCGACCTCTTTGATCAAGAGGAACTCGTTGACCGAGAGGTCAGACGTGAAGAGTCCCTTCTCGAGCTCCTCGAGGCGGTGTTCAGTGGTTCTGGCGAGTTCGCTGGCTTCTTCACTCATGTATTTCCTCCAATAACGATATTTTCAAGGGCTTGACGCGCGGCGTCGCTATGGGCGGCCTCGGCCTGCAGCGCTTTCAGCAGGCGAACCGTCCACTCGTCCATGTCGACGGACTCGCTGCGGATTCGAATGCCGCCCGACATATGACCGATGGTGCAGCGAACGGTAGAGCCGTCAACCGCGGCTTCGAAGGAATCGTTCGCCATGTCGATTTGCACCGACGAGATCGCCTCGGATTTGCGGAAACGCCCAGAGCCCCGCTGCACCTTCAGTCGTTGCCCGACGGCGTCGGCGAGCTCGTCGCAGAGGGCCTTTAAGAGCACGTGGACGTCAGAACTGTTAGAGCGCAGCGTCGCGGCTGCCAGGGTCAAGTCGTACGAATCACCCATTTGCGTCATTGGTGGCCACCTTACTGGGAGAAGATGAAACGTCGGTGAGCCGGCGCTCGAGGACGAGCGTGCGTCGCGGTCGAGGCTACTTCGAGCCCGTGTTGCTCGGATCAACGATCTCCAGGGCCAGCAGCGGAGCTGAGGCCTTGTTGATGCACTCCTCGTACTCAAAGTCGGGTTGGCTATCGGCGACGACGCCTCCACCGGCCTGGACCGTCGCGTAACCGTTTCGAATGGAAAGCGTTCGAATGGTGATGGCGAAGTCCGCGTCGCCGTTCAGGGAAAAGTACCCGACGGCCCCGCCGTAGGGCCCGCGGTGCACGGGTTCGAACTCGTCGATGAGTTCCATGGCCCGGACCTTTGGGGCGCCACTCAGGGTGCCCGCGGGAAAGAGCGCGTCGAAGGCGTCGAACGCGTCGAGTCCGGGCGCCAACTCGCCGTTCACCTGCGAGACGAGGTGCATCAGGTGCGAGAAGCGTTCGACGCGCGCGAGTCGCTCCACGCGCACCGTGCCCGGTGTGGCCACGCGGCCCACGTCGTTACGGCCCAGGTCGACGAGCATCACGTGCTCGGCGACCTCCTTTTCGTCGTTCAGAATCTCCTTCTCGAGAGCCAAGTCCTCGGCCTCGTTCGCCCCTCGCGCGCGAGTGCCCGCAATGGGGCGAGTGCTGACGATGCCGTCTTGGACGCGCACGAGCATCTCCGGCGAGGCGCCAACTATCTGGGTGTCGCCGCTGTCGAGCAGATACATGTAGGGCGAGGGGTTGAGCGAGCGAAGCACCCGGTACAGGGTGAGCGGGTTCACCGACGTCGTCCGGCGAAACTGCTGGCTGGGTACCACCTGAAAGACGTCGCCGGCGTAGATGTACTGCTTCGCGCGTTCGACCACCGCGCAGTACTGCTCGCGGGTGAAGTTCGAAAGGCCCGCGGCGATGGTGCGGATGTCGATCGTTGTGCGAAGCGAAGGGGCGGTCGCCACCAGCCGTTCAGTGGCGAGGTCGCTCACGGGGACGTTGGAAAAGAGAATGTCGACGATGTCATCCAGGCGGCGCCGGCTCTCGTGGAATATCGCGACCGGATCGTCTCCTTGCTCGATGACCGCGTTGACGACCACCGTCGTCGAGTGGCGTAGGTGGTCGCAAATGAGCACCGCCGCGGGGAACGAGAAGTCGGCGTCGGGCCACATGGCATTCACCGGGGGCCGCGGGAGTTTCTCGAGGCGTCGCACGTAGTCGTAGGTGACAAAGCCCACCGCCCCGCCGAAGAAGTTTGGGAGTTCTGGGGGTTCGTAGGTTCGGTACCGCCGCAGCAGTGCTCGGATGGTCTCGAGCGGGCCGCGCTCATCGTGCTCGGTGGATGCTCCTTCGACGACGGTCTTCGAACCCTCGCCGCGCACTCGCCAGCGTCGATCGAGGCCAATGAACGAATAGCGGCCGGTATCGTCGCCGAGCGCGGCGCTTTCGAGCAGGAAGATGGCGCGCCCGTTGCTGAAGCGCTGGTAGAGCGACACGGGCGTTTCGCGGTCGAGTTGCAGCGTCACGTGCAGGGGGATGACGTTGAATCCGTCGTTGACGTGGGCGAGATAATCCTTCAGGTCGCTGGCGTCCATTAATCAAGGTTAGTAACTCCGCGACCAGAGCCCGTAGGATGCGTGCATGACAACGGGCCCCTCGATCCTGGTCGTTGATAACTACGACTCGTTCGTGTACAACCTGGTGCAGTACCTCGCCGAGCTGGGCGCGTCGGTGACGGTTCTTCGAAACGATAAGGTCGCCGCGAGCGATCTCGAGCACGCATCGTACGACGGGGTTCTCGTTTCTCCCGGGCCCGGCTATCCCAAGAGCGCGGGGAACTGCATCGAGATAATTCAGTATTGCGGCGCGCACAATATCCCCGTGCTCGGCATCTGCCTCGGTCATCAGGCGCTCGGTGAGGCCTTCGGGGCCGAGGTAGTGCCGGCCCCGGAACTAGTGCACGGGCGTTCGAGCTTGATCGAGCACGAAGGTCACGGCGTCTTCGCCGGCGCCCCCGCGCCGTTGATCGCCGGCCGCTACCACTCGCTGGTCGTGACCGAATCGTCGCTCGGAAGCGATTTCGAGGTGACGGCGCGCGCGGGAGAACTGGTCATGGGGATTCGTCACCGCACGTTGCCACTCGAGGGCGTGCAGTTCCATCCCGAGTCGGTCCTGACCCAAGATGGCTACCTGCTGCTCGCCAACTGGCTCACGACGTGTGGCTCGAGCGAGGCGTTGTCGCGAGCTCGCGAGCTCAACAAGCGCAGCAATGCGATCCGTGATGCCCTGCCCACGCCCATGGTCGTGGCGGCGAGCTAGGAGAAGTGGGCGCCCACGCCGTAGCGGGTCTCCACGACTTCAGCGCCTCGTAGTTCGACCTTGTACGCCGCAGGTCCGTCGATTGGCGACACTGGTGTGTCGGCGACCACGAACGTGGCCTCGGTTCCTTCGTACCAGACACCCACGTGGTCGTCAGTGGCGTAGGCGAGGGGCGGGAGGACTCGTTCGCCGATGAGCCGGTGCAGCAGCGGGCGTCGTTGGGCCTCGGAGTCGTAGTGCACGCCGTTGGCGTAGGGCAAGAGGGCGAGCCCGTTGGTGACCGGCTCGAGCGTGGGTCCGAACGAGTCAGTGGTGCCGCCGATGTGCCAGCATAGGCTGCCGGCGGAGACACCACCCAGGATGACGCCCCGCTCCCACGCGCTTCGCATGGCGGTGTCGACGCCGTGCAGACGCCACAACGCGAGCAGGTTGGCGACCGAACCGCCTCCGACCCAGACGAGGTCGCTCGTGCCCAAGCGCTCTTCGGGGTCGGCCGATGGTTGTAGGAACAGCTTCAGCTCGGTGACGTCGCACCCGGCCGCGTTGAATGCCTCGTAGGACATTGCGTAGTAGGTGCTCGGGTCGCCGCTCGCGGTGTAGACCAGGCAGACCCGAGGACGGACCTTGTCGGTGCGTGCGAGGGCGTCGAGCAACATCGAGCCGAGGCGGACCGACTGCTGGACGGGACCGGCCACGAAGCCGCCCGAGGTGGCGAGAATTCGAGGAGTTTTCACTTCCTCTTTTTAGTTCACGGCCGCGAGATGTTGGTAGCGCTCGCGATTACTGCCTAGTATTCGCTAGCGTCAGGTTTGCGCAAAGGAGATCACGTGGCCACGAGTGAAGCAGAGATTGATCGACTGATTGACGACTTGGTCGCCGAGTTCCCGCCCGAGTCAACCAACCCGGTTACCTTCCTGAGTGAGCAGTTCGATCGAGGACTGGCGTGGGCCCAGTTTCCAGTCGGCCTCGGCGGACTTGGGGCGAGCCCCGCCGAGCAGCTGTACGTGCTTCGTCGCATGTCGAGGTTGAACGCGCCGACGGCGGCGGGTCGCAACGTCATTGGCTACGGGATGTGTGCGCCGACCATCGTCGCCCACGGCACCGACGAGCAGAAGCAGCGATTCCTGCGCCCGCTCTTTACGGGCGAGGAGATCTGGTGCCAGCTGTTCTCCGAGCCGGGTGCCGGTTCCGACGTCGCCACACTCGCCATGCGAGCCGAGCGCGACGGCGACGAGTGGATCGTCACGGGCCAGAAGGTCTGGACCACGCTCGCCCACGAGGCGTCCTTCGGACTGCTCATCGCGCGAAGCAACCCCGACGTGCCCAAGCACAAGGGCATCACGGCCTTCCTCGTCGACATGCACGCCCCCGGCGTGGACGTGCGCCCGCTCTATCAGGCGACCGGCGAAGCGGAGTTCAATGAGTGCTTCTTCAACGAGGTGCGTATTCCCGACAGCCGCCGTCTCGGCGGCGTGGGCGAGGGCTGGGGCGTTTCCATCACGACCCTGATGAACGAGCGCGTTTCCATCGGCGGTACGGTGCCCCCGCGCGGATCGGGTCTCATTGGCGAAGCCGTGAAGATCTGGAAGAAGCACTGGACGAGCCGCAGCGACGCATACGCCATGGCCGTTCGTTCCGAGCTGATGCAGTGCTGGGTGCGAAACGAAGTCGGCCGACTCACCAACTGGCGGGCGAACGACCTTCGCCGAGCCGGCACTCCCGGTCCGGAGGGCTCGGTCGCGAAGCTGGCCTTCGCCGAGGAGAATCAGCGTACGAGCGAGTTGTGCGTCAACCTCATGGGCTCAGAGGGCATGCTCTACGGCTCGAACTACCCCCAGATTCGCCCCACCGAGTCGGCCATGACCGGTGGCGACATGCGCAAGGCCTTCATCCGCATGCGCGGCAACTCCATCGAGGGCGGCACGAGTGAAGTGATGCGCAACATCATTGGTGAGCGAGTGCTGGGACTGGCGGGGGAGCCGCGCAACGACAAGGACGTCCCCTGGAAGGACGTGCCGCGCAGCTAGCTACTTCGCGGTCAGGTTCTCCGCGAAGAAGTCGAGAGTGCGCTGCTGGGCGTCCCGGGACGCGGCTTCGTTGAAGACCGCTGGTCGCGCGTCGCAACTAAAGCCGTGCTCGGCGTCGGTGTAACGAACGATGTCGGTGTCGAAACTCGTCTTGGCCACCTCCGCACGAAGGGCCTCGACTTGCTCGACCGGGATTCCCTTGTCGAGGTCGCCGTAGAGTCCGATCCACGCCGACTTCAGGTCCGGTGCCAGCTCCAAGAGCGAGGGCAGCCCGAACCTTCCGGTCTCGACGCCGCCGCCGTAGAAGCTCGCCGCCGCCCCGACAACGCCGAGGGTCGCCGCGAAGAACGCCACCGATCCACCCATGCAGTAGCCAACGACCGCGGTGGACGCGGGGGTGAACCCGGCCGCCTTCAAGAACTCCGAAGCGCTGACCAGGTCTTCCTGCATCCCCTCCTTCGAGAGTTCACCCATTGCTGCCATTGCTTCGGGGAAGTTGTCGTAGGCCACTTCTTGGGAGCCGGTGCGGTGAAAGAGTTCGGGCGCGACGGCGTAGTAGCCCGCTGAGGCGAAGCGTTCGGTCACCTCACGGATGTGGTCGTTCACCCCAAACGCTTCCTGCAGCACGATGATGGCGTGGGGCGCCTGCGGATCTCCCGCAATCTGCAGCGGCGTTCCATTGTCGAGTACTTGTCGTGATGTCATGTAAAGATCGGTCCTTCTGTTCGGGTTCGCTTGAGTTCGTAAAAGCCCGGGGTGCTCGCTACCGCGAGGACCCCGTCAAAGAGTCTGCCAGCCGCCTCGCCCTTTGGCGCGGGGGTGACCACCGGGCCGAAGAAGGCGACGTCGCCCACGTGAATTACTGGGGTTCCTACGTCGAAGCCCACCGGTGCCATCCCGGCGAGGTGGCTCGCTCGCAGGGCGTCGTCGAACTCGGAGTCGCTCGAGGCCTTCGCGAGGTCCTCCTCGAGGCCGACGTCGGCGAGCGAGTCGGTGATCATCGCGTCGAGGTCTTTCTCGCCCTTCACGTGGTAGCGAGTGCCCATGGCCGAGTACAGCGTCTCGACGACGGCGTTACCGTGGCGTTGCTCGGCGGCGATGAGCACCCGCACCGGACCCCACGCCTTTTGCATGAGCTCCACGTACTCTTCGGGCATGTCACGGCCCTCGTTGAGCACCGCGAGGCTCATGACGTGAAAACTGACGTCGATATCGCGCACCTTCGTTGTTTCCAGCAACCAACGTGACGTCAGCCACGCCCAGGGGCACGCGGGGTCAACCCAGAGATCAATGTGTTGGGTCATAATCGGTCCTCTTTCTTCGCGTATGCACCTAACACCGTAATGACCGCGTTGGTAACGCCCACCGCCATTGGCAGATCGAGCATCTCGTCGATGCCGTGGGCGTTGGACTTGGGGCCGAGCACTCCGGTCGCCACGAACTGCACGTCGGGGTAGCGCTTGCCGAGCGACGCGAGAAAGGGGATGGAGCCTCCCTCGCCGGAGAATCCCGGAGCCTTCCCGAAGGCTTGCGTGGACGCCTCGTCCAGGGCGCTACGCAGCCAGGGCGCGAGGGGAGGGCTCATCCAGCCCTCGCCGGCCTGGCGCACGGTGACCCCGGCCGATGACGGCGCGTCCGTCCTCAGCGCCTTCTCAATCGCCGAGGCGGCCACCTGGGCGTCGACGTTCGGAGGAAGTCGGAAGGAAAGCATCGCCGTCGTGAACGGCCGGAGAACATTTCCGGCCATCTCCGGCTCGGGAATTCCGCCCATGCCCACCACTGAGAGCGTGGGGTACCAGGTGCTTCGAAGTATGCGATTCTCCGGCGAGTTGCCCATCAACGCCACTCCGTCAACCGTGGGCAGGGAGTCGGCCAGGAGGTCGCCGAACTCCGCGGCGACTTCTTTCGCAGCCTGCACGTGACTGGCCGGAATCTCACTCTCGAGCTCTGCGATGAGGATGTCCCCGGTCGCGCTGTCCTCGACTCGGTCGAGCATCTGGCGCAGCAGTCGAAATGACGAAGGGACGACGCCGCTCACCGATCCGCTGTGGAGACCCTGACCCAGGACCCTGAGCGTGACTTCGACGTTGACGATACCGCGCAGTGACGTCGTCAGCCATAGACGGTCGTACGTGAGCCCGCCGGAGTCCAAGCAGATCATGAGCTCCACGTTGGCGAGGTGGTCCTTCAGGTGATCGAGATACGCCTCAAGATCGGGGCTGCCGCTCTCCTCGCTGGCCTCGATGAGCACCACGCAGCGGCTGTGGGCGATGCCGCTCCTCTCCATCTCCTCGATCGCGAGCAGCGCGGAGAACGTGGAGTAGCCATCGTCGGCGACCCCGCGAGCGTAGAGGCGGTCGCCGCGACGGACTGGACTGAACGGGCCCAGTCCTTCGGACCACTCACCCAGGGGAGGCTGCTTGTCGAGGTGTCCGTACAGGACAGCGGTGCCCGAGGCGGGGCCGGTGGGCTCGACGGTGACACAGAGCACGGGGGTTCGGCCCTCGAGGCGGTGGATCGAGACTTCAAAGTTGGCGATCCTTCTATCACGGGCCCACGAGGCCAAAAGTTCCACGGCCGCATCAATGTGGCCGGTCTGGGCCCAGTCGGCGTCGAACATGGGCGACAGGCACGGGATGGTGCAGTAGGCGGTGAGGGTGTCGAGGGCGTCACGTTCGAAGTCGACAAGTGAAAGTGCGGTCATGACGTCGAGATTACTTGGCGAGGCGCGCGAAATGAACGGCCTGCCAGCAGTACCACGCGACCTCGGTGCGCGCGCCGAGGAATCGGTCGCCGGCGCTTCGAAGATCGGCTTCACTGATCAGCTCGTCGAGGCCGTGCAGGATACTCCAGCCGTTGCGCACGCCGTAGTCGCCGACGGGCCACACGTCGGGTCGAGCCATGGTGTGCATGAGATACATCTGAGCCGTCCATGGTCCGATCCCGCGCACTGCGGTCACCTCGCGCAGAATCTCGGCGTCGCTCATGCGTCCGTGGCGCGCAATGTCGACGCGCCGGTCTTGCACGTGCTCGGCCAGATCGACCATCGCCTCGGCCTTCGTGCGAGAAAGTCCGGCTGCTTTCAAATCGACCACGCCGGCGTTCAGTATTGAGTCAATGTCGATCGTGCCGCCACAGACCGTGGCGACGCGGGCGTGGATGGTGTTGGCGGCGGACGTCGCGAGGAGTTGGAAGACGATCGAGCGCACCAACGAAGGGAACCGTTCGTCGACGCGGGCATTGCGTCGAGCCGGCGGCGGCCCCGCCGACCGCACGACCGTGCGAAAGGCCTTGTCGCGACGGGCAATGGTCTGGGCGATCTCCTCGCGGGACGGTGAAGTCACTCCTCGACTATTGCAGAGTGGTGTTGGGCGGGATGAAGACGCCCTCGGGAGTGGCGACGGCGCCCTTTACGACGTCGATGAGCAACGCGTGGATGGCCCGAACCGGGGCCGCGGGGAAGCCGAAACGGCGAGTGACGAGGCTGACGCGGCGCTGGGAGATGCCTTCGACTCTGACGGCGGTGAATTTGTCGCGAAGGTGCGCCGAGAGCATCGTGGCGGGAAGGATGGAGGGCCCGTGGCCGTCGAAGGTGAGCGACGCGATGGTGCGAAGACCGTCGAGCTCGATGATGGGGCGTAGCTCGATGCCCTGGGCGCGGGCGGCTTCGTCGATCTCTCGACGAATGGGGGTGCCGGGGAACGGCAGCAGCAGTTCGTAGTGGGACAACGTCTCGAAGGTCACCGAGCCGCTGCCCTGCGCCAATTCGTGCGTCTTGTCGACGATGAGGACGAGGTCCTCTTTGAAGAGATCGACCTCGTTCAGCTCCGGTGCCATCACCGGCCACGCGAGCACCGCGAGATCGAGTTGCCCGTTGACCAATTGGGGTTCAATGACCGAATTGGTTCCCTCGGTGATGCGAAGCGCGATATGGGGATAGTTTGAGCGTTGCGCCTCGAGCAGCAGTGGCACGATCCACCGGCCGGCGGTGCCGATCATCCCGAGCGACACGTGACCATGAATATCGGCGTTGAGCTCGGACACGTCCGAGGCGATCGCCGCCAGCTCGGCGAGAATCCGACGAGCTCGCTCGACGACGATCACTCCGGACTCGGTGAGCGCTCCCGAGGAGCGGTCGACGAGTTCCGTGGCGAGCTCGGCCTCGAGCCGCGCGATGCGATTGGAGATATTTGACTGCACGGTGCCGAGCGCCTCGGCGGCGCTCGAGAACGTGCCGTGCTCGGCAATGCCAACGAGCGCTTCTAGTTGGCGAATCTCCATGTATCAAGTATACAGATGACAAGTATCACTTATATTCACTTGATTGATAGAGGACGGTGCGTCATACTGGTTTCAGCCTGTTTTACCCGAAACCCCCCCTTTGGGTATGACATGGATTTTGCAGAAGGACCAACCGCCCCCCGGTTGGTCCTTCTGTGTTTTACCGGGTGATTAGGTTAGGTCAATGAGTATGGACCCGTCAGCACGAAATCGACTGGCGATCCTCGCAGTTCGCACCGTCAACTGGGGCTCACGGGTCACGCGACGAGGGTCCGGCACCGTCGCGGGAGGGCGAATTGGCCTCCAGCTCTCGCCGAAGCTGCTGTCCGCACTCGCTCGCGGTCGGACCACAATCGTGGTGAGCGGCACCAACGGCAAGACCACCACGACCGCGATGGTCGCCGCCGGATGGGGCGGCGACGTCACCACGAACGCCACCGGTGCCAACATGCCCGCCGGTCACGTGGCGGCCCTCGTGGAATCCTCCTACGCGAACGCTGCGCTGGAGGTCGATGAAGCATGGCTTCCCGAAGTTGTTCGAGAGGTGGGCCCCGCCGTCGTGGTACTGCTCAACCTCTCGCGCGATCAGCTGGACCGAGCGAATGAGGTCCGCCAGATGGCCGAGCGCTGGCGACGGTGCCTGAGCACGGAGAGTGGCTTTCGCGGCACGGTCGTGGCAAATGCCAATGACCCGCTCGTCGTCTACGCCGCCATGGGAGCCACCAACGTGCGATGGTGCGACATCCCCACTCGGTGGATGGCCGACGCGAAGTCCTGTCCCAGGTGCACCCTCGCCGTGCACTACCAGGTGTCAACCTGGAGCTGCACGTGCGGATTCGCGAAACCGACCACGCTCTCTACGACCCTTCACGACGGCCTGACGGTGGACGGGGTGGACGTGCCGCTCGAGCTTTCGATCCCGGGGGCCTTCAATGAGGCCAACGCCGCTCTGGCGATCACCGCCCTCGACGAGGTCGGCGTGTCACCGCTCGACGCGGTCCAGCGAATCAACGCCGTACGAGCGGTGGCGGGGCGTTTCACCCTGCGCCAGTGGAATGGCCACACCTTGCATCTCCTGCTCGCGAAGAATCCGTCGGGGTTTGACGCCCTGCTCTCGACGGTTGAAGATGACGACGCGGACGTATGGGTGGCGATCAACGCTCGGATCGCCGATGGTCGCGATCCGTCGTGGCTCTATGACGTGCCCTTCGAGAAGCTGCGGGGACATCGAGTGTGGTGCCTCGGGGACCGTCGCCTCGATCTGGCGACTCGACTCGACTACGGCGGCGTGGCCTTCGAGGTGGTGAACGACGTGGACCGAATACCCGCCTCACCCGAGCCCGTGGCGCTGCTCGCGAACTACACGGCGTTCAGCGAATGGCTCGCGAGGTCAACACCGTGTTGACGATAGCCACGCTCCTTCCCGATCTGCTCGGAACCTACGGCGACGGTGGCAATGGGCTCGTCCTCGCCCAGCGGGCCCGACAGCGGGGCGTTCACGCCTTGCTGGTACCAGTGGAACTCGGCCAGGAGATCCCCGAGGCGTCGATCTATCTGCTCGGCGGCGGCGAGGACGGTCCCCAACGGCTCGCGTGCGATCTCTTGTCAAAGAGCTCGTTCAAACAGCGCGTGGATAACGGCGCCACGGTCGTGGCGGTGTGCGCGGGGCTGCAGATACTCGGCCACTCGTTCAGCGTCGAGGGCAACGACCGGTATCAGGGCCTCGGCCTCGTGGACGTCGAGACGACCCGTGGCACCAGTCGGTCCGTGGGGGAGTTGTGCGCGCGCGTGGGCGACAGGACGTTGGTGGGATTCGAGAATCATGGCGGGCACACCACGCTCGGCCCGGGCATTTCGCCGTTCGGCCAGGTGCTGCGCGGTCGCGGCAACGACGGCGCCGTTGACGGGTATCGCACCGGGAGGATCTGGGCCACCTACGCCCACGGTCCGGTGCTCGCGCTCAATCCGTGGCTGGCCGACCTGGTGCTTGAGTCGGTGCTCGGCTACGAGCTGGAACCCATGCAGAGCGTGGCCGACCAGCTCTACGCCGAGCGGTGTGCGGCGCTCAGCCCTCGCTGATTCGTTTCACGCCGTAGGTCGCGTCGCCGCTCACCTCGCGACCAAGTTCCTTCACGGACTCTTCGATCCGAGCACCAAAGCGTCGAAGATTCTCGCCCTCTTCAGCGTGCAGCGCCGGGCCAAAGGTCACGATGACGTGGTGGCGTCGCTTGCTGGGTGCCTCGACGAACTGAGGAGCCTTCGCGTACTTGGGGCCACGCAGAAGACCTGACTCGTGGATGTAGGTCGGTATCACGGTGGCCTTCGAACGGTCGGCGAGGTAGGCGGCTCCGCCCTTGAACGCCTTGAGGTCGCCGTCGGGCGTTCGTCCCCCCTCGGGGTAGATCAGCAGATTCCAGTGATCTTGCACGAGCTCGAGCGCCTGTAGGGCGCTTTGCCGGTTGACCTTGTGTCGTTCAATGGGGATGGCATTGAAGAGCAGGACGGTGGAGAAAGCCTTGCGGGCGTCCATGAAGAAATTATCCATCGCCGCAGCGACCACGGTGCGCTTGCGCTCGGCCGTCGGAAGCGCGGTGAGTACGAGGGGCGTATCGAGGTTGCTCGTGTGGTTGGCCACGAAAATGAACGGGCCGCTGCCGGCGATGTTCTCGAGCCCGCGTACCTCGAGCGTCGACATGCGACGGGTGACGGGTGAGATGAAGTAACGCTGCAGCACACCCCTAACGAAGCGAGCGGTGTATCCGCGACCCCACTTTGTTGGATAGTCAAGGCCGAGCTGCGTCATGTTCTAACTGCGGCGAGTGGGCTTTTTTGGCGTGTATCGCTTTGAGGGGGACGGAACTGGAGCGGACGTGGTGGCCGTGCTTCCCTTGGCGCCTCGAACTTTCTTGGCTGATGGTTCGCGTCCCTGTTTTCGGGCCTGTCCCATCTCACGAGCGCGTCGAGAAGAGCCGCTGAACGACGCGTCGCCGTACTTCTGGAGGCGCCAGGCGCGAAGGCCGAGCCAGCCGGCGAGGAAGAGGAACACGACGCCCGCAGTTCCCGAAGCCAAGCCAAGGAGCAGTCCGGCGACGATCACCCCGACGCGCCGACGCAGCCAGGCGAAGAGGAGAATGACGAGCCCCGCTGCGACAATCAGCAGGAACTGGGGCCACCAGTAGGAGGGGTGGGTTATCTGCGACTTCTCGCACAGCGACGCGACCAGTTTGTAACCGGCGGCGCAGGACTTACCCTTGACGTGCTTTGCGGTGACCGTGATAGTGGTGTTCTTAAGAAGGTGCGGGATGAAGAACGCGCCGGAGATGAGTGCGATGACCCCCCCGAAGAAGCTAATGCCACGTTCGAGGCTGTCGAGGCCCATGATGGCTTTACGCGGAGCGGCGGACTCGCTGCGAGGTCGACGTGCGAAGCGCGATTTCGGCTCCGGCGTTGAATCTAGGTTTTCTGGCACAGGTGAAGGCTACAACGCCAGCCAAAAGCCAACGCTCCACTAAGGGGATAGCATTCAAGTTCGGGGCGCTTAGCTCAGCTGGTTAGAGCGCAGCCTTCACACGGCTGAGGTCGCAGGTTCGAGTCCTGCAGCGCCCACTGC
>PLKM01000015.1 GCA_003141095.1 Acidimicrobiaceae bacterium | reverse complement strand
GTCGCGCCGGCCAGTAGTTTGGTGGGGTGAGTAGCGCCCCCGAGTCCCTGCACCGCGCCCTTGGTCTTACGGACTCCGAACTGGACGATATTCGTTCCGTGCTTGGCCGAGACCCCAATCCCCTCGAGCTCGCGCTCTACGGCGTGATGTGGAGCGAGCACTGCTCGTACAAGTCGTCGCGGATGCATCTCAAGCGCCTACCCACCGAGGCACCGCACGTTCTCGTGGGCCCGGGTGAGAACGCCGGGGTCATTGACGCGGGCGACGGGATCGCGGTCGCGATTCGCATCGAGAGCCACAACCATCCGTCAGCGATTGAGCCGTATCAGGGTGCGGCGACGGGTGTCGGGGGGATTCTGCGTGACGTCTTCACCATGGGTGCGCGCCCCCTCGCGGTAATGGACCCGCTCTTCTTCGGTGAACTCACCGACGCCCGCCAGCGTTGGCTCGTCGAAGGGGTGGTGTCGGGCATCTCGGGCTACGGAAACTCGGTCGGAGTTCCAACCATTGGTGGCGAACTCACCTTCGACGACTGCTACTCGTCCAATCCGCTGGTGAACGTCTTGTGCGCCGGCGCCCTGCCCACCGATCGTCTCGTGCTCGGCGTGGCTTCGGGCGTTGGCAATCTTGCGGTGCTGCTCGGCTCATCGACGGGTCGTGACGGCATTGGCGGCGTGTCGGTTCTGGCGTCCGCGGGATTCAGTGGCGAAGACGGAGCGGAGTCGCTCGACGACGCGAAGCGACCCAGCGTGCAAGTTGGCGACCCCTACGAGGAGAAGCGTCTCATTGAGGCGTGCCTCGAACTGCTCGATCGCAAGCTGGTCGTGGGTATCCAGGACCTCGGCGGCGCGGGCCTCGTCTGCGCGACGAGCGAAACCGCGGCGCGCGGGGGCGTGGGGATGGACGTCGATATCACGGCGGTGCCGCTGCGCGAGGAGGGAATGCAACCCTTCGAAATTATGACCTCGGAGAGCCAGGAGCGGATGCTCGCCATCATCACTCCCGAGAGCTGGTCGGCCGTTGCGCAGCTGTGCGCGAAGTGGGAAGTGCGAGCGAGCATCGTGGGCCACGTCGTCGAGCCTTCGCTCGATAGCGCGGGCCAGCCGTTTGGAATGCTGCGGATCCGGCGCGGCTTCGACGGGGAGGTCCTCGCCGAAGTGCCCGCGTCGTCCCTGGCCGACGAAGCCCCCCTCTACGACCGGCCGCGTAAGCGCCCCGAGTCCCTCGACGCGGTGCACGCGGACGACCCGACGAATGACGAGCCCGTCGGTTCGCCCAACGACGATCTCCTGGGTCTGCTCATCGACCCCGCGTGGGTCTACCGCCAGTACGACTCGCAACTGTTCTTGAACACCGTCGTGGGACCGGGTCGTGACGCGGCGCTGTTGCGCCTCGCCGGGCCCGGACTGCCCTTCTCCGAGCGGGGGATTGCGCTTTCCACTGACTCGAATCCCCGCTGGTGCGCACTGGACCCCCGCGTGGGCACCGCCCTCACCGTCGCCGAGAGCGTGGCCAACCTGGCGTGCGTCGGCGCAACCGCGAAGGCCGTCGTGAACTGCCTCAACTTTGGCAACCCCGAGCACCCGGAGGTGATGTGGCAGCTCTCGGAGTCCATCGACGGCATGGCCGAGGCGTGCAACGGACTCGGACTTCCGGTCATTGGCGGGAACGTCTCGCTCTACAACGAGAGCGGCGGGAACGATATCGACCCGACGCCGGTCGTAGGGCTGCTGGGAGTCGTGGACTCGTTGCTTGCGCCCCCTCCGGGTTGGGCGTGGCACGAGGGTGACTCGCTGGTTCTCGTGGGGACGCGAGCCGCCTCGGGTCCGGTGCCCTACCCACTGGGCGGAACCCGATGGGCCACGAAGCGAGGTCGTCGGGGGGGCAATGTGCCCGGATTCGACGCGTCGACGCTGGTCCCGACGTTCAGCTTTGTGGCCAGCGAGATCGCGGCAATCTGCGCGGGCGCGTCGAGTGATGTGACCGCGGTGCACGACGTGGGCGGGGGCGGACTCGCCACCGCACTGGCCGAAATGGCTGCGTCAACCGGCATCGGGGCCACCGTGAGGCAACTGACTAGCCACGGCGAACTATTCAGCGAGTTCCCGGGCCGATTCGTCATGGCGACGAACAACGTCGAGGCTTTCGTTGCTCGGGCCGGCCTGGCGGGCGTGCCGGTAGCGGACCTTGGAGCAGTGGGCGGGGCGACCCTGAGGATTGGCTCGGTCATCGACCTCAACGTCGGCGACATCGAACTGCGCCGGCGCACTGCCCTCGAGGACGCGCTCGCTTCGGTTGATTAGAGCAGGGCTCGTAGCTCGTCCAACACCTCGTTGGGAACTCGCAAGTCCCCCGACTTCCCGAAGCCCAGCTTGACGTCGGTCTTGTAGGTTCCGTGATAGTCGGATCCACCGGTTGGAATCATTCCCGCGTCGCGGGTCAACTTCACCATGAGCGACCTGGTCGGCTCGTTGGTTCCGCCGTAGTAGGCCTCGACGCCCGCGAAGCCCCGCTCGCGAAGCGACGCCATGACGCGCGGCATCGTTGCTTCGATCGCTGATGCGCTGGCGCCGTCGACGTAGTTCACCAGGGGGTGGGCGATGGAAAAGAGCGTCGAGGAGCCCTTGGCCGCGTCGACGAACTCCTCGATGGGCATGCTCGTCTTGGGGATGTACGCCTTGCCGTCGCTTCCCAGCCACTCGATGAACACCCGGCCCCACGCTTCGTCGGTGCGTTCACCCACAATCTCTGGGTGAAGTTCGAACATGGCCCGCGCGAAATGGGGACGGCCAATGGAGTCCAGATTGCCGGCCATCGACGTGAGGTAGTCGAGCGTGATTCGCTCGAATCCCCTTTCGTTCAAGAGGATGACCAGGGCCCTATTTCTGACGTCACGGTCGAGGCGGAGCGTGGCCAATTTCTGCTGCAGCGGATGCGAGGGTTCCAGCGGCACAAAGTAGGCCAGCACGTGGACGTTGCGGGCCTCCTTGCGGCCATCGGCCAGGAGTTTGGGAAAGACGCTGTCGCGCAGCGAGATCTCGACGCCGGTGATCAGGTCTATTCCGAGGGCGGCACAGGCACCCGCCATTTCGCCGTGGCTCGCCGTGGTGTCGTGATCGGTCAGGGCCAGTGCCGAAATACCCAGCTCGTGGGCATTCTGGGCCAGGAGGGTCGGGGTGTCCGAGCCGTCAGAGAACGTCGAGTGCGTATGCAGGTCAATCACGACTCCAGCGTACAGAAGGCGCGCAACGGACCTTGGCGTCTGTGCGAGAATGTCGTAGTGCCTTTCCATCGAATGCCCCCTAAAGTGGAGAAGGCATGAAAGAAGCTTGCGGCGTTGTTGGGATTGTGGCTCCGGGACGCGACGTCTCACATCTCTGTTACGACTCGCTCTACGCCTTGCAGCACCGTGGTCAGGAATCGGCCGGAATGGCCACCTTTCACAATCAGCAGATCACTGTCGTCAAGGACAACGGGCTGGTAAGTCACGTGTTCGCCGACACGACGCTTCGCGCCCTCGCGGGATCGATCGTCATTGGCCACACCCGCTATTCGACGTCGGGCTCGGCCAACTGGACCGCCGCACAGCCGGTGTATCGGTCCGCGGGCTCGTCGGGCTTCGCGATCGCCCACAATGGCAACCTCACCAACACCGAGGTCCTCGCCGACGTCGCGGGCATTCAAGTGACGTCGATGCTCTCGGACTCGGACCTCGTGGCCGAGCTGTTGGCTCGTGCCGTCGAGCGGGGCCTCACGC
Organism: Acidimicrobiaceae bacterium; assembly: GCA_003141095.1. Taxonomy (GTDB): domain Bacteria; phylum Actinomycetota; class Acidimicrobiia; order Acidimicrobiales; family RAAP-2; genus RAAP-2. The sequence continues at coordinate 83,173 of PLKM01000015.1, read as the reverse complement.
TGAGTGGCGCGCTCGGCGAGGTGCTGGCGAAGGCCGAAGGCGCGTTTTCGATGGTGATCCTTGAGGCCAACATGGTGCACGCGGTGCGCGACCCCTACGGATTTCGCCCCTTGTGCCTCGGTCGCCTAGGCACCGAGGACGCCCCCGAAGGCTGGATCGTGGCATCGGAGTCGCCCGCGCTCGACGTCGTGGGCGCGACGTTTATTCGAGAGATTCGACCCGGTGAGATGATTACCATCACCAACGAAGGTGTCGAATCGGTGCAGCTACTAGAGCCCGCCGGCGAGAAGCAGATGCTGTGCATCTTCGAGTTCGTCTACTTCGCGCGTCCCGATACGTACCTCATGGGCCATCAGGTGCACACCACTCGTCGACGCATGGGTGAACTGCTCGCGGGTCAGTCAACGATTGACGCCGACATCGTGATGGGCGTGCCCGACTCGGGGATACCGGCGGCTGAGGGATTCGCCAAAGCCTCGGGCATACCGTTTGGTTACGGCCTCGTGAAGAATCGCTACATTGGCCGCACCTTTATCGCACCCGATCAAGACAAGCGTGCCGCGAGCGTGCGCCGCAAACTCAATCCGCTGCGCGAGAACATTGAGGGCCAGCGTCTCGTGGTCGTTGACGACTCGATTGTTCGTGGCACGACGACCCAGGCGCTCGTGCGAATGCTGCGCGACGCGGGGGCGAAAGAAGTGCACCTGCGAATCTCGTCGCCTCCCTTCATGTGGCCCTGTTACTTCGGCATCGACACCCCTACCCGTGTCGATCTCTTGGCCGCGAACCGTTCAGTCGCCGAGATGAACGCCTTCATCGGATCGGACTCGTTGGAGTTCATCACGCTCGAGAATCTTCGCACCGCCATCCGACTCGACGGCGAGTGTTGCGACGCCTGCTTGACCGGCAACTACCCGGCCCCGACCCCGGTGGCTCTAGGAGCAGCCGGAGGCCGCTGGTGAGTCGGCTCCTCGACCAGCCGCCGGGTGGAATGACCTACGCCGCGGCGGGGGTCTCGATTGCAACGGGCGACGACGCGATAGAGCGGATCAGGGAAGCCGTTGACAGCACGAAGCGCGCGGAGGTGCTCGGCGGCATTGGTGGCTTCGCGGGGCTCTTCGCCCTCAACGTCAAGAAATTCAAAGAGCCCGTTCTCGTGGCGTCGGCCGACGGTGTTGGCACCAAGCTGGAGGTGGCGCGCCAGGTTGGACGCTACGACACGGTGGGAATTGACCTCGTCGCGATGCTGGTCGACGACCTCGCGTGCGTGGGTGCCGAGCCGCTGTTCTTGCTCGACTACGTCGCCGTTGGCGCCCTTAATCCGCATCGTCTCGAGGAACTGGTGGGCGGGATTGCCGCGGGTTGCCGGCTCGCGAACACGGCGCTCTTGGGTGGCGAGACGGCTGAACACGGCGGCGTCATGAACCCGGACGACCTCGACGTCGCTGGGTTTGCCGTCGGTGTTGTCGAAAAGGGTCACGAACTGGGGCCCCATAAGGTGCACAAGGGCGATGTGCTCCTGGGATTTGGCTCACCGGGACTCAGGTCCAACGGCTACTCGCTTGCGCGAAAAGTGTTGATCACGAGCGACGCGTCGCTCGGCGAACCCGCCTACGAAGGTTCTTCGCGCACGCTCGGCGATGAACTCTTGGTTCCTTCGGTTATCTACTCGCCCGCCATCACGGCCTTGCGTGAAGAGCTTGGCGGGGGCCTTCGCGCGGCCGCGCACATCACCGGCGGGGGGATCCTCGGCAACGTTGGTCGAATCCTGCCGCCCACCCGCGACGCCGTCATCCACATGGACAGCTTCGAGACCCCTGAGATATTCCTGGAGATACAGCGGCGCGGACAAGTCAGCGCGGACGAGATGGTGCGTGTCTTCAACTGTGGTCTCGGCATGGTGGTGGCCGTTGACGCCGACGACACCGACTCCGCCGTAGAGGTCGCCCGTGGTGCTGGCCTCACGGTCTCAGTCGTTGGTCACGTGCGCAGCGGCAGCGGGTCGGTAGTGCTGTCATGAGCGACGCTCGAAGCCGCGTGCTCGAGCACCTGCTCGAACATTCGGTGCGTCGCGGCGACTTCGTGCTGAAGTCTGGTCGCTCGTCGGCATGGTTCATTGACTCCAAGCAGACGATCTGCGCGCCAGAAGTGATGGTTGACGTGGCGAGCTTGCTCCTGGAGAGGCTTCCATCGGACGCGTGCGCGATAGGCGGACTCACCATGGGCGCCGACGGTGCCGCTTTTATCACCGCCGCTGTGGCGGCGACCAGGGGCCGCATGCTTCGCGCCTTCAGCGTGCGAAAGGAAGTGAAAGACCATGGCGGGGGCGGGCGAATCGCGGGCGTGCTTCTCCCTGGCGACCGCGTGGTCATCGTCGAAGACACGGTGACCCGGGGAACCAGCCTGCTCGAGGCGGCGCGGGTCGTGCGTGACTACGGCGCCGAGGTGGTCTTGCTGCTCGCGGTGGTTGACCGCGGTGGAACGGCCGCGGCGATGGCGGGCGACGAGGGTTGGGCGTTTGATGCGTTATTCAGCGCACCGGACCTGGGCTTTTCGTACGAAGGCGCCTAGGGCTCTTTCGCGAGCACCTCGAGTACCCGGCCGCGCCATTTGTCGAGTGCGGGGTAGTTCGCCTCGGGCGTGTGACCGAATCGAAGAATCAACGCGTCGAGCGCGGGCACGATGCTGATCATCTGACCTTCGTAGCCGTTGGCCCAGTAGGTTCCGTAGCGGTCTCCGGTCACCCACCACTGCCACGAGTAGTAGGAGCCACTGTCCTCGTCCTGACTGAGAGGGACCTGGGCGGTCGAGGCCCACGACTCCGAGATGAGCCGCTGGTTCTCCCACCGACCCCCGCGCAGATACAGCAGTCCGAACTTGGCGAAGTCGAGCGCCGTCGCGTGGACGTAGCTTGACGCGACAAAGACCCCGGTCGGGTCAAAGGTCGCTTCGGCGCTCTTCATGCCGAGCGGGTCAAAGAGATGGCTGCGCAGGTGCGAGCGATAGGCGTCACCGTAGCCAACGCGGTCAGCCACGATTCGACTGAGCACGTTCGTGGTGCCGCTCGAGTAGTTGAAGAAAGTCCCCGGCTCGTGGGCGAGCGGCAGATTCGCGGTGTAGGCCGCCATGTCCTGCTGACCTTCGCCGAAGAGCATCTCAATGACGTGGCTCACTTCACCAACCTCGTAGTTCTCGACGAATGCCAGTCCGTCACGCATGGCGAGCAGGTCGCGCAGGCGAATCTGGTGCCGGGGATCATTCGGCGCGCTCCACTCGGGAACGCGAGCACGCTCATCGGGCGAGAGAACGCCTTGATCCACCAGTCCGCCGATGATCATGTGCAGCATCGACTTGGCCATGGACCATGAGAGGAGCAGGCTCTCCGGTGCAATGACGACCGCCGGACGGTCGAAGAACTCTTGCACGCCGCCGTAGCGCTCGACGAGTACCCGGCCGCCCTGGACGATCACGACGGCGTTGGTGATCGAGAGTTCGTCAAGGCTGAAGGCCTCATCGACGATCGTCTCGAGATGCGCCTGGTGGTCGCACGCGCCACGCGGCCACTCGTCGGTAGGCCAGGCCACCTCCGCCGGCTGCTCGGCGAAGTTCGGCGTCACCTTTGGCAGTTCACTCATGGTCTCAGACCCCCCGCGTATTGTGTCACGAGTCTGGCGTCACACCTCGCCAGTAGCTTTCGCCAATGGCCCAGGTGGACAACGACATCGTCGAGCGGTATTTTTATCGGTCGGCCACTACATCGCGAAGACATCGAAATCTCGTGAGCGCCTATTTGGTCGAGCGCTGCTATGACTCGAATATCGTTGCTCGAATCGAGCCCCTCGGACTCGTGAGCCGCAAGGTTAGCGAACACGAGATTGCTCTGCGAGGGTTGCGACGAAACTTGGTGCTCGTGGGTCAGTGGCGGCCCACCGCGAGTCTCCATCACCACCGCGTACGCGTGCAGTCGCTCGGCACACCTCGAGAATAAACATGGCCGTCTCGAGGAAAAGAGATTCCAAGAGACGACCAGATTGGTGGTCGAGACCGGCGTCGATCCGGTGACCTCACGCTTTTCAGGCGCGCGCTCTACCAACTGAGCTACTCGACCTAACCTCTTCACCCTTTCGGGTGTCGAGCGGACCTGACGGGATTTGAACCCGCGACCTCCGCCTTGACAGGGCGGCGTGCACTCCGAGCTGCACCACAGGTCCTCGGTGTTCTCGAAGTGGAGACCTCGAGACGCGAATTGTAAGTCTATCCGTTGTAGCGATGTCTCTTCGAGCGTTGCAAAATAGGCAAAATAACCCAACTCGTAGGATGGTCGGCGTGCTGATCGCGTCGCCACCGTCCCACGAACCGGTGGCGTTTTCGTGAGCACAACGGTCGTCTTGATGGTCTTGGGCGCGGGGATGATCCACGCGGTGTGGAACGCCATGGCGAAGAGCCTGCACGATCAGTTCGCGAGCTTTGCCCTACTCAACCTCGGCGTGGCGATCGTTTGCTGGATTGCATGGCCCTTCGTAGGTCTGCCAAAATCCGCTGCGCTGCTCTATCTGCTCTTCTCGGTGGTGTGCCACGTGGGTTACGAGCTCTTCCTCATGGGGGCGTACAGTCGAACGGAGTTCTCCCGGTCCTATCCCATTGCCCGAGGTGTCGCGCCCCTGCTCGTTTCGATGGGCGGACTGATATTTGCGAACGAGCACATCAGCGCGCGTGGACTGCTCGGCATCATTGGCATCGTCGTGGGTATCGTCAGCCTGGCGGCGCGACGCGGGGGAGGGGTTGGTCAACTTCGCGGGGTCTATTGGGCTCTCGCCACCGGCGTCGCGATCGCCGTTTACACCGTGGTCGACGGACTCGGCGTTCGAGTGAGCCACAACGCCTTTCGTTACGGATTGACGCTGTTTGCGCTTGAGTCAAGCGTGTGGCTCGTTGGCGTGGTCGCTCGTCAAGACCGCGGTTGGTGGCCGGGAACTCGCAAGGCCGCGATTGGTATGAGCGGCGGGGTCCTTTCGATGGTGGGCTACCTCGTCATTCTTTGGGCCCAACTCCGAGCCCCCCTGGGCGCGGTGAGCGCCCTGCGCGAGACCGGTGTGCTGTGGGCGGCGCTTATCGGGGTGGTGATCTTCCACGAAGGCAAAGTACGCCGGATAGTGCTGCCGGCTGCTCTGGTCGTGGTAGGTATCGCACTGCTTAGCCTGAGCTGAGCTCAGGAGACCGAACTCCGGCGGCGAACTACGGGTCGCTCGCTCGCGGCGCCGCGGTACGACTACGTGCGAAGTACGAGGCAGAAAGGGTGCCCTACGGGATCGAGATAGACCCGGAATGTGTCGCCGGGCTGGAAGTCGGCCTTCGTGGCGCCGAGAGAAAGCACGTGTTGCTCGCCACGGTCGAGATCGTCGACGTCGAAATCCAAATGCAACTGTTGGGGTCGGGCGCCGTCAGGCCACGTCGGCGCCACGAACGAGTCAATTTTCTGAAAGCCGAGCGTTGGCTTTCCGTCGTTCACCAGCTCAATCCACGTGACGTCCTGTGGCAGAAGATCTCCGAGGGGCTCGACTTCCAGTCCAGTGAGTCTGGAGTAAAAGTCCGCGAGGGCCAAGGGATCTGGACAGTCAAGCGCGGTGATGTGAAGTTGAGGCAGGGTCATTGGCCAAAAGTACTTCAGACCCCGACCGGCATCAAGTGAACTTTCCTTGCAGATCGGTGAAGAAGGCGTCGGAGATCCGCTGAAAGTCCTCTTCACTTACTGCAATCTCGTCGCCGAGTCCAATCTTCAACAGGGTGTCGACCGGCTGATGCGGCCCTGGCGCGAGCTTTCAGAGGACGCTCTCGGGAAAGCCCTTCGTTGCGTTCGCGTACCACTGCGCCGACGGCTTGGGCGTCCGCGCGAAGCTTGATCGGTCCACCGCGACGATGCCGAACTTGGGCGCGTAGCCCAGGATCCATTCGAAGTTGTCGAGCAACGACCACTGGAAGTAGCCACGCACGTCAACGCCGTCGCGGATGACGTTGCTGAGCCCCTGCAGAGCGCCGGCGAGGTAACGGATGCGTTGGTCGTCGTCGTTCGTGCCGATGCCGTTTTCGGTCACGATGATCGGAAGCCCAGTAATCTGCGCCGCGCGGCGAACCGTGTACTCGACGCACTGGGGCCAGAAGAGGTAGCCCATCTCCGTGAGCTCGTCTTGCGGGTTCGTGACGAGGCCGTTTGGGCCAATGAGCATCTTGGTGTAGCACTGCACCCCGAGGTAGTCGTCGTCCTTCACGGCATTCAAGTACTCGTCTTCCATTTCGTGGCGCAGCGACTCGAGTTGCTCCTCGCCGCCGTCGACGGCTTCGTACTCTTGCATCGAGAGTGGAAGTCCGATGGGAAATGTTCCGGGCCCCTCGCGCAGGGCGTCGCGCATCGCAATGTGCGACGCGCGCATGGTCTTGTTGACCGCGACGAACCGTTCCCAACTGCTCGCCCGAGGTGGGAACACTCCGACGAGGTATCCCATGATCGCCACGATGTTCGGCTCGTTGATGGTGCACGCCACTCCGATGTACTCGCCGAGAGCTTCGCCAACGACGCGGGCGTAGTTGGCCAGCCACGTCGAAATTTCGGGACTCTCGAACCCGCCGGCGTCGGCCACCCACAGCGGCAGCGTGAAGTGATGAAGCGTGACGACCGGAAGGATCGATCGGGCGTGACACGCTTGAAGCACTTGGCGGTAGTGGTCGAGCGCTTCAGTGGAGATGACATCGCGTTCGGGTTCTATCCGAGCCCACTCGACCGAGAGTCGAAACGCGTTGAGGCCGAACTTGACGAGCAGGTCGAGGTCCTCCTCGTAACGGTGCCACGAGTCGCACGCGTTGGCGCACGGTTCGACGGCCGGAGTATCCCCGGTGCGCTCGAAACGCCACCAGTCGGTGTTGGTGCCGCCCCCTTCGATTTGGTAGGCCGACGTTGATGTTCCCCATGAGAACTCACGAGGAAAGCGGACCTCTCTCTTCGTCATAGTGGAAACTTAGACCTCGGTGGCCCGGGCAGTCGGGTTTGTCCCAACGCCCGCCTCGGTGCTCGGCTATTTGTGGATGATTATGTAGAAGCCCCAGACGCCCGTCGCGAGGATGATCAGAGTTATGAGCGAGAGCAGCGCTGCGTTGGTGCTGCGCGACACCATCGTCGCCCCGGGGCGACGAAAGACCGAGAGTGAGTAGACGCCGACGGAGAAGATCACGACGAGACCTATGCCCAAAACGACGCTCGTGAAGAGAACCTGACCGAGCGTGTGCCAATCAATGAGTGGGGTCGCGGGGGTGGGGGCGGTCATGGCCTCATACTCCGGTGCTAACGGTCTCGGCGGGCTTCTCGAACGCCTCACCGTGCTCGCCCCAACGGTCGTTGACGTTGTCGGCGGTGATCTTGTCCTTACGCGAAAGAGCGAAGATGACCGTGCAGTAGGCCGCCAGCAGCGCCGACATCACCACCACGCCCACCGATGTGCCAAAGAGTCGCTGACCGTAGAACGCCAAGGCACCACAGATGGCCGCTGCGGGCAGGGTGATGAGCCACGCCAAGGCGACCTCTCCCGCGAGCGACCAGCGTACCGAGCGCTTCTTGGTGCCCACGCCCGAGCCCAGAATCGAACCGGTCGCGACGTGGGTGGTAGAGAGGGGCATTCCAAAGTGGCTCGATGAAAGGATGACCACCGACGAGGTCATCTGGGCGGCAAAACCTTGGGTGGGGCTGAGCTTGGTGAAGCCTTGTCCCATAGTGCGGATAATGCGCCACCCGCCAATGAGTGTCCCGGCGGCGATTGAAAGCCCACACACGACCACCACCCACTTGGGCGTCGCGCTGTTCGCGTCGAGCGTGCCATTGGCGATGAGCGCCAGCGTGATGACGCCCATGGTTTTTTGCGCGTCGTTGGTGCCGTGCGCAATCGAGAGCAATGACGTGGAACCGATCTGGCCAACGCGCATGCCGAGGGATTTGGTGTCGTTGTCGGTGTTACTGGTGAGTCTGCGCGCCAGGGTCGTGGCGATGGCGGCGATGACCAAGGCAATGATCGGTGCCGCGACTGCGGGGGCCAGAACTTTTCCAACGATGCCGCTCCAGAGCACGGCACGGCCTCCGGCGTGGGCCATCATCGCTCCGATGACCCCGCCGATGAGCGCGTGACTGGACGAGGAAGGGATCCCGAAATACCACGTCGTGACGTTCCACGCAATGGCCCCGATGAGTCCGCCAAAGACCACAGGCAGAATGATGTCGGTTTGGCTGACGATACCACTGGCGATGGTGGCGGCGACCTTCAGCGATAGAAAAGCTCCAACGAGGTTGAGCGAGCTGCTCAAGAGCACTGCGGTTCGAGGCTTCAACGCGCCGGTCGCCACGGTCGGGGCCACTGCATTCGCCGTGTCGTGAAAGCCGTTGGTGAAGTCGAATCCAATTGCAATCAGCACTACAAAGGCCAAAACAAAAGAGTTATGCACGTCTCACTTTTAGCAAGCAAAACGAAGGCTCTCTTCGAAAACCTCGCTTATTTGGCCTACTTTTATTGCAAATTTCACCTTCGCTTTACCTTTGACGAGTCGGGCCTGCGATTGCGGCAACGCGGCCGATCCGGGCCAGGGCAATTTGCGGTGATGGTTAGAGTTGCTTTCACCAGGACGGGTGCAACGAGGAGGTACGGCCGTGGCCGAGCTGACACCAGATCGCAAGCCAGCGAGTGCGGCGACAGAGGCTCACCAGGCCACCGTGCGCCGAGGGATTGCGTCGGGCGGCAATGAGGATTTCGACCTCGCCGAGCGTGGTCGTATCGCCCCGGGCTTTCCACGCCAAGTTCTGGGGCGTTTCGGCCACGCCGTGTGGGACCTCGACAGTTACAAATTCCTCGACGACGCTGCCCTGATTGAGAGTCCGCCGACGACGGTGAATCCGAGCTTGTGGCGCCAGGGACGGCTCAACAACATCGCCGGCCTCTTCGAAGTGGCGCCATCGATCTATCAGGTCCGCGGCATGGATATCTCAAATGTCACGTTCGTCGCCGGTGACTCCGGCTGGATCGTTATTGATCCGCTCACCGCCGAAGAGACCGCCCGCGCGGCGTTGGCGTTGGTTGACGGGCACGCGGGCCCTCGCCCCGTGCAAGCGGTTATCTACACGCACAGCCACACCGACCATTTCGGTGGCATCCATGGCGTGCTCAGCGAGGACGACATCGCGTCGGGCCGAGTCGAGCTGATTGCCCCCGCCGGATTTCTAGAGGCGGCGATCAGCGAGAACGTGCTGGCGGGCACGGTGATGCTTCGACGTGCCATGTACATGTACGGAGCCCTTCTTCCGCATGATGCGCAGGGCCACGTCGATACCGGCCTGGGCAAAGGTCTGCCCGCTCTTCCCACGGTCGGGTTGGCGGCCCCGACGTTGGAGATTGAATCGACCGGCACCGAGTTGGTCATAGACGGCGTTCGCATGGTGTTCCAGATCACGCCCGGCACTGAGGCACCGGCGGAGATGAACATCTTCTTTCCCGAGATGCGAGCTCTCTGCATGGCCGAGAACTGCACGTCGAACCAGCACAACGTCTACACCCTGCGCGGTGCCCAGGTCCGAGATTCGTTGCTCTGGAGCAAGTACATTGACGAATCATTGGCGCTCTACGGTCCCGATGCGGACGTGCTCTTCGCGAGCCACCACTGGCCCCGCTGGGGCGGCGAAGCGATCACCAGGTTCCTCGCGAGCCAGCGCGACGCGTATCGCTACGTGCACGACCAGACGCTGCGCCTCGCCAATCTTGGTTTCACCGCGAACGAGATCGCCGAGCAATTGGAACTTCCCGATGGTCTCGAGGATGAGTTCTTCAACCACGGTTACTACGGCACCGTCTCGCATAATTCGAAAGCGGTCTATCAGCGCTATCTCGGTTGGTTTGATGCCAACCCGGCCCACCTCTGGCCCCACCCTCCCGTCGAGGCGGCGAGGCGCTACGTCGAATTCATGGGTGGCGCCGCGGCGGTCCTTCAGAAGGCGCAGAAGTATTTTGACGCCGGCGACTATCGGTGGGTCGTCGAAGTCGTGAATCACGTGGTGTTCGCCGAACCCGAGAATGAAGGGGCGCGCTTGTTTCAAGCCGACGCCCTGGAGCAGCTGGGCTACCAGAGTGAGTCGGGACCTTGGCGCGACTTCTACCTGACCGGCGCCCTGGAACTGCGCTCCGCCGGCACGACGCTGAAGGGCCTGCGCGGCAACGCCTTGGGTCCGGGCCTCGTGAAGTCAATGACGGCTGATCTGCTCATTGACCTGCTGGGCGTTCGACTGAACGGTCCGCGCGCAGCGCACTTGAACCTCGACGTGAACGTGGTGATCAGCGATCGCGATGACGATCTGTGGACTTTCGGCGCCCGTCACGGTGTCATTCACGCTCGTCACGGTTCGAGGAGCGCCCATGCAACGGTGGAGATTGTGACGACCATCGATTCGTTCTCCGCATTCGCGTCCGGATCAAGCGGCTGGGAAGAACTGATGGCCGGCGAACACTTTCACGCCACCGGCGAAGTGGCACTCCTCGAAGAGTTCATGGAGTGTCTCGACAACTTCGAATTTGGTTTCGAGATCGTGCTGCCCTAAGCCTTGAGACGAGCGATGACATCATCGACCACGCCGCTCGTCGTCGCCTCACCGCCGAGATCGAAGGTCCGAACGCCCGCCGCCGCGCCCGCCAGTGTCGCTGAGCGCAGGCGTTCTCCCGCCACGCGGTAGGCCGGGTAGTCCAGATGAAGCGCGGCCTGGTCGAGCAGCGCTGCTTCGGCGAGCAGCATGGCCATGGGGTTCGCCACGTTCTTGCCCTCGAGTGTCGGCGCCGTGCCGTGAGGCGCCTCAGCCATGGCGACCTGGGGGTGAAGGTTCTCATCGAGCGCCATGAGCACGGACTCGGCGCCCGCGATGGAACCGAACATCGCGAGCACGAGGTCACTGAGACAGTCGCCGTCACGATTGAGTGCGGGAATTACGAGCGCCTGCTCGTGCACGTCGGTGAGCAGCCCGGCGTAGGAAGCATCAATGAGCGTGGGGCGATACGTCACGCCGGGATATCGCGCGGCGGCGGCATCCATCTCCTCTTTGAGCATCCCCTCGTAGGTGGGCGACACTGTCCACTTCGGGCCGCCGTAGACCATCCCGTCGATCTGTGAGGCCGCTTTGAAGGCGTACTCTGAGACGAACCGACACGTAGAGCGCTCGATGCGCTCGGTGCGCCACGCGACTTCAGTGAAGTCGCCCGCGATTCCCTCTCGGCCCTCGTCGGCTCCGTAGGCGTCACCTACCGCCATGCGGATCACGATAATGGGTTTGTTCGTGGCGACGACGGGCGCCACGCCGGGGATGCGACGGCCGGTTCGCACAATCACCGACCCCCCGATGCCTTCGCGGAGAAGCCGATTTGGCGAGCCAACGCCCCCCATGTCGGGAGGGGTAACGGTGGCGGCCTTGAGACCCAGACCGGTCTCAACCATTGCCGCCGCGGCCTCACGAACGATGTCGTTGTTCGTCGCTCGCCGCTTCTCGAGCGAAAGGTCGTAGTGGACGAATTCGAGAGGAACCCCAAGTATCGCCGGGGTCATAACCCGCAGCGCCTCAACGAGGAGCTCTTGGCCGGTCTGGTCGCCGTCACAAACGATGATTTTCGCGGTCGATGTGGTCACGTTTGACGCTCCTGGTGAAAAGTTCGAAAAGTCGAAATATCAAGCACTCGCAACTAAGTATTGATGTACATCAAGGTTAATGCAAAGCCCAGAAGCCAAAGGCTGGTGAAATGGTGACCTACGCGTGCAGTTGACTACTTCGTCGATAATCTTCGCTACAGATTCTGGCGCGTACTTGTCGAACGTCGCCAGACGAGCAGCAAAGACGTCTTAACGGCTCACAGCAACCGCCGTTCAGCAGCCCAGTTACTCAGTTGATGTCGGTTGGACAGTTGGAGCTTGCGAAGAACGGCCGAAACGTGACTCTCCACGGTTTTGATGGAGATGTCCAGCTGGACGGCGATTTCTTTGTAGGTATAGCCCCGGGCAATGAGTCGGAGCACTTCGATCTCTCGGGGCGTGAGCTGATCGAGCTCGGGCTCCAGCGCTGGAGGGATTACACCCATCGGGTGCTCTTTAGAAGAAAAGGCGTCGAGCACGAAGCCAGCCAAGCGGCGCGAAAACACTGCGTCACCACCGGCAGTGCGGATGATTGCCTCAACCAGTTCAGGTCCCTCAATGTTCTTGGTGACGTATCCTCGAGCTCCGGCACGGATTATCGCGATGACGTCCTCGGCGGCGTCCGAGACGGATAAAGCAAGAAACTTTATATTGGGATTCGCCTTGACGACACCCTCCAGCACCGCGAGTCCCCCACCATCAGGCATGTGAACATCCAAGAGCACCACGTCGGGTACGCGCTCGATAATCATTTCAATCGCCGCCGGCACTTCATCCGCCTCGCCAATAATCTCGACAAAACCGGAGAGTTCCGCGCGGATGCCGGCGCGGATCAGCGCGTGATCATCCACCAAGAAGACGCGACGGAGGGGGTTGGTGTTCAAGCGTTATCTCATCTAAGGGGGACTCGAAGCTCAACTTCGGTTCCGGTGCCTGGTGAACTTCGAATCACAGCCATTCCACCGTGTCGATTCATTCGCTCGATAATCGAACGCGCGATGCCTTGCCGATCAGCGGGCACGTTGTTCTGATCGAATCCGCATCCTTGGTCGCGAACAAACATCGAAACCTGGTGGGGTTCAGCTTCGATGTAAAGAGATATATTCTGCGCGCCGGACCACTTGGCAGCGTTGAGCGTCGCTTCGCGGCCGGCGGCGAGGAGAGCCACGACGGACTCGTTGAGTTCGATATCGCTGACGACGACAACGTCAACGCCTACTCCGTAGTTGTCCTCGATTTCGCGCTCAATGTCGAGAGCGGACTGGGCGAGGGAGTGCGGCGGGTTCGCCGAGGTTCCGAACGCCTCGGGGTTGGCGAGCCATATTCGAAGATCCCTCTCTTGGATTCGCGCCAGGCGCCGCACCTCACCGGGATCGTTGGCGGAACGTTGAATGAGCGAGAGGGTTTGCATCACCGAGTCGTGAACGTGCGCAGCCATGTCGGCGCGGTCCTGTGCTCGAATCCGTGCTCGGCGCTCGAACGAAAGATCTCGAACCGTCCGTATCCACCACGGAGCAAAGAGAACGAACAGACCGATCACCATGGCGCCGAGACCAACGAGCACGTACGTCGCGGCCCCCTGCTCGTAGCCAACGCGCGACATCAGGGAGATCCCCCAAATGGCGAAGACCACTCCGACACCAGTTCTGACGGCGACCCCCTGCCAGCTGTCACTGCTTGTGGAGGTCTTTACGAATGAGGTATTGGCCAGATCGTGGAGATGGTCTCGCTCACCGCTTGAGGAACCACGCCACGCGACGAGGGCTTCGAGGGCGCTGAGAGTGACCAGCCATAAGAAGACCCCGAGTGCGTGCAGCCCCAGTGTGCGAAGGGCAATGAGCAGAGTGAGCACCGCTATGGAAACGACAAAGAGGATCTCCTTCTCACGTTTGTCCGAGCGGGCTCGGGTGAAGATCGACTCGTCTTCACCCTGACGAGTGATGCCAATCCATAGGGCCATGTACAACACCAGACCCGAAGCCAGGAAGAGGACGCTGACGACGGCTAGTCGCCGAACCGTTTTCGTTTGCACGCCGAACCGTTTTGCGATCCCGCTGCAAACACCTCCGAGTATCGCGCCCTCTGCTTTTCGTCGAAGTGGCCGCTGCGGGCGCCCGGGAACGCGTTTGGGGGGGACTGTCTTGGTGGCCGAGATCTTTTTGCTGATGACAGGAGTTTGGCACGGCGACACCGTCGTCACAATCAGGGGAAACCCTGACGAATGGGGGCCTTCTGAGGGTTTATCCCTATATCGAGGGTGAGCAGGAATTTCTTAACATCGAGAGTATGAACTCAGACGAAGAGCACGTTGAAAATGAAGTCGCATCAGACGTTCCTGAGGGGCTTCGTCGAAGCGTCACGAAGCGAAAGATTGCCGGTGTCGCCGGCGGAATAGCGGAGCGACTGGATATCGATGCCAACATTGTTCGCGTGGTGTTCGTTCTGTTGACGTGCCTGTGGGGACTCGGTGCTGCGATATACCTCGCGATGTGGGCTCTGGTTCCCCTCTCGGGGACGTCCTACGCATCCGATGGCGTTGAAGTTGAGCCCGCAAACCAGAAGAGGTTCGGCTTGCGAAGTGTGGTTCTTCTGGCGGGAGCGATTTGCCTCGGCCTGCTCTTTGCGTCAGTCGCTCTGGGGGGCGTTCAATTCGGCAAGGGCCTCAGCCTCGTCTGGCTGATCTTCCTCGTCGTACTAGCGGCGCTTTCGCTTCGTCGACCCGTGCGTCGGTTCTCGTTCACCCGTTTCATCGCGGGGCTCTTCATCGCGCTCTTGAGCGTGATCATCGTTGGTTCCGGCCTGGTGCTCGCGTACGTTTCGTTCGCTGGAGTGCCGTTTAGCGGCGGCACTGGTGCTACGACGTATCAGCCGACATCGGTCACTCAAGTGCATCGGACGTACCGGATGGCCTTAGGTGACATGACGCTCAATCTGCGAGGGGTCAATTTCGAAGGACAGACCGTTCACCTCACGGCCACGGTGGCCATCGGAAATCTGAATGTCGAGGTTCCTCCGGGAGTGCAGGTGGACCTGTCCGCGGAGAGTGGAAGTAACGGCATCAACTATTATCCATACGGTCAGGGGAGTTTCAACGGAACGACCCAAACGGGTAAAAATCCTTCGCATCTTGATCTCACCGTGAAGGTGGGAATTGGGGTCATCGGTCTGTTTAGGGCGGCCCCGAGCGCGTGGCTTCCAGTCCAATGAAAACGTGTGCTGGTGGGTGGTGCTTGGGGTGATTCCCCGGACGTTGCTCGTCCAACTTCACCCCCGAGAGACGTCCCAAGAGACGTCGGTTTCACGGATTCGATGACGCTTCATCGTTGCGCCATCGTGACTGAAGCGAGGCGCTCACATCAGTCACGATCGAACGCTGATTTGGCGCCGACACCGACGCTGAAGTAACTCCACGGCCGGGGCCCCCGTGCGTATCGTTGTTCGCTCCAGACCAGATCGAATCCGGCCTCAGAGACCAGGGCGAGCGGGTTGCGAATCAGGTGGCATCCACCAGCGAGGCGCTGCTCCAAACCGTCAAGGCGTTGCTGCCACTTGGCCGTCGAAGCGTCGGGCGAGATGCCGTGTTCAAGGAAGTGCAGTTGACCACCCGGCTTCAGAACGCGGCGAATCTCATTCAATACCTGGATTGGATCCTCCACGGTGCAAAGCGTGAAGGTGCACAGGGCACTGTCGCAACTTTCGTCCGCCAGGGAAAGTGCGTGCCCATCGAGGCCACTGTAGGTGATTGGAATTGGCGAACGCCGGACTCTCTTGCGAGCAAGTTTCCTCGACACAGCTGCTGGTTCGACTGCGAAGATACGTTGCACGGAGTCGGGGTAGTGCTCCACGTTGGTGCCCGAGCCAAACCCAATCTCAACGACTGCGCCCGTCAGGCCCGCGCAAATGTTCGCGCGCCACGGCCTCAATCCCGAACTGGCACACGTCCAATTGACGAGACGGGGAACAATGCTGTCTCGGTAGAAGCCCACGTTCAGAACCTACGCGGCGTGAACCTCAACCGCTCTTGAAAACGGCGTTCGATGCGGCCGGGAACCCGGCGGCGACCAAATTACACTCGGCCCATGAGCGCTCGTGCCTCGAAGTACGCAACCTGGAGTCAAATCTCGCTGGCCGTTTTCTCCGCCATCTGTGTGTCCTTGCATCCAGGTTTTGTCCTCAAGCGCAACGAGGGAGGCTTTAGCAATTACGGAGTTCACATCAAGACGGCAGTTCCGTACAGCCTCGGATTCGGACTTTGCGCGCTGTTCGCCTTCAAGGCCGCTCGAGAGTTGAGAAGGGGCAACGCCTCCTGGCGAAGCCTCGAGGTAGTGCTCGGCGTCTACGGCGCTCTGATGCTGCTCACACTGGCGAGTACTTACGGTTATTCGTTGAACGAACCGTTGAAGTTCCTTCACACGGCAATCGGAATCACCACGATGCTGTTCGAGTCCGTTGCGTCGGTGTGGATGTACACGCGAATCGAAGGATCCAACTGGGATGCGGCTCTGCTGGTGATGGCAGTGGGTGGATTAGCTCTCGGCGTGATCGACTTCGTCGGCATCCTGCACGTCTTGTTCTTGGTGCAGCTTCTTATCGGTGTGGCATTCGGATTCTTGCTGGTTCACGCAGTGAGTCGCATCGGCGCCTCGAACTCGTCCGGCTTGGCTCGGGCGTCATAGGGGCAGACTGATCGGAGGGCGTTGCTTGCCAGGTACGGCCTCGGGATGCTTCACTCCGTCGGTGTTGGTTCCTCGCAATGTAGCGAATTGGCTTGATTGGGGGGCGGTCGTGGGAGTCGACCTACCGCGCGACATCTTCACTGTTTGGCGAATGGGCAGTCGTCGCTTCATCTCGCGCTTCTCGAGTTGGATCAGTCCGGAGCCGCGCTAACCGAGATGCGGTCTTGGCGATGGTGGTGCCAGTGACTCCCAGCTATCGTCACGACCACTCCTCCCACAACGTAAAGCAGTATTACCACCAGGTGAGCGGTAATACCGTCCGCGTTGAAGTACACAATTCGACGAACTGCGTCGGTGCCGGCGCCGTTGGGCAGCGCGCTCGAGAGCGCGCGCCAGAATGGCGGCAGCACCGAGGGTTGAAAGGCCCCGCCGGCCGAGGGGTTGCCGAGGATGACGAAGAGAAGGACCGTGATGCCGATACCGAAGACCCCGAAGAGGACTTGGAAGGCCATGGTGACCGTGGCGGCGGCGGCGACGATCATCGCTCCGAGCAGCCACAGCGCGACGAAGTGGCCAGTAAGCGCGCCCAAGAGCTGATCGACGACGAGCGCGCCTCCGAGCCCCGAGAGAATGGCGTAGGGGATGATGGCTCCGAGTCGAAAGACCGCCCGCCGGGAGTTTGCTGGGCGTGAACCTCGCGCGACACCGAGCAGCGATGCAACCAAATAGCCACCGACAATCCACCCGATCACCAGGTAGAAGCCGGCGAGTCCACTGCCGTCGCCGGACTGCGCAGGAACCAGATCGATGACACTCACGGCCCGGTGCTGGGGCGCTTCGACCTGGTTGATGACCGCGGTAACGGCGGTGGCGACCGATTCGCCACCACCGGTCGTAATCAGGAGCTTGTCAGTGGTGCTCGTTGGACTGAAGATGAACACGGCTGATGTCTGGTCCGAGCGCAGTTGTGTCTGCGCCGTAGACGTTGCGGCAACGGCGACCGCCTTTAGGGGGTTGGCCGAGATGTGGTTCAGTTCGTACACGATCTTGGCCGACGCAGACGCCGGAGCAACCACATCAATTGGAATATCGTGCGGCTTGGGAGCATGAAAGGCCCCGACGTAGGAAAGGATGAATCCGAGTTGAAGCAACAGCACGCCAACGATGAGTGCGACGGTCCGTGGCTCAACGGCATCACGCCACTCTGCCCAGAAACGCTTGGTGACGCTCTCGGTGCCCTCGAACTGGTCATTTGATTCGTTGGTGGTCACGGAAGCCTCGTTGGTTGAACAGAAAGTGCGTGCGGAACAACCAAAGGCTACGTCCAAACTTCCAATCAGGACTTCGGCCGCTCACCCCGGCGTCGTGAGAATCGTGCCGGCGGGCAGTTCCTCGCGACCATCTTGGGTAAGTAGCCACGCCGACTGATGACCCCGGACGGTCCAGTCGTTCAGTCCACCAACAAGAGCGGTGTCTTCGTCGATCCCGACAACAGTTACCAATGGGTCGTGAGGGAGAAGGAATCGAGTCACCAGATCTGGGATTCTCGCGGCGAAGGCATCGAAGTGAGGGATGACCCTCATGTGCGGGAGTAACGCCAGGCCCTCAGTACCACCCTTTTTTGGGTGTCGCAGTGAAGGCACCCACGACGTCATCGCCATCGCCCCGGCGCTACAACCAGCGAGGGCGGCCCCGGCCCGCCACGCATCAACGATTGCTTTCCATACGGCCGTGTCGCGCAATGTATCCGCGAGGTAACCCGGGTTGCCACCCGACAAGTAGATCAGTCCCGCTCCCAATACCTGTGCGGCGAGTTCTCCGTTCTCCGCGTCCGTTCGGTCGTTGACCGCAAGAATCACCGGCTCGACGCCCAGCCTCTCTGCTTGAGCGGCGCCCAGATCATGCCAGTATTCAACCACCGAAGGACCGTCGGGCACGGCGGCGGTTGCGAGTTGGACGTAGCGCGACGGACGCCCTTCGATCAGGCTCGCTTCAATTTCAGCCATCTGGGGCAGGTACTCGCCCGAACCCACCAGTGCGATGGGGCCTGGGCCCGAAGTAACAGTCATCGCGTCCTCCGCCTGAATGGACGCCATACGTAGTCCACTCAAAGATTAATGATTCCAGAACTGAATTTGTCATTCAGTGGACGTTGTCATAATTTAGATCGAGAACTGGTGAGAAATGCTCCGCTCGTTGCCGTCAGCCGGCGCGAGACAGCGGTCCAAAACCAACAACCCGGAGTCGTGGCACTGGCTTGCGCGTGGGCCGACCAATGGTGTTCGAGACCAGAGCAGTTCCATGAGTTTGGCGAGCAGTCGTGGACCACTCGGGCGCGGAGGGTTCTTGGTAGGAGGTCGTGCGTGACACCGTTCACTCGCCGTTCGAGGTGGAGTTTGCCCGACTGGGCGGCCAGATGAAGTGGTGGGGGGCCGTTAGGCGCTTACTGTTCGAAGGCAACCCTCGAACGAAGAAGCGACATGCTGAGTACTCGTTTCACGCTCGGGAGCGAGTCCACGTACTGGACAACGAGCTGAACGATCAAGGCAACACTGAGAGCCGAAGCAAACGCGAGCCAGAGATTCCCAGTTCGAAGGAACTCGGTGAACGCGAAGATTGACGCGACGTAGGAGAACGAACCCTTCGCTACGCCCTGGAGGAACTGAGTCGAGGCGGCGGCACCGTGCTCTTGATGCGTTGCGAAGGCCATGACCATGCTCAAGACGGGAAAGGCCGCGGCGAGTCCCGCGAGGCCGGGTCCGATCCAGCCCGCGGAAGTCATGACTAAGAACGTAAAGCCCGTGGAGAGCGCGACCCTGAGCACGAGACGATGCTTGCCATCTCGCTCCGGTTGTGGCTTACTGCGTGGCCAGTAACGAAGAGCAACGGCAAAGCCTGCAAGCGCGAGCAGGCCAGCGATAAGTGTCGAGAAGGTAAGCAGGTGGATGATGGCGGCGGTAAACACGAATGCGCCCATGGCGCCAACCAACGTGAGCATCGGCGAAAACCGTGCCGCCAATCGAACGTACGCCAAGATAATCGCGACCTCAGCCAGCGACCCGATGAGATCAGCGTTGGACATCGACGTTGCGAAACCGGTGCCGTGTTGCAGGGCGACCAAGAGCAGCATCGGAATGCTGGTGAGGGGGAGGCCAATGATCAGGCCACCCATGGCGTGACCGAAGCGGCGCTGGGCAACGGTACCGGCCATGACAGCAAGGGGGGCAATAATGAGGCGTAATAGTAAGAAAATCATGCATCCATAATATTGGACTTTTAGCCTAAAATGACTCGGTATTATGTCTAGTTGGAACTACAACGACCGTAGAATTGATGTGAGGAAGTACTAATGGCCTAGTTTTTGGAGGTTCCGTAGGGAGGTAAGAAGGCGATGGATGATATCGACCGTCAACTGCTGGAAGCTTTGATTGGTGACGCGCGCTTGAGTTACCAGCAACTGGCGGCGCGGGTGCATCTGAGCTCGAACAGCACCGCGGATCGCGTTCGTCGGCTTCGCCAAGGTGGCGTCATCGAAGGGTTTCACGCGGAGCTCAATTTGGCCGCACTCGGCCGCACTCTTCACTCTCTGACGGACATCAAACTGAAGGAGTCAGTTGATCGACACGACTTCGAGCTCAATCTGAACGGCGTACCCCAAGTACTCACAGCAATTCACACCACCGGCGAGTTTGACTATCAGCTATGGATCGTGAGTCGAAACACCGACGAGTTGCAGTCGGTCATTGACACCCTTCGCCAACTGGGCGCTCGGGATATCCAGAGCCGAATCGTGCTCGGCGAGGTCAAGTACAACCCGGCGCGACTCCTGTAAGGAAGAGATCTCGAGGGATTCCTTAAGCGGTTGAATGGAGCGTAGGATGGGAGTGAAAGGGGTATTTATGACAACTTCCCCAGGCCCGATAGGCCTCAATAATCACCACCGTGACACGCTGATGAAGATCTTCCAGCACCCGACGAGCCACAATATCGAGTGGCGAAATGTGGTGTCGCTCCTTGAGGTGGTCGGCACAATCGAGGAACACCGTGATGGGAGATTTCAGGTGGAGTTGGGAACGGAGACCGAGTTCTTCGATCGTCCGAAGCACAAGGACATCGATACTCAGCAGGTGGTTGACCTTCGTCGTATGTTGACTGGAGCCGGCTATGCCCCCATTGTCGAAGAACTCGAGGCCAAGGGCACCGAGGACTAGACGGCGAGCGCACTGCAACCCTATCGTGGATTCGACCTTTGGGCACCGACGCTGACGGCACACCGGGCGTTGCGGGACATGAAAAGAATTTGGGATGAGGCGCCGGGTTTTGTAGGCGGCGCCTCGTAGTATCCGCATCAACGACCGCACTAGTTGAAGAGGTGGGAAGATGAGCGACCAGCCACAGAGAATTAGTTATTTCCCACTTTCCGAGATGGATGATCAGATGATGGCGGTCATGAATCGATGCGCCGCAGAGGGAACGCCCCGTCCGGAAAGTTCCGCCGTGCGAGCTCACTCCAACGCGGCCTTTTGGGCCTTCGACAACGCGTGGGAGAAGTTGTTTAGAAGTGGCGTGGTGGAGCATTCGATCAAAGAACTCTGCCGTGTTTATGTTTCTCGCTCTGTGAAGTGCGAATACTGCGGCAATCAACGCAGCGAGGCGGCGCACGACGCGGGTCTCACTGAAGGAAAGTTTGACGACTTAATGAATTTCGAATCCTCAGCCTCGTATTCGGACCGTCAGAAGGCTGCGCTTTCGTACGCCGAAGCGATCACGTGGCGATTCGATCCCGATGACGGGTTCTGGGAACGTCTTCATTCGCATTTCAACGAGGAGGAACTCGTTGAACTCGCCTGCTTCATTGCGTTGACCATGGGTCAACAAAGTTGGATTCGGATGCTCAACATCGACCACCACCAAGTGATGGCGGGTGGCGCGGCGTCGCTGGCGCCCGGATTCGAAGATCGAGAAGCCCTGGCCGCATCAAGACAGAGCCCGGAGTATTGGGCGTCTTCGCCGCCACGTTAACCCGACGTCGATCAATCCGTCGTCGACCTTCACGACTCATCACTCGGATCTCCCGCGTTGGCCGGCCACTTCGACGGGCACTGCCGGGTGCTGAGCTCGAGTGGCCGCCCTGCACCAGTGGGGAAGCCGTCGGTCCAAACACCAACGACTTGATGGGTCTCGCTTCCAAGCTGGAGGTCGTGCTGGCTCTAGTGAGGAATGACCGGTCGACTGGCGGGTTACGTCAAGGGGGGAATCGTGCGGTCACTTCCCGCTCAGACGGGGATTCATGACTCTGAGTCGGTCATTGCTGGGAGCTGCCTCGCGCCATGATGTCGCCGCGCTGCGACGCGAATCTCTCAGCATCGAAGTGCTCTTTCATCCAGCGCCGGCTCCAGCGAGACTCTTCCGCGTAGGCGTCATCGTCGGTCCGACCGCCGAGCACTTCGTACATGGACCGCAGTTCGCGTACGGCTGGGGGATCAGCTTCGCCAATGGCCCGGGCGAGCTCGAACGCCCGGGGGAGTAACTCTTGATGCTCGCAGACCTCATTGACGAGGCCCCACTCGTAGGCGACCGTGGCGTTGATGAAATCGCCCGTGAACGACATTTGGCGGGCCCGATTGACACCGATGAGTTGGGGAAGTCGAATGATCATTCCGGCACCCGGCATGACCCCGACGCGTGCGTGCGTATCGGCAAACGACGCGTGCTCCCTCGACGCAATCATCCAGTCGCATCCGAGTGCGAGTTCCAGGCCACCGGTCACGGCGGGCCCGTTGATCGCTCCGATGATTGGGGTGGCGCACGCCGGCAAGAGCCCCCGCTGAGCGACACCCGATTCAGAGGTCAATTGAATGTCGCGGTACGTCGTCGCTAAATCCTTGAGATCGAGTCCCGAGCAGAACGCCGGGTCGGCTCCGGTCAAGATAATGGCCCGGACGTTCTCGTCGTGATCGAGTTCCTGCACCGAAGAAGAGAGAGCGTGCATCATCTGGCCGGTGAGTGCGTTACGCGCTTCGGGTCGGGTGAGCGTCACGACGCCAACGGCACCTTGACGAGTGACCCTAATCATGCGTTGGGCCAAGAGGACACCACTACGGGGCGGCGACGATTGCTCGGCCGTCTCGCGCCATCGACTCTCGAAATATCAGTCACGACTCATACTTTCACACCGCGTCGGTGAAAACCCGGTGTAGAAGTACCTACGCCGGCGAGGACGCCAATCTGTCTGGAGCGTTCCGGTAGGACGATGTCCTCAATGAAAGTCCGCGTGAGTTGGTGAGCAGTTCTTGCTCACGTTGTCAGCCGTGCAGGTGTCACAAAGCAGTATGAGTTTGCGACAAGCGAGATTTGCGCAGTTGTAGAACTTGCTCGTCGGCTCTTCGCATCGTTCGCAGACGCCAATCACCTTGGCCTCGTCGCTGAACTCGTGATTCATTCGCGAGTCGAAGACATAGAGCGAGCCCTCCCAGAGTCCTCGGTCGGCGAAAGCCTCTCCGTAGCGAACGATGCCGCCTTCGATCTGGTAGACCTCGCTGAAGCCTCGGTTCTTCATCACCGATGACAACACCTCGCAGCGGATTCCTCCGGTGCAGTACGTGACAATGGGCCTGTCCTTCAAGTAGTCGTACTTGCCGCTCTCCAATTCGCCGACGAAGTCCCTCGTGGTCTTCACATCGGGAACGATGGCATTCCTAAACTTGCCGATCTTTGCCTCAAAGGCGTTTCGACCATCGAAGAAGACGACCTCGTCGCCGCGCTCTTCGACCAGCTGATTCACCTCGGCGGGCTTGAGGTGCACGCCACCCCCGACCACGCCGTGTTCGTCAACCGCGAGCTCACCGGGCGCACCGAATGAGACGACCTCGTCGCGCACGCGAACTCGTAGCCGGGGAAAGTCATGCCCGGTTCCATCCGACCATTTGAAGTCAATGTGTTTGAAACCCGGGTACTGCTTTGTCTGCTTCACGTATTTCTTCAGCGCCGACATGTCGCCCCCGAGCGTGCCATTTATGCCGTGGGTGGAAATCAAGATGCGGCCCCGCAGGCCGAGGTTCTCACACAAAGTCCGCTGCCAGAGGAGAATGGCGTCTGGATCATGAAGCGGGGTGAACCCGTAGTAAAGAATGACCTTCTGCAGTTCCACCCGGCTATTTTATCGGTTCGAAAGTTCGCTCCAAAAGCTTCGACGTCCGTCATCGCTACGATTGGCCTGCACGGTCTGAGCAGCTGGGCGCGTTGATCTAGCCTCGAGCCGGTGAACCTGGATCTGGTGACAATTGTCGTCCGCGATTACGATACGGCTATTGACTTCTTCGTCCGAGTCTTGGGCTTAGATCTGATTGAAGACTCGCCCTCACTCACTGGCAGTGGGCGTGCGAAGCGTTGGGTTGTTGTTCGCCCCGCGAATGCCACGACCGGAATTCTGCTGGCTCGTGCTGACGGAGAGACGCAAGAGTCGAGGGTTGGTGATCAGGCGGGGGATCGCGTCGGGTTCTTCCTGAGAGTGGATGACTTCAACGGGACGCTTGAGCGGCTGAAGTCAGAGGGAATTGACCTGCTCACGACACCGCGTGAAGAACCGTACGGGCGGGTGGTTGTCTTTCGCGACATCTTTGGAAACCGCTGGGATCTGCTCGGGTAGCCACGACGCTTCACATCGCGAACATCGTTGGCGCGAGATGGAATCTCGAGTGCGTCAGTCGCGCCGCACTCGGTCCAGACCACGTCGTGGTCACATAGGGGCCCCGCCCGTCCGATCAAGAGGTGACGTCGAGAACTGGCGTACGAGCCCATTAACGGGTGATGAGTTCTCCCTTGCTACGCGCGCTGTGGTCGCAGAGGCGAACTCTGTACCTTTGTAGTAATGAAAAGCGTCATCTCTCCTGGCAGGTCCCTCGTCGGGCATGCGCCCTCAGTGTTGTTGGGTCTGCTCGTAATCCTTGTGTCCGCCGGCACGTTCGTAGGCGGCGCATCGGCTTCGAGCAAGACTTCTGCCACTTCGTGGATCGACGAGCCGGTTTCGTTCTTCGCGGGCGGTATCAAAATTTACGCAACATACCGTCACCCAGTTGACGCCGGTGAGTCGGTCCCGGCGGTCCTGCTCATCGCCGGAAGCGGGCCCACCGATCGCAATGGCAACAGTCCCCTGGAAACGGGTTCAATAAATACACTCAAGACACTGGCCGACTGGCTGGGCGACGACGGGGTGGCGAGTCTTCGCTACGACAAGCTTGGAAGTGGTCAGACCGGTCTTGGTTCCTACGCCACCAACGTCGACTCGATTGGCATTCTCCCCTACGAGCAGGAGTCGGTTGCCGCATTGAAATACCTCGCCGCGCAAAAAGGGATTGACGACCAACGACTCGCCGTTTTCGGTCACAGCGAAGGCGCCCTCTACGCCCTGCTGATGGCCACCGGCCACGCGGGAGCCGTCCCTCGAATTCACGCGCTGGGCCTCTTTGAGCCACTGGGCATTCGCTACTTGGACCTCATCGCAGCCCAAGTCGACGCGCAGGTCACCGTCGAAGCGAAGGCCGGCCAGATCACCAAGAAACTAGAGGCCACTGTCAAGTCGACGCTGAAGAAGGCACTCGCCCGTCTGCGATCGACCGGGAAGGTGGCGGTGAACCTCCCCTACGGGCTCAACAGCATCCTGAGCCCCTCTGACGCAAAGTATCTTTACGAAGCCGATCAGTACGACCCCGGCACCTTGGCGGCGGCGCTGCCCGCGCATACCCCGGTGATTGTGTCGTGCAGTGAGGCCGACATTCAGGTTTCGTGCAGCCAGTCCGATCACATCGTCAAAGGGCTCTCGAGGGCCGGGGCGGACACCGACTATGTCCACCTGAAGGGCATTGATCACGTGCTCAAGGTCGACGCCTCGGGCACATCTGCCAACTACACCAAGGACCTTCCATTCTCTCCAGTGCTGAAGGCGGCTATCCAGAAATTTGTGAGCCGGAATCTCTGATTGGCTCACTACGGCGTGGTCGATCTCTCGGCCACGTCCGAAGAGTGTTTCACGGCACAACGCGCCAGAAGAGCGCCGTTGTCAGGAGTTATTCGAGAAGGGAACCACACCCGGTACGCGAGGACGACGTAGGGTTGATTTTTCGTTCAAAATTGGGGGCACTCATTGAAGGTCACGTTGCTCGGAACCGGCTCCCCGATTCCCCACCCCGATCATGCGGGGCCCGCGACGCTGGTGACAACGAACGCGGCCAACATCCTTTTCGACTGTGGCCGGGGAGTCGTCTTGCGTCTGGCGAGCGAGCGTCTGTTCCCTCTCATGCTGACGGGTGTGGTCCTCACCCATCTGCACAGTGACCACGTATGTGACCTCAATGACGTGATCACGACCCATTGGGTCATGAGCCCAACGCCAACGGTTCTGAAGATTGTGGGTCCCGTCGGGACCAAGGCGTTCGTCGACGCGACCCTTTCGGCGATGGCGACTGACGTCGGGTACCGACTTCGTCATCACGATGACCTCCACGAAGGGCCGTTACTCGAAGTTCTCGAAGTGCGGCCGGGCGAGACCTTTACCCTTGGCGCGAGCGTAGTGCTCGCCGGTGCGACCGATCATCGACCGGTCGAGCCAACCCTGGGGTACCGGATCGACGAAGGTGAGCAGAGCGTCGTCATCGCGGGTGACGGGTTGCCCTGCGCGTCGCTCGATGAGCTCGTGAAGGGGGCGAGTGCCTACGTGCAGACGGTCATCCGCGAGGACCTCGTACGACAGGTGCCGAGCGCGCGACTGCACGACATCATGGATTACCACTCGACGGTTGTTCAGGCGGCTCAGACCGCGCAGCGTGGTGGCGTGAAGGCGCTGGTCATGACCCACTACGTCCCCGCTCTCTCACCGGGTAGTGAGCCGCAATGGCGCGAGATGGCGAGCGATTTCGATGGCCTCGTCGTCGTGGGCGCTGATCTCACTTCGCTCGACCTCGACACCATGGTCGTCAGTTGACGATCGCCAAATCCCGACGTCGTACGTGGATTGCCGCTAACGGCGAATGAACACTGCGCGGAGTCCACAATTGCGTCAGCGGCTGGAACTCTGACCCAGACCAACAGTTTCGCCGACGACGACGAAGGAATCGCGCCGCTTGACCCGCTGGCCGCGGGCGGACTTCAGTGGTGCCGGTATGTGGCGACGATGAGACACCCTGGATCGGCGCCCAGCGGGTTCCCCGAGGTCGCGTAGGCCCTCGCCCTCGAGCCGCCGCAGAGTTGGGCGTACTCGCACGACCCGCACGGCTCCTCGAAGGTCGCGGCGCGGATGGCACGAAGCACTGTGTTGTCACGGTAGACGTCGATGAGGTGCTCTTCGCGCACGTTACCGAGGCGGTAGGGCATGAATCCGGAAGGATAGATATCGCCGTTCGTGGCGATGAAGATGATTCCCTTGCCATCACGAGTGGCCGCACTCGGTGCCCGCACTGGCGCCGTCGGGGCACCCAGCTTCTCGAACAGGCGATCTCGTAGCTCGTGGTAGAGCGGACCCGGAATTGCCGCATCTACCGGTTGGGGATCCTGCTTTCGAGCCGCCGCCACTCGACGAAAGAAGGGAGCCTCAACGGTGCGAACGGTGAAACCGTATCTCGAGGCGTCGACGAGAAAATTGCAGACGTCTTCATTCTCGAGCGCGGTCGATTCGAGGACTTCGGTACCGCGCCCCATCGTGATGAGAAAGAAGACCTCCCACACGTCGACGTCCAAGTCGTGCAGGGTCACGGCGATGTCAGCCAATTCGTGAAGATTGCTGGCCATGACCGTCGTGTTTATCTGGGTGGTGAATCCGTGCTCCTTCAGGAGTTTGATGCCCTCAAGCGTGGCTTCGTAGTGCCCGGGAATTCCGCGCAGGGTGTCGTGAGTCGAAGCGTTGGAACCATCGAGACTGAGCGAGGCGCTGTGCACGCCGCACGCTCGGAGTTCATCGAGAACTGACGCCGTGAGTTGAGGGGTGACGGAGGGCGAGATGGCGACGGGCACTCCTTGACGCTGGGCGTAGCTGGCGATTTCAACGATGTCCGCGCGCTGAAGGCAGTCGCCTCCGGTCAGGATCAAGATCGGTCGTGGCCGGCCAATGTCCGCGAGTTCGTCGATGAGCGCGAAGCCTTCTTGCGTCGTCAATTCGTCCGGTCCGGGCTCGCGCTGTGCGCACGCTCGACAGTGCGCGCACGCGAGCGCGCACGCCTTGGTCATCTCCCAAAAGACGAGCAGTGGTCGGGTCTCGAACTGGCCCCTGCTCGGGGGCGCGGGTGCCGTCATTGTCATGAGCGAGAACGCAATGAAGGAGTCGCGACTCGATCTTCGCCCAAGGGCGTGGTGGCGCAACTCACCGCTCGTCCGTTCACGACCACAAGAGTCGCTCGGCGATGAAGCCTCCACCCTGTCATTGGTCCTCGGTTCATTCATTGGCGCCAGGTACCGATCGACCTCGCATTCGCGTTTAATCAATGATTGTTCAGATATGGGCGGCGCTGTTAGGGCACAAGGTCACCGGCTGTCTCGCCCAGGTGAGGAAATACTTGGTGGATGACGTGCGTGGGCTTACCCCCCCACCAGGTCTGATTCATCGGAGACTCGTCCGGCGAGGGCACTTAGGATGCTCTGACCATTGACATTCAACTGACAGCGTGCGCCAAGGAGAGGGTTGCCATCATCGGAAAAAGGGTCATCGCCTCAGCCTTGGTCGCCGCCGTCGTCGGGCTCTCGCTCGGTGTCGCCACCCAGGGATCATTCGCGTCGGTATCACCCGGCCAGGTCATCACCGTGCAAGCCACCTCAGCCCACTCGGTCACGGCGGTGCTGAGGACATGGGAACTCGAGAGCGACGGCCGGTACGTTCAGGTCCACGGCCCCTTTCTTGCCGAGGTTGGGGTGCACGGTGTCGGCCACACGAAAGAAGGTCTCGGTCGAACCCCGATTGGCCTGTTCACATTGACCCAAGCCTTTGGCAACCAGGCGAACAACGGAACAAAGTTGCCGTATTTTCGAGCGGGTGCCGATGATTGGTGGGACGAGAATCCGAACTCCGCGCAGTACAACCAGCACGTGAAGAGCCGACTCTCGCCAGGCGGAGCATCGGAGAATCTCTTGTACGCCGGTGAGGCCTACGCGCACGCCGTCGTGATCAACTACAACACCAATCCCGTGGTCAAGGGAGCGGGCTCTGGCTTTTTCCTGCACGTCAGCACCGGCGTGCCGACGCAGGGATGCGTTGGGATACCTTCGAACGACTTGAACGTCGTCATGCGTTGGCTCAATCCGGCCCTTCATCCGGTGATCGACATCGAGGTGGGCCCCAGCGCCCTCGCAATCGTGACCGATCGGCAGTAGCCAAGCAGAAGCGGGGACGTCGCGTACAGCTATTCACGCCGCCCCGACCTCAGCGAACCCGCTGGAGTGGCGTGTTGATCGTGAGCACTGCGAAGATGGGGATGTGCGCCTTCGCGGTTGGATCTCTGGAGTGGCTCTTGTGGTGCTACTGCTCGTAACGCTGAGCCCGGTCTCGGCCAATGGCGCGTCGAGTCCCCTTGCCGCAAATTCTCCGTGCGGAGTCGCCGGAACACCGCACTACGACCACGTGGTGTGGATTCTGCTCGAGAATGTCGGCTATTCGGTGATCGGTTCGTCGAGCGCTCCCTACCTCAACTCGCTCGCGTCAGAGTGCGGTTTGGCCACGAACTACTTCGCGGTCTCACACCCCAGTCTGCCGAACTACATCGCGCTGACGTCGGGTTCGACCCAAGGCATCACCGACGACGGAGAGCCGAGCTCGCATCCGTTATCATCCGCGAGCATCTTTTCCGAACTGGGTACCGATTGGCGGGCGCTGGCCGAATCCATGCCGTCGCGTTGCGCCCGGGTTACGAGCGGTACCTACGCCGCTCGGCACAATCCGGCGGTCTACTACCGTTCACTCGCTTCGTCGTGCCAGCGAAACGACGTGCCGCTGACGCCGCCGTTCGATCTGCGCGCCGGCTTCACTTTCATTGCTCCGAATATCTGCGATGACATGCACAGTTGCCCGGTGGCCACTGGCGACGCGTGGCTGCGTCGAATGGTTCCCCTGATTCTTGCGAGCTCGCAGTACCGGTCGCAATCGTTGGCCCTGTTCATCACCTTTGACGAGAACGATTCGCAGGCCTCGAATCAGGTACCCACGCTCGTGATCGCGCCGTCAGTCCCGCATGGGCTCCGAGTGGGCCGCTACTTCAACCACTATTCGCTGCTGCGCACGACTGAGTCGCTGCTGCACGTCGCGCTGCTCGGGGCGAGCCGGACCGCCCCCTCGATGGTGGCCCCATTCCATCTGTAGAAGGACAAGAGTTCTCGGAGTTCTGGTGTGGCTCCTGCGCTCAATGACGCGCTAGGCGCCAGGCGTCAGGCGCTCGAGTCGGCGTGGAACTACTCTGACGTTGAGGTCTACTCGGCCTAGTTGGTAGCGCAGGAAGATTGGGGGCTCCGATGGTGAGTCAAGCAGACGACGAAGAAGGCCCGCCGCCGGAAAACTCCTCCGGCGCCAGTTTCAGCAGTGATGATGTTGTTCCAACGAACGAGGCTCCAGAGCCGATTACGTCGACGCGAACATCTCGAGCCTGGATACGGATACTGCCTGCGATTGTCGTGTTGGCAGTTATTTTGATTTTTGTCTTCCAGAACCCCAAGGACGTGAAGGTACGATTCTTCACGTCCTCCGGCACGTTGCCGCTATCGGTGGCACTCCTCGGCTCCGTGGCCCTCGGGGCGCTGTTGGTGCTGGCCTTGGGCTCCATGCGTATTCTTCAACTGCGTAGACAAGTCCGCGAGAAGGCCAGCGCTACTCTCGACGATCAGCCCTAACGCGGTCAGTACGCCGCGCCAGTCGTGCTCGTCGAGAGCGGGTGATCGGAGCCTTCGAGGTCGCCACACATCCGCCACCTGAACCGGCGACGGGTGCACCACGCGCTTAGTGGGCAACGACGGTCACGTCGGACTCGGACAGCTTGGGTGCACCCGAGCGTAGAAGCAGACCGGTGACGAGTGCGCCACCGATGAAGATCATCGCCGAGTATCCAAAGGCTGCGGTGTAGCTGTGCACGTTCGCCAACTCGACGTTCAACTTGGTTGGAGCGCGATCCACGAGATACGTGGTGGCCGCACCCGCGGCCAGCGTATTGAGCAGTGCCGTGCCGACGGAGCCACCGATCTGTTGGGCGGTATTCACTGACGCCGACGCGACACCCGCGTCGTGGGGCTCGACGCCCCAGGTGGCCGTGTTGATCGCCGGCGCGAAGACGAGCCCAATGCCGAGGCCGAGAATGACGAGCGCAGGGAGAATGTGCACCGGGTAAGAACTCGCGATGCCTAACTTCGTCAACCAGAACAGCGAGGCCGCCGCCATCAGCATGCCGACCGGAATCAATGGACGGGGGCCGAACTTTGGAAGCAGCACAATGTTGGAGAGTTGTGCCGTGAGCGAGAGGGCCACCACCATTGGCAAAAAGGCCACGCCGGTAAGGACCGGGCTGAACCCGAGCGTGTCTTGCAGGTAGTACGTGAGAAAGAGGAAGACCCCGAACATTCCCGATCCAGCGACCAGCATGGCCACGAGAGCCCCGCCACGGTTGCGATCGAGCACGACGCGAAGCGGCAGCAAAGGGTACTTGGCACGGAGCTGAACGGAAGCAAAGGTTCCGAGCAGTATCACCGCCGCGACGAAACTTCCGATCGTGAAGTGATTGCTCCACGAGGTGGTCTCGGCGTGCGAGAAGCCGTAGACCAGTGCGAACAGGCCACCGGTGGCGCTCAGCACGCCTCGCCAGTCCAAGGGATCGTGGTCGACGCCACGGTCTTTATGCATGAGAATTGCGGCACCGGTCACGCCCACGACCGCGAAGAAGAGATTGACGAGTAGCGTCCAGCGCCACGAAGCGTAGGACGTGAGCACACCACCCAGGAGAAGGCCGAGAGCCCCGCCCGCACCGGCAATCGCACCGTAGATGCCAAACGCGCGACCGCGCTCACCGGGATCGGTGAAGGTGGTGGTGAGAAGAGCGAGAACAGCGGGCGCCAACAGGGCACCGAAGGCACCCTGGACCGTGCGGGCAATAACCAGCATGGTGAAGTTCACCGAAGCCGCACCCAGCGCGGAGGCCACGGCGAAACCGACCAGCCCAGTGATCAGCGCATTCTTTCGACCGATGTAGTCGGAAATCCTCCCACCGAGCAGCAGGAGACTGCCAAAGGCCAGAGAGTAGGCCGTGACAATCCACTGGCGATCGGAGTTGGAAAAGTGCAACGCCTGCTGCGCCGTCGGTAAGGCAATATTGACAATGGTGCCGTCGAGAATCACCATCAATTGAGAAATACCCAGCACCGCCAAAATCGACCAGCGGCGCCGGTGCGACCTTTCGGCCCCCGTCTCATTCTCGAGCGCACGTGCGTGCGGTTGCGTTGCACCAAGTACGGTCACAGCTCGTCTCCTTTGAGAATTATGCGGAGTTACTTACTCCACTTACCGAATAACTATAGCGATATATGGAGGAATGTGTTCCACTTATCTGGAAACCCCAGTACCATTGGAGGGAGGAGCAGTGAATGAGCGAAGATCCCATGACAGAATGCCGACCGTTACGGGTGGACGCCGTACGAAATCGAGAGAGGATTCTCGAGGCGGCGGCGGTGGTCTTTGCCGAGCGAGGACTGGACGCCACACTCGACGAGGTCGCCGTGAAGGCGGGCGTCGGAGTGGGGACGGTGTATCGGCGCTTTTCCGACAAGGACGCTCTCGTGGGGGCGCTCTTCGAAAATGCGGTCGATGAAATTGCCTCGCTCGCCTTGACCGCGAACGACCACGACAACTCGTGGGAGGGTCTCGTGTGGTTCTTGGAAGAGGCGCTCCAACGCCAGTGCGAGAATCGCGGGCTTCGTGACATCGTGGTTGGCGCTCCCTACGGACTCGAACGACTGGCCGTGGCGAAGTGTCGTATCGCTCCGGCCCTGTCTGCGTTGGTTCAACGCGCACAACGCGACGGCTACCTTCGACTCGACGTTGTCGAGGCGGACTTCCCGATCATGGAGATGATGATCAGCTCCCTCGGGTGTCTCACGAATCAACTCGCTCCCGATCTCTGGCGCCGGTACCTCACGATCGTGCTGGATGGTCTGCTGGTGCAACGAGCCGAGCCCAGCGCCCTTCGACCAAGCCCGACGGAGGAAATTGTCAGTGAAGCTCTCCGCTCGAGGCAGCGTCACCTTCGTCACGCCTGATCGAATCTTGCGTCGCGAGGATTGGCTAAGCCGTGACTCACTCGTCGGGACTGCATCTTCATGTCCGGCACTGGTGATCACTCAAACTGAAGGGTCTCCACTTCGTCGGTCCGTGACCTCGAAAACCATGGCACTATCGCCGAGGTTCGGCGCTGGTAGTTCGCGTATTCGGGGTAGCGCGAGAGCGTGATCTTCTCGGTGAAAGAAGTCGAGCCAACGAAGAGCACGCTCAACAGCAAAGCTCCGACGACAGTCCACTGGAGGAGCGAGCCTGCCGCGACCGCGCCCATGAGGAAAACGATCCACCACTGGGCAAGCTCGAAGAAGTAGTTGGGGTGGCGCGAGGCGCGAAAGAGGCCGGTCTGGACAAACTGAGGATCCGGCGTGCGCCCCGTCGCTGCTTCGCTGCGTTTCCACGTCTGGAAGTTCCATTGTTGTTGGTCGGCGACTGTCTCCAATGCCGTGCACGCGAGGAAGGCGGCGGCGAGGAGCAGGTCCAGTGCGCCGAACGGCGTCGCGCGGTTCTCGTACGCGCGCCAGGCGGGCAGCGCGATAAGTACGAGAATGATGTTTTGGTAGATCACGATGAAGAAGAAGTTGAAGAGTTGAAATTGCCATGTGCTCATTGAGGCGCGCAGCACCGGCCAGCGATAGTCCTCGACGCCCGAGTAGCCCCCCTTGCGAGCAAAGTTGAAGGTCAACCGGGCGCCCCACACGGTGACGACGCCGGCCATGACGTCCAGGCGAGCATTAGCAAAGCCCGCGGACGCGGCGAACACCCACGTATAGATCGCGGGAACGATGGACCAAATCCGGTCGACCCACGACGTATCACCCGTGATGAGCGAGGCAATCCACGCGTAGGCGCAGGTTGCCGCCGAGATGAGAACAACGACGAACAGCGGCTTCATTGCGATGAGCCTATCCCCGGCGACCATTGCAGGGGACCTTGGGAATCGTCGGAAACGGCTCTAGCAGCAGCTCGAGACCCGCTGCTTGTCGTGATTGCAACGAAGGGAACTAGATTTTCATCATGCTTTCCCATTATCACTCGGCCATTGATCCGAGAGCTGAGAATGACTCGCATTCGTGGATGCTTCGCATGGTTGGCTTCAACAAGCGAGTGCTGGAGGCGGGATGCGCGTCGGGTCACGTCAGCGAGCAGTTGAACGTCCAAGGGTGTCGCGTGGTCGGCATTGAAATTGACCCCGCCGTTGCTCGTTCGGCGGAGCAGTGGGTCGAGCGAGTGGTAGTTGGAAACCTTGACGACGACATCTTGTGGGAGGAGCTAGAGGGGGAGCTCTTTGACGCGATCCTCTTTGGCGACGTGCTGGAGCATCTGCGTGATCCGCTGAAAACACTTCGTGAGTCGGTCAAGCACCTTCACCCTTCGGGGACGGTGGTGATCTCGGTACCGAACATCGCGCACGCCGACGTGAAGATTGCGCTGATGAAGGGCTCATTCCCCTATCGCGATAGCGGCCTGCTCGACAAAACGCATGCTCACTTCTTCACGAAAGAGAGCCTGCTCGAAATGGTCAAGGAAGCGGGATTGGTGACCACCGAGCTTGCCAGAGTCATCATGCCCGCGTTTACAACTGAAATCGGTGTCCAGAAAGCCGACGTGGACGACCAGGTCTTGGCAGCGATCCTGAAGGATCGAGAAGCGGAGACGTATCAGTTCGTCATCAAGGCAGTTCGAGACGACGCAACGACGTCGCTCGAGAATCTCTCCGATGAGGTGATTGGGCTGACCGACAGGCTCCTCGACGAAGTCGAGCACCACGAGGCCCTTCGTGCGGAGTACGAGGCCCTGCAAGAGAAGTACGCGGAAGACCTGCAAGATCTGGCGCGCCTACGCCATCAGCTGCTCACGGTGAAGCGCTTCCTGCCGATGACCATCATCAGATTTGTTCGAAGATTATTCGGGGATCACTAGCGACGTTGCTCGCTCAAGCTGCGCTGCCGTGTTTTCTGGTCCCCAGAGAACGCACGGCACCCGCGGAGCGGGACTCAATTTGAGCCAACGACGGCGTCGAGCTCCCTCACCACCATGTCGACGAGGTGATCGACGTCGTCACTCGTCGACAGAGGATTCATGAAGGTGAGCTTCAGAGCCGCACGCCCCTTGATCTCCGTGCGACCGAGCACCATCTCGCCTCGGGCGAGCAGGCGCTGTTGGACGGAGCGAAGGTCGTCCGCGTCGGCGCCGATGGCGTCAAAGACGCACATCACCGACGCCGGCGGTGCCAGGAGCTCGAGTTGCGGGTGGGCCCGGATCACCGAGCCCGCGTACTGCGAAAGATCGACCAACTGTTCGAGCATCTCTGCGAGCGCGTGACGACCCAGGGTTCGAAGTGACGCGGTCACCTTCGCGGCATCGAAGCGACGTGACGTGTCGAGCGATCGTCCGACCAGGTTCACCATGCCCTCGAGTTCGTCGCCGCGGTCGAGGTAGTTCGATTTCACGCGAAGCAGATCGAATCGTTGAACGTCGCGCACGACGAGGGCGCTGGCGTTGAAGGGCTGGAACCAAAGTTTGTGGAAGTCAATGGTGGCCGAATCCGCGAGCTCGATCCCAGACAGTTCCGGTCGCAGCCGGTTGGAGAGCAGGAGGGCACCCGCCACCGCCGCGTCAACGTGGAACCAGGCGTCGTAGCGTCGAGCGCGCTCGGCGATCGCGGCCAAGGGATCGATGGCACCGAGGTCGGTCGTGCCGGCGGTGCCGACGACGGCGATGGGTTGGAGCCCGTCGCGAGTCATTCGTTCAAGGACGTCATCGAGCGCCGTGACGTCCATCGAACCCGTCGACGTTGTCGCAACCGCGATGACGGCATCACGGCCGAGGCCGAGCTCGGCGCTCGCGCGCTGAATGGAGAAGTGGGCCTGGTCGGAACAGAGGATGCGCCAGTTTCTCGCGGCGGGGGGCAAACCAGATTTCAAGACATCAACGTCGATCTTGGCTGCCGCCCACGAGCGTGCGAGGGTGAGGGCGAGAACGTTCGAGGCGGTTCCTCCCGACGTCATGACGCCCGAACCGGTCTCGGGCATGGCGAGCAGCCGCACGAGCCAACTCATCAGGTGCAGCTCAACTTCGGTCGCGGCGGGAGCCTGGTCCCACGAGTCCATTGACTGGTTCGTCGCGGCGATCGCCAACTCCGTGACGACCGCCGGCACGAGGGTCGGCGGATGCAGATGCGCGACGCAGGCTGGATCGCTCGGCACCACACCGTGTGCCCAGACCATGGATCCCAGATCCGCGAGGACCGTGTCGAGATCGACGCCGTCGTCCGGGCAGATCTCAAGTGATGTGATGAGCTCGTGAAGGGCTCGCGGCGTCAAGTTCGATCTGGGCCCCGAGGTCGGGCGCTGCAGGCTTGCCACCGCGACTGACGCGGCATCCGCGAGGACGTTGAGGCCGTGATCGTCGAGCGTGACGATGAGATCGCGCCAGCGTGGGGTATCGCTCAACGTGGCGAGCGGGTCTGCGCGACGGCGTCACCTAGTCTCGTGAGTCCTTCGGCGAGCTGGTCCTCGTCAATGACGATCGCGGGCAGCAATTTCACCGTGGTGTCGCCGGCGCCGCAGGTTTCGACGATGAGCTTGCGGTCGAAGGCGCCCTGGGCGATGTCCGCGGCGAGTTGGGTGTCACCCACGTCAAGGCCGCACAAGAGCCCATTTCCGCGAACCACGAATCGGCCCTGGCCGAATTGACTCGACATCTCTTCGAGGGCGGCTCGCACGGTGAGCCCGCGCTGCTCGGTGCCCTTTTCGAGATTCGAGTCGGCCCAGTAGGTTTCGAGCATGGTGGCCGAGGTGGCGAACGCCAAGTTGTTGCCTCGGAACGTACCCGAAAATTCGCCGGGATTCCACGTGTCGAGGCTGCGGCGCACGAGGTTGAGCGCCATGGGCAGTCCGAGGCCACTGATGGACTTCGAAACGCACACGATGTCGGGGTCGAGGGCGGAGCCTTCGAAGGAGAAGAACGGGCCGGTTCGTCCCACGCCGGCTTGGACTTCATCGGCAATGACGATGATGTCGAGCTCACTGCAGCGTTCGCGTATAGCCCGCAGGTACGCCGGGTCGAAGGGGCGAGCGCCGCCCTCGCCCTGGGTTGGCTCGATGATGACCGCGCCGATCCGCTGACCGTCGACGGTTGAACGGAGGGTTTGATCGAGAAGTTCAAGGTCCGATTCGGTGACGTGGGCAACGAAGGGCAGCTCCACGAAGTCCTTCAGGTGCGCGCTGGTCTGTCGCCCGCCCATCGAAGCCGAGATCGATGCCGCGCGGTAGGTCATGCCGTGGTAACCACCGGCGAAGCCGACAACGGCCCGGTGGCCCGTGATGCGTTGCGCGAGTTGCAGGGCAGCTTCAACCGCGGTCGCGCCGGTTGGTCCGACCGTCTGGATGACCATATCCAACCGGCGAGGTTCGAGGACGTAACGCTGCATGGCTTCGAGGAAACGGCGTTTCTCGACAGTGAAGGTGTCAAGACTATGCAGCAGCTTGCCCGCTCGAAGGTGTTCTATCGCGACGTCCACGAGGATGGGGTTGTTGTGGCCGTAGGAAAGGGCCCCGGCGCCCGCGAAAAAGTCCAAATACTCCGTGCCATTCTCGTCAACGATCGTTGAGCCGTGGGCCGTGGAGAAGACTGCTGGCCAACGACGGCAGTAGTAGCGGACGTTTGATTCAATGTCCTCGAATGGGTTCATCGCGGATTCCTCTCAGTTGGGGGAGCGTTCGCTGCAGGCAGAGTTGCTCGGAATTAATGAGGGTTGAAGTATAGCCACCGGGGGGTGAAGCAAATCCCGAGCACCCATCGTAACAATGGGAGCTTTCGAAAACGTGATTGTGACGTAACTCTCAGGTGAGGTCCGCCGGACGACACCGTCTCCCCGACGGACTCGGCCTGGGTTCGTGCGCGTGCGCTCCTAATGTTGGGTCATGAACGATCCGCATCCGTCGAGCGCCCCACTCGCGTTTCTCTCCGTTGAGGAGATTGCCCAACGCTTGGAGGCGGGCGACGTCACGTCGCTCCAACTCGTCGATATGTTCCTTGCGCGCATTGGCGCAATCGACGTCGCGGGAACCGACGTCGCGCTGAATTCGATCGCCGCGATTAGCCCCGATGCCCGCGTGGTCGCTATGGAGCGCGACGACGAGCGAGGGGCGGGAATTTCTCGCGGAGCGTTACACGGTATCCCAGTTTTGATCAAGGACAACATCGAAGCATTGGGCCTTCCGGGCCTCGCCGGTTCGACGGCGCTTCTGGGCCGACCGAGCCGCGACGCTTCCTTGGTGACGCGACTTCGAGACGCGGGAGCGATCATTCTCGCCAGCACGAATCTCAGCCAGTGGGCGAATATTCGCTCCCCGCGCTCGACCAGTGGCTACTCCTCGAGCGCGGGCCTTGTCTCCAATCCTTGGGCTCTCGACCGTTCCGCGGGCGGATCGTCGTCGGGATCCGGGGCCGCGCTCGCCGCCGGTCTGGCGCCTCTGGCCGTGGGCACCGAAACCGACGGTTCGATAATCTGTCCCGCCTCCATCAACGGCGTGGTTGGACTCAAACCAACCGTGGGCAACGTGCCGACGACGCACGTGGTGCCCATCAGCGCGAGCCAGGACAGCCCCGGGCCAATGGGGCGATGCGTGAACGATGTCGCCCTGCTGTACGGCGTGCTCGCCCAAAGTGCCCCACCCCACGAGATCGCGACACCAACATTCGTTGTCGCGTCGAACTGGCGCACTGGACACCCCCAAACGGATCAACTCTTCGATGAGGTTGTTGACGTGCTTCGCGAGGGCGGCCTTCACATCCCCGGGCGCGAACTGGCCCAACCCAGCGAGCAAGTGGGCAATGACGAAGGAGTCGTCATGTTCGCCGAGCTCCTCGATGATCTCGGCGCGTACCTGGAGGACCGTCCCGGCGACGGAGTCCGCTCACTGGCGGATGTCATTGTCTACGAAGACGAGCATCGCGAGCGCGAGCAGGTCTACTTCGGACACGAATACTTCCTCACCGCCATCCACACCGGTGGTCGCGGCGGGCCGGTCTACGCGGACGCTCGCGAGAGGAGTCTGACGTGGGCCATTGACACGTGTCTCATGCCGGGGCTTGAAGGGGTCGATGTCGTCATTGCCCCCGCGTACGGCCCGAGTTGGAAGAGTGACCTCATCGTGGGCGTGCACCCCGGACCGGCCAGCTGCGCGACGACGGCGTCCGCCATCGCGGGTTGGCCAATTATGTGCCTTCCCATCGGCCTGATTCAGGGGCTGCCAATCGGTTTGGCGATCATTGGTCGTGCTCACAGCGAATGGACAATGATCGAAGCCGCCCGTCGGATCGAGGCAATTCTCGAGCGCCGCAGCCCGCTGCCCGCACCCTTATGGAAGCAGCCATCCAGAGGGTAACCGGCCCCCGCCTCATCGTGGTGAGCGATGCGTGGCGGGTTCGCGAACGCCGGGTGGCTTCGATACCTTTGGTGCATGACAATCGTCACGGTTTTTCGCAGTCGTCTTCGTGAGGGCGTGGAGAGCGAGTTTCAGCTCGCCGACGCCGAGATGAGCCGAATCGCCGCCTCGATCGAAGGATTCATTGATCAGAAGTCCTACGTCGCCGTCGACGGCGAACGAGTCACGATCGTTCGATTCGCCGACAAGGAGAGTCATCGCACGTGGGCGGAGCATCCAGAGCACCTGGCAGTTCAACGAAGAGGTCGCGAGGTGTTCTACTCGTGGTACGACATTTCAGTGGGTGAAGCCTCGTACGTTCACCTCTTCGGCGACCCTGACGTCTGACCAATCCTCTCCGGGCTCTCGCGTTGACCGCATCACAATGAGAACACCTGGTAGGACTCGCCGAGCTCAGTTGTCACGACGGCGCTCAGCGCCCTCGACCAGGCGAGAGCCGCTCGAAATTCTCTTCGACGTCGGCGAGGTGGTGCTCGCACTCGTGAAGTGCCTGTGCTCCAGCCCAGAGAATGGTTACCTTGGCTGGGGTTACCGGGCTGAAGTAAAACTCACGCGACTCGAATCCGGTCGGGAGTGATGCAAAGGTTCGGACAAAGAGATTCGAAATCGCCGAGAGTTCACCGGCCACTTCAGCGGGTGCGTCGAGTCGGTAGAAGCCCAGCGCCACCCGCTCGTCTCGATGAATCGCCGCACCGGTGGGCTCATCGAGTATTGAGGCGGTGATGATTCGCTCGCGTATTGAGATAAGTACGTCACGCACGTGGGACCCGTATTCGAGGATTGACCAACGTTCCGGCGCCGAGCGTTTGTCCGCACTCGGTCCAGCCTTCAAAAGAACGTCGACGAACGAGTCAGTTGCGGTCTTGATACGCCGAGGGATCTCCGGCGCCGAGACGGCGTCCCACTGAAAGCCGCACGTTTCGCAAGAGTCATCTGTCGCCATAGCGCCAATTTACATCGCTGCGTGCGCGTTTGTTAGAGAGTGAATCCACCTTCGGGAGGAGTTTCAGCGTCCTTCGGAGCTTCCGTAGTTGGCTCGTCCGTGTCGCTGGCTGCGAGCGGTCCGTGCTCGGTTTCGTACGTGGACAACTCGGCCACCAGTCGCTCAATCTCGGCGG
This sequence comes from Acidimicrobiaceae bacterium, assembly GCA_003141095.1. Classification (GTDB taxonomy): domain Bacteria; phylum Actinomycetota; class Acidimicrobiia; order Acidimicrobiales; family RAAP-2; genus RAAP-2. The sequence continues at coordinate 42,948 of PLKM01000015.1, read as the reverse complement.
CGGTGTCGTCAGCGGCGGTGCCCGAACGCTGCGCGAAGACGGCGGCCCCTAACTCACGAAGCAGGCCGTCAGCTCGACGACGCGCCTGAACGTCCTCCAACTTCGACTGTCCGGCCTTGCCGGCTTCCTGCGCTTTCTGGGCGAGCTGGGCCGCCTGCGCCTTCATCTTGTCCATGAGGGCCATAATTGTCCTTCTTTCTCTCTAGAGTCGACCGAGCAGACCTTGGCGCATTGGGTTGGCGGTGCTTTCGCCTTGGTGCTCGTCAGCTTCGAACTCGCGGTGCAACGTTGACTGAAGTATGACAGGTCCGTCGCCGGTGAGCGTGATGAGATTGAGGCCGTCGCCTCCGAAGACTGCGGTCATGGCGGTCTGGGCGTTGAAGGCGCCGACGCGCTCAACGTTGAAGGCGACCGAATCAGCGAAGGCAACGACTGCGCCGCCGTGGACCTGGAGTTTTCCTCCGTAGGCGGCCGGGTTCAACTCAACGAGCGTGCCGCCGCCACCAAGGACGAGCGTGCCGCGTCCGGTGAAGTTCTCGAAAATATAGCCCTGCTTCGAACGGCGGCCGAGATTGAATCCGGAAAAACTAATGTCGTAGGTGACGCTCGCCTCGGCGCAGATGAAGGCGCGGCTCTCGGCTCGCCAACCGGCTGTTCCATCGAGTTCAATGACGCGAATTTGGCCAGGGAGTTCACCAGCGAATGCGACGAGCCCCGAGCCACCACCTGGTGTGAACCACTGGAAGGCGAGGCTCTGACCAGCGAGGGCCCGTTTGCCCACCTCGGTCGCGGTGGTGATCGCCGCCTTCAAGAAACCTCCGCCGCTCTGCTGAGGTCGTTCGGCGGCGTTCGCGTTCCCGCCCGGCACGGAGAGACGGGTCTCGATGGCCACGTTGGATGTCTTCCATCGGAATTTTGATGCGTCAGCGAACACCGACTGACCGGCGTCGAGTTGACAGGTCAGGTTCTGTGCGTACTCACCGTTCACTTTGCAGGCAATGGTCATGGTCCACCTCTCGACTGAAGAATAGCCCTGGAGATGTTCGTGTGGCTAGAGCGACGAGCCATCAATTTGACGTTCTTGAACTAGCGGGCCGTCGACTCAGCCAGCGCAGATTCGTTGGTCTCGAAAGAGTCAGTTGTAACCCAGTGGCCCGCGGCTTCACCCCGGCGGGTAGCAACTTTGAGCACTCCAATTCCATGCCGAGAGCACCGATTCGGGCAGGTCGACGGGGCAGGTCGAATCTTGGGCAGCGCCCAAGCCGTCGTCGTAGACCGTCCAGGTGCTGGACCGAGCCGCACGTACGAACAAGTTGTAGCCGCCGTCGTCTTGCGCGCCGATTTGGGCCGGCAATGAGTTCGGACTGGGCTCGAGTCCCGCCGCGGCGAAGAAGTCATTCGTCGATGGATCGAACGCGTAGTACGTCGTGCCGGCGACGAGGCCCAAGTAGTCCGAGGCGGGGAGTTGATGATACGCCGCGGCAGCGTCAAGGAGACCCTGGCGGACCGAAGGAGTGACCACAAGATCTTGTGTGCGGCCACTCGTGGTGGTCGACGAAGCGGTCGTGGTGGAAGTCACCGAGCTCGTTGTCGGCGTCGCTGATTTAGCTGATGCGCAGGCCGCGAACAACAGAGAGCCCGCGAGCAGCACAGGTACAACTTGAAGTCCGCGATTCATCTCGTCGCCTCGTCGTCCTCGGTCTTATCGAAGTGTAAGGCGGCTCGAGAAGGGAACGGGTGAGTTGAAGCGGCACTGGGCCACCGTGAACTGAACAGGCTCGTCCTTCTCAAGGAAACGGTCCTTGTTTAGTTTCCTTGAGAGCGGGTCAGTCAGTGTCCAGAGCGGTAGATGCGCTCGACGTAGTCGTCGACCATGCGATTCGCGCAGAACTTCGGACCCAAACTTCGCAGCGACGCTCGCGTGCGCGCCAGCCAGCCAATGGGTATCCCGTTGGCGTCTCGAGTGAAGAACAGCGGCTTGACTTCGTTTTCCAGAAGGTCATAGAGCGCTCGGGCATCCCGTTCATCCTGAGCTTCGGTGTCATCATCCACCGACCCGTCAATAGCCCAACCGTTCTGCCCGTTGTAGCCCTCGCCCCACCAGCCGTCCAGCACGCTGAGATTAAGCCCCCCGTTCAACGCCGCCTTCATGCCGCTGGTCCCACTCGCCTCGAGGGGCGGCCTCGGCAGGTTCAGCCACACGTCGCATCCGGCGACCAATCGCGGCGCGACGCGCAGGTCGTAGTCCTCGAGGAAGACCAGGCGGTTAGGAACGTCCAGGCCACGCTTCAGGGTGAACATGTTGCGCGCCACGTTCTTCGCCTCGTCATCGAGGGGGTGCGCTTTACCGGCGACGATGAACTGAGTGCCTTTATCCTCGTCAATGATCCTGCGAAGGCGCTCGGGATCATAGAACAGCAGGTCGAGTCGTTTGTAGGTGGCCAGTCGTCGTGCGAAGCCAACGGTGAGATGCGTGGGATCAAAGGCGTCGAAGGCCGCTTCGGCGTAGGCGATCTCCTCGCCGCGCGCCAACCGGTCGACCCCGATGTCGCGACGGATAAGTTCCACCAACTCGAGACGCATATCGCAGCGCGCTCGCCAGAGGTCGACATCGGGGATCTCGTCGACGTGGCTCCACAGACCCGGGTCGTCGGCGTGTCGCTCCCAGTCGGCCCCGAAGAACTTGGTGAGTAGTTCTCGCATCGTCGGGCTCATCCACGTCGGCAGGTGCACGGCATTGGTCACGTGGGTGATAGGCACGTCAGCGACGTCCACGCCCGGGAAGAGAGGACGCCACATTTCGCGCGCAACCTCTTCATGGCGCTTGCTCACGGCGTTGGTCGAGCGCGAGCACCGGATGGCCAGCGGTGAAAACCCCAGCGGCTCGGACGTTGAAGTGGGGTCCACTCGGCTCACCGCGCTCACCTCTTCGCGCGAAAGGCCCATTTGATCGATCGCTCGACCGAGGACCGAGAAGAATTGGTCGGCTTCGTACGTCTCGTTGCCCGCTGGTACCGGGGTGTGCGTGGTGAAGGCGAATCGGTCCCGGCCGATCTCCAGAAGTTTCTCCAGCCCGAGCCGATCTCCGGACAATTCGCTCGATGTCTTCGACGCGATCTCGAGTGAGGCCAGCGCGGGGTGACCTTCGTTGAGGTGGAAAAGCCCCGGGGCGATCCCCATCGCGTCGAGTGCGCGTACTCCTCCGATGCCGAGCAGCGCGTACTGCGCTAATCGTATTTCTCGCGAGCCCTCGTAGAGACGCGCGCTGACCCAGCGCTCTAGCGGGTTGTTTTCCGCGAGTTCGGCATCGAGCAAGTAGAGAGGCGTTCGCCCCACATTGACCAGCCAGACGTGGGCGGCCAGTTCTCCGTCCCATACGGGTACCGTCACCCTCAGGGGTGCTCCGTCGGCGCCCCTGACGCGCACGGCGGGCAGCTGGTCGGTGTTGATTTCAGTCCAGTACTCGTGTTGCCAACCGGACAGGTTCATGCGCTGATGGAGGTAGCCGCGCCGGTACAGCAGCCCGACCCCGACCACGTCGAGGGCTTGGTCCGATACTTCCTTCAAGATGTCGCCCGCGAGCACTCCGAGTCCCCCGGAGTAGACGGGCAGCGACGAATGAACGCCGAACTCGGCACAGAAGAACGCCACCGGTCCACCCGCCTGTACGCGTTGACCGGGGCGCTGCAGTTCGGCGTCCATCTTCTGGGCCACCTCGCTGAGGCGTTCGAGCAGGTCCTCGTCGGTCGCGGCACGCAAGAGATCGCGCTCGGCCTGATTCCACAGGAAACGCACGGGATTCTGTCCCGCCAGCATGAATCGGTGTGCGTCAATGCTGGTGAAGAGATCGCGCCCGCCGGGGGTCCAGGACCAGAGGTAGTTGTAGGAGATCCACGCGAGGTCTTCGAGCGGTTCGGGCAGCCGCCGGGCCAGGCGGTCGATCGCGCGTCGCATGTCGAGTGAACCGTCGAAGCGCTTAGTCATCCCACCGAATCTACCCGCCCGCGGCGAGTGGTCGTGAACTGCCCACTAGTTCGTCGAGTCCGACGGCCCGCGCCAGCGGCGCCAGCAGCTCGACGTCGACGATCTCATGGGGCTGACCAGTTATCGCGAGTAACGCCCGGCGGATGGATGTCTCCCCCGCGGGAGTCACGCATCGTGGCGCGCCGGCGAGGGCGACCAGCACGACTGCGTCGTCGGTACTCGAATGGCGCATGAGCATCTCGGCGACCAAGAGGTTGAGTGCGCCTTCGAAGTCCACGCTCCCGGGACCCACCAGCCACGAGGAGGCGACCAGCGCGACGGCGTCCGTGCCGAGTTCACCAAGACCGAACGTGAACCACTCCTGGGCTCCGTCGGCCTTCACCTGCACGCGCACGCCCAGTGCGCCGCTGCGCTGGGCACGGGTCAGGAACGTCTGTCGGCGCAGAGTTGGCGCGTTGGTGAGCGTCACGCGCAGTGTGCCCGCCTCGTCGTCCTCGAGTGGCGGCTGCATCTCCAAGCGCCAGAAGCCTCGATCGTGTCGCGCGCCGTGCTCGTTGGCGAGATGCTCGGCGGCGAACCCCGCGACGATGAGGGCTTCGTCGAAACGGTAGTGTTCACGGGCCTGGCGCCAAATTTCTCTTCCGTCGACTCCAGGTCGATTGGAGCGAACGCCCTGCAGGCGTGTAAGGAACTCAGTTTCGAGCCCCAGACCCAGAGTCCGCACAGCCAGCTCCAGGGCAACGGCCGCGTAGCGCAGGACTATTGCCGTTTCGATCTCCGCAGGATCGGCGAAGAACCAGGCGCAGCTGGTGAAGCTGAATTGCAAGTTCCGATAGATCTCGCACAGTTCCAGAACCTTGGTCGTCTCGTCGTCATCGAGGCCTCGGGCCTGATGGGCGCGCACGAACTCGGCGGGGCCGAGCGCCCCGGTCAGCACTGTTCCGTAGTCGCACAGTGTCTCGTCGGGAGATTCGACCAAGGTGACGAGTTCGACGTCGACGGCGTTTCCTAGAGTGTCGCGAAGCCAGTCGAGAGCTTCGCGCAACGGCGTACGCCAGTCCTGACGCCAGCCCGGCTGCGAACCGGTGACGCACCCGCAGTCGCTACGCCATCGTTCAACGCCGTGAGCGCAACTCCAGGATGAGACCGGTGCGAGTTCGACTTCGAACGTCGGTTCCTGCGTGGCCAACCACTCGCCGAGCGTCGTGTCCACTCCGTAGTGGCGTTGCAAGCGGCGCATCGCCCAGGCCAGACCCAGGTCGCCGAAGCGGTGGTGGTGGCCAAAGGTCTCGCCGTCGGTCACGAGCAGCACCGCGCCGTCGCGACCGACGTCCAATGACTCCATCATCGTGTCGGCGAGTTTCGTACCGTTGTCGACCAAATCGCCGAAGGCCACGCGCTGGGAGAGATCGCCGTGTCCGAACACGACGGTGATCGTGCGGCCTTCACTCAGACGAACCAGGTAGGGCCGCGAGGTGTCCAACGAATGAACATCCACCTGTTGCCAGGCACCTCCGGGTTCGCGGATCCGAGCCGCTTGGCCCGGCATCAGGATCGTGTAGCGGATCCCTTGGCGCGCCAACGTTTCGAGCGTGTCGAGGTCGACCGCAGTTTCGGGTAGCCACATTCCGAGCGGGCCCTCGCCGAAACGTCGCTGGTAGTCAGCGATTCCCCACGCCACGAGCCGTTCGCGGTCCGTCGCTCGAGCGAGGGGAAGGATCGCGTGAACGTACGGTGCCGCGACGACGACCGAACGCGGCGAAGCCGCGACGTGGCTCACCTGATACGCGAGGGCTTGATCAACGTCAGGGGCGTAACGCTCGATCCAGTGGTGCAGCGTCGGGCCCACGTCGAAACTGCTCTTGGCCAGGGGCTCGTTCAGCTCGGTCCCTCCGTCGTCGCTGTGGGGCAACGCGACCGCGATCATTGCCCGGTAGCACTCCGCCGTGATTCGCTCGTTCCAGTCGTGGTAGGGCCACGCGCTCCATTCGTTGGGGACCACGCCCAGCCAGGGGTTCTCACGGGGTGGCTGGTAGAAGTGGAGATGGAAACCCGCGATCGGCATCTAGACCTTCCGTTTCAGTACGACCAGCGACAGGGGAGGCAGCGTGACGCGCAGCACGTGGCGTGAAGGATCGTCTCCCTCGAGCGTCGAAAACTCCGCGCTCGACGAGTAGCCGCTGCCGCCGTAAGCGAGGTCGTCACTGTTGGCCATCACGACCCACGTCGCCGCCGTCGCCGCCACCTCGTAGTTGTCGCGTGGTATCGGGGTGAAATTAGCCAGCACCAACATCGAGTCGTCCCCGACGCCGCGCGACCAGACGAGCACGCTGCGCTCCGCGTCGTCACAGCTGATCCATTCGAACTCCCCGCCGCCTCGATCGTCGCGGTGCAGCGCCGGGCTCTCGCCGTACAGGGCATTGAGTCGCTGCACCCATCGGGCGACGCCGAGGTGGTCGTCGTAGTCGAGCAGGTGCCAATCGAGCGAGGCCTCGTGGTTCCATTCGCTCTGCTGCGCGAACTCGGCACCCATGAAGAGCAGCTTCTTGCCCGGAATCGTGTACTGGTAGCCGAACAGCAGCCGCAGGTTCGCACGTTTCTGCCAGTCATCGCCAGCCATCTTCGCCAACAGCGAGCCCTTGCCGTGGACGACCTCGTCGTGTGAGAGAGGCAGAACGTAGTGTTCATCCGAGGCGTAGAGCGCCCGGAACGTCAACTCGTTCTGATGGTGGCGTCGGAAGATCGGATCGCGCTGCAGGTAGTCCAGCGTGTCGTGCATCCAGCCCAGATCCCACTTGAAGGTGAAGCCTAGCCCTCCGTCGGCGGCCGGACGCGTGACGGAGGGCCACGCCGTTGACTCCTCGGCGATCACGACCGCCTGGGGGAACTGACTCGTTATCTCGGTAGCGCATTGGCGTATGAACTCGACGGCTTCAAGATCGTCACGGCCCCCGAGGCGGTTGGGCACCCACTCGCCAGGTTTGCGCGAGTAGTCGAGGTACAGCATGGAGGCGACCGCGTCGAGGCGCAACCCGTCCGCGTGGTACTCGTCAAGCCAGAAGCAGGCATTGGAGATCAGGAAGCTGCGCACTTCGTTGCGCCCGTAGTTGAAGGTCCAACTCAGCCAATCAGGGTGGACTCGCTGGCGCGCGTCGGCGTGCTCGTAGAGGTGGGACCCGTCGAACTCGGCCAGTGCGAAGGCGTCGGCCGGAAAGTGCGAGGGAACCCAGTCGAGTATCACTCCGATGCCGGCCTGGTGGAGCTGGTCGATCAGATACTTGAAGTCGTCGGGTGTCCCCATGCGCGACGTGGGCGCGAAGTACCCAGTTGTTTGGTAGCCCCAAGAGCCGTAGAACGGATGCTCCATCACGGGCATCAGCTCCACGTGGGTGAAGCCCATCTCGTTGACGTAGGCCGCGAGGAGTGGCGCGAGCTCGCGATAGGTGAGCGAGCGATTCCCCTCTTCGGGCACGCGGCGCCAAGAACCGAGGTGCAGCTCGTAGGTCGACATCGGTCGCTCGATGGCGCGGTACGTCGAGCGTGCCGCCATCCACTGGTCGTCGCCCCAGGCGAAGGCCGAGTTCCACACTCGCGTCGCCGTCGCCGGCGAGACTTCGAAGAACCTGCCGAAGGGATCAGTCTTGTCGAACTCTTCGCCGCCGAGTCGCGAATGCAGGCGGTACTTGTAGGTCGTCAGCTCACCGACCCCTGGAACGAATCCCTCCCACACTCCCGAACTCTCCCTGGGAGCGAGCGGGTGGCCGTTGGCATCCCACTGGTTGAACTCCCCAACTACCGAAACTCGATCCGCGTTGGGCGCCCACACTGCGAAGTAGCACCCCGCGACGCCGTCGACGACCATGGAGTGGCATCCCAGGTGTTGGTAGAGACGAAAATGGCGTCCCTCGCTCAACAGATGCAGGTCGCTCGAGGTGAGCCGCGTCACCTCGAGCGGCTCTCCTCTCGCCAGAGCCTGCTGTCCGTTGGATGCTGAGGGGTAGCCGCGTTGCTCGCTCAGTGGTGCGAGCGCGCTGGCCAAGGTCGTGGAAGAGGCCAACTCCTCCAGGCTCAGTCGCGCCAGACGGCTCCAGTTCGCCCGGTGCGTCGAGGTGCCCGGAAGATTTGTCGCCGAGGTCTCTCCCAGGAGATCGTCGAGCTGAACCATCACCAGTCCGGCGTCGCTGCGGGCGAGGTATTCGTGCACGGCAACGAGCACGTCATTGGGCTCATCGCTATCGGTGCGACCCAGCGCGAGGGCGAGGGCGCGGCGCTCGTCGGCGCGGCGCTGGCGCATCCTCTCGGCCGAGGGGGCGTCGAGCAACCCGAGCTGCACGCGTTCGTCGATGTCGACGCTGTTCCACCAGCCCGCGAAGGTCGCGGTGTCGTGGGTCGCGAATGACGCCACCGATCCGACGGGCACTTCCTCGAGCTCGTCCTCCTCGACGCGAATGGCATACTGCGCGACGTACGTGCGCCGCAGCCCCTCGCGAAGCATGGCGTCGCGTAAACCGTCCTCGACGGTGCCGAGGTCCTCGCCGACCACGTCAACACCCAGACGCTGGGCCTCGATGGCGACGACGGCCAGTAGCTCCTCGAGCGGCATCGAAACGTAGAGGCCCTGCTCGGGTGAGGCACCCTCGGGAATCCAGAAGAGTCGTTGCAGGCCCATCACGTGGTCAATGCGCACGACTCCGGCAACGCGCATATGGAATCGCAGCGCGGCGCGGAATTGATCGTGCCCGTTCTCTCGACAGTGTTCGGGGTGCAGTGGCGGCGAACCCCAGTCTTGGCCCTGGGGCCCGAGTTCATCGGGCGGGGCTCCAATCGACATCGAGCCGACGTACTGCTCTGGATTCCTCCAGACGTCGTAGCCAAAGGGATGGACGCCGACCGGGATGTCAAGTTCCAGGGTCTGTCCACGCTGCGAGAGATTCGACGCCAACTCGGTCATCTGTCCGTCGATGATCCACTGGGCGAGCAGGTGGTACCGCACCAGGGTGGGATCGACGTCGTTCCACCGCAGCAGCCCGCTTCGCGCGGTCGACGGCCAGCGGTGAAAGTCCAGGCCGAACCTCTCACCCGCCGCTCGGAAGCGGGCGTAGTCGTTCACGTCAGGATTCTCCATGACGTACGAGTACAGCGCGCTGCTGTCGCGCACGGTGAAATCACTCTGCGTCGCGGCCCACGCCTGGATGACGTTTCGCTTGGCGGCGAAGGCGGCGGCTCCGTCAACGACGCCGTTCACGACCCACGCCGCGCGTCGAGCGGGTGAGTACGTGTCGTTCATCAGATGGCGCGCCGACGGTGATCGCGCCAGATCGTCGACCCGGTCAAGGGCGATCCATCGGTCGCTCCAGAATCGTCGGCTCACCGGCCGGTAAGGACTGGCTTCGAAGTCGCTCGGCCCGAACGTCGCCAGCAACGGCAGCGTCGACACGACGCTCACGTGCTGATTCGCGACCATCCGGGCGAATTCGTCAAGATCACCGACGTCGCCGCTGCCCCAGCTGCGCTGCGAGTGCAGGGAGAAGACGGGTGCCTGCACCGAGAAAGCCCGCCATTCGCGTGAGAACCGGCTGTGAACCCCCCGCAGTGGACGAACGATGATCGTCGAGCGGGCGAGGCGTCGCCCCACGAGCAGATGCAGCTTGTGATAGCCGATGCGCATCGCCGGAAGCGCCAGTCCGACTACCGTTCCTTCGGCGCTCTTGCTCGGCGTGCGGGCGAGCGTCACCAGCGAGTCGGCGCGGACGTTCCAGGAGATTTCGCCGCCGAATTCGAACTCCACGCGGCACTCCAGGCCGGCGGCTTTTCGTCCCAGTCGAATTGGGACCACCGTCTCGACTCCTTCGTCGACGACGTACACCGGTTCCACGATGCGCTCGACGCGGCGATGGCGCCACGCAAGCAGGCTCGAGCGGGCGTCGCCCGGCGACGAAAGCTGGTCGATGTCACCGAAGGCGTTGAGCACCGCCAGGATCGAATCCGGGCTCGCCCACCGCGTGGCACCGAGACCGTCTTCGTACGAGGTGGCGACGCCACGTTCGCGCGCCAGCTCGGCCAGCGCGGGGGCGATTGGTGAGCCGTGGTCGCCACTCATTGGGACCACGTAATCAGTCCGGGAATCGCCTCATTATCGGTGTGGCGAGGTGACGGAAGCACCCGCGCGACTACGGTCTCGGCCCTGCCGTCGGCGGATGGCTCGACGGTGGCGACGTAACGGGCCTCGGAGCGCGCGCGCTCGACGAGGGTCGCGTCGACGGTACGCGCCGACGAGCCCTCCGAGGAGAGCCACAACTGCACGAGCAGGTCAGCCGGGTCCAACCTCCCGAGTCCCACCACCAGCTCGACCCGACGGCCTTTCTCGCTCGCCGGATCTTGGTGGGTGATCGCCACCGTGAGATCCGGCCAGTTGCTCATCAGCCGCTCGACCTCGCGGGTCAAGTTGCGCGCCAACACCGCTCCCGCCGAGCGCAACTGTCGGACCCTTGCCAGTCCGGGCAGGTAGTACGACTCGGTGTACTCGCGCGTCATGCGCAGCGAGTCCCAGGTCGGCGCCAAGGTGGACATGGACTGCTTCACCGACGCCATCCACGCCCGCGGGACCCCCGCGTCATCGCGGTCGTAGAACCGCGGCACTATCTCGTGCTCGAGGATGTCGTAGAGGGAGTCGGCGTCCAGGGCGTCCTGGGTGTCATCATCGGCGTACGTTCGCGCCGTACCGATCGAGAAACCAATGGGCGGCGCCATCGAGTCAGCGTCGAGGCAGGCCTCGTCCCACCAGCCGTCCAGGGTGCTGAAGTTCAGTGCGCCGTTCATCCCCGCCTTCATCCCTCCGACCCCGCACGCCTCCAAGGGGCGTCGGGGGGTGTTGAGCCAGATGTCCACTCCCTGGGCCAGTGCGCGATCCATCGTGGTGTCGAAGTCCACGATGAAGACGACCCGGTCCTCGACCCCGAACTGGCTCGCAAATTCGATCATGCTCTGGAGAAGCTGCTTGCCACCCTCATCGCTGGGGTGCGCCTTTCCCGCGAAGACAATCTGGACCGGATGCTCGGGATCCTTCAAGAGGCGAGCGAGGCGCTCGGGGTCGCTCAGCAGCAGGGTCGGACGTTTGTAGGCGACGAAGCGACCCACGAAGCCGATGGTCAGCCGATCGGGGTCCAACAGCGTGACCGCCGTCACCCGCTCGATCGGCGCGTGTCGACGGGCCTGCTCTTGGCGCGCGCGCCGGCGGGTGAAGTCAACCAGCTCGGCGCGGGCGTCATTCTTCACTTGCCAGAGGGCGCCGTCGTCGACGTCGAGCAGCTTGGACCACATGACGGGGTCGCCCGGCGTAGTGCGCCACTGCGTCCCCACCATCGACGTCAGGAGTTCGTTGGACTTGCTCGACGTCCATGATTCCAGATGGACGCCGTTGGTCACGTGGCCGATCGGGACCTCCTCGAGCGGGAGTCGGGGCCACAGTCCCGCCCACTGCTCACGGGTCACACGGCCGTGCAAGCGGCTCACGCCGTTGCGGTGGCCGGCCGAGCGCAGCGCCAATACCGTCGGGCAGAACGCGTCATCGGGATTTTCGGGGCTGAAGCGTCCGAGCGAGACCAGCGAGTCGAGCTCGACGCCGAGTTGGGCGGCGTAGGGGGCGAGGAAGCGTCGCGCCACCGCTGGCTCGAAGTAGTCGTGTCCCGCCGCCACCGGGGTGTGCGTGGTGAAGACGACACCCGCGCGCACCGCAATGCGGGCTTCGGCGAAACTCAGCCCTTCCTGGGCCATCACCCGGCGCACGCGTTCGAGCACCGCAAAAGCGGTGTAGCCCTCGTTGAGGTGCAACACGTCGGGTTCGACGCCCACGGCGGCCAACGCCCGCACGCCGCCCACGCCGAGGATGAGTTCCTGGGCGAATCGGGTATCCACGTCGCTGTCGTAGAGCCGTGAGGTCAGGGCCCGATCCCTGGCCGAGTTCGAGGCGACGGCGGCGTCCAGCAGGTAGAGCCGGTTGCGGCCGACCCGGGCCTGATGGACGGCCACCCGCAGATCACGCCCCGGTAGCGACACGGTGACCTGCACCACTCGTCCTTGGGGGTCTCGCACCGGCTCTATTGGCATCTGGGACGGCGACGTCATATCCCACGCCTCGTGTTGGTGGCCGTCACGATCGAGCCATTGATGCGACGTGCCCCGATACAAGAGACCTACGCCGATCAGTGGCACGCCCAGCGAGCTGGCCGCTTTCAGATGCTCGGCGGCGACCGTTCCGAGACCGCCGGCGAAGATCGGGAGCGAATCGGTCAGCGCGTACTCGGCCGCGAAGTACGCGACGACGAGATCTCGTTGGCCTCGGTGTTGATTCGTGAACCAGGTCTTGGCGGTCTTGGCTGCGTAGAACCGAAAGTCAACGACCACCTTCTGGGCCAGCTGGGCAATCTCCGGACGGGTGCTCAAGAGTTCCTCGACCCTGGCGCGACCTAGGCCCAACATGAGTCGGTGCGGCCACTCGAGCGCTCCGGGGCTCGCGTTAGGGTCGAGACTCGCGAAGAGGCGCCTCGCCTCGATCTTCCAGGTCCAGCGGAGGTTCATCGCGATGTCGAACAGGTCGTCGTAGGAGACCTCGGTCCGCCTTCGTCCATCAATCGACTTTTCAACCGGCACGAATGCCTCCTGTTGCTTCCATTCTGGTGTAATTCAACGAGGCTCGCCCGTAAACATAATCCCTAACCTAACTTGCTCTCGCGTCACGCTTGGGTGGAGTTCGCTTAGCGGTTGTTGGCGTGCGGCGAAGGGGTCGTGGCTGATGACATCGTCCTCGAACCCCGGGTCCAACATCCGCCGGGTCTCCCCGACATCATTGCGAAGCGGGTTCGCGTTCGAGAAGACGCGAGTGACATTAGGCCCTTGCACATCGCCGCAAGTTCAACGAAGGTTACATAGTCGCTCGTCGTCGCAAGAGAGAGATTCTCAAGGGGATCGACGAGCGGGGGCCTGAGAGAGCCAGGAGCGTGGAGATGCCTTTCGACAATAATTGCGCCGACCATCCTGCTCCTGGCCCTTCTCTGGCGGAACTCACCCGGACGTTGGAGTCCCTTCACGCCGAGATGCGCCAGCGCCACGTGGAGTCGGCGTCGATCTTCGAGCGCGTTCGTCCGGGTCACCGGCAGAGCGCGGCGAATCTGATCGACTACCTCACGTTGCGCCAGTACGACCTGCGCGACATTCAAGACGCGCTGGCGGAGTTGGGTCTGTCGTCCCTCGGGCGCACTGAAGAACACGTCATCGCGACCCTTGAACGGGTTATTGACAACCTGCACGTGCTCGCCGGCAGTGGGGATCGGCCGCGCACCGAGACCGCCGTGAGCTTTCGAGAAGGACGATCCATCCTCGAGACCAACACACTGGCTCTTCTCGGGCCGCTCCGTCCCGGTCGGTCTACCCGGATCCTCGTCACCATGCCCAGCGAGGCCGCCGACGACTATGCGCTCGTCACGCAACTCATGGAAAAGGGCATGGACTGCGCACGAATCAACTGTGCCCACGACGAGCCGGCACAGTGGGAGCGAATGGCGCAAAACATCCGACGGGCTGCGGGAGAGGTCCAGCGCGCGTGCCCCATCCTTATGGATCTGCCGGGGCCGAAGTTGCGCACCGGACCGATCGAACCGGGTCCGAGGGTCGTTCGACTGCGCCCGCAACGCGACGCCCTGGGTCGTTCGGTCTCGCCGGCGCGAGCTCTGTTGGTCGCGGCGGACAGGTTGGGTTCGACCGTAGGTTCGCGCGGCGGACAGCCACCATCGATACCGGTCCCCGCCGAGTGGCTCGCGACGTTACGCACCGGCGACCAGATCCGCTTGAGCGACACCAGAGACTCGCCGCGAACACTCGAGGTGACATCGATCGTCGAAGCGGGCGCGTGGATCGAGACCAGCGACACCACGTACCTTGGCACGGGCACCAGGCTGATCACGACGGACAAGCGCGAAGCGGCGGTTGGCTCGCTGCCGGCGCTGGAGCAGGCAGTGGTCCTGCACGTGGGTGACGTCTTGACGCTTACGACAGACCTCACGCCCGTGTCGGCGGACGGACCCAGGGTCACGGCCAGCTCGACGAGCAACGGACCACCGCCGCCGGGCCGACGCAAGATTGGGTGCACGATGCCTGAAGTGTTCGAGGCGCTAAACAGTGGCGACCGGGTGTTCTTCGACGACGGGAAAATCGGAGGAGTTGTCGTTGCCACGCGCTCGAGCGACGCGGACATTCGAATCACCATGGCGGCACCCGGGGGCTCGAAGCTTCGAGCGGAGAAGGGTATCAACGTGCCCGACAGCGGCCTTCACCTTCCCGCAATCGGCCCCGACGATGAGCGAATCCTGCGCTTCGTGGTGGACCACGCTGACTTGGTAGAACTTTCGTTCGCCCAGAGCTCGTCCGACGTCTCGTCCCTGCGCCACCATCTCGAAGAGCTGGGGGGTGGCGACATCGGCATCGTGCTCAAGATCGAGACGGTGCGGGGCTTCACCGCCTTGCCGGAGATGCTGCTCGCGGCGATGGCCTCGAACTGCGTTGGGGTCATGGTGGCGCGCGGTGATCTGGCTATCGAGTGCGGCTTTGAACGACTCGCCGAGGTGCAAGAGGAGATGCTGTGGCTGTGCGACGCTGCCCATGTCCCGGTGATCTGGGCGACGCAGGTCCTCGACCAGATGGCGAGAACCGGTCAGCCCTCGCGCGCGGAGATTTCGGACGCGGCGATGGCGGGCCGCGCTGAGTGCGTCATGTTGAACAAGGGACCCTATATTGCCGAGGCGGTGGCGGCGTTGGACGACATCATCAGTCGAATGAGCAGCCACCAGCTGAAGAAGATGAACCTTCTGCGCCGCCTTGCCAGTTGGCCTTTCATCAACGGGTAAGCCCTCGCCGGGGTCGTCTCTTCGAGCGCTCGGCCCGGCTGCCCTGGACGCAAGCTCGTCTCGTGGGATCTCTCACGTTGGCTCGCGCGGCGCCTTTTGACGAGGTCGCGTGCGAAACCCCGCGGGTTTGCCCGATTTTGCGAGCCCGCTACGAGTGATGGGAAAGGGTGTAGCGCGCGAAGAGATGCACGCCGACAAATACCCAGATCAGCAGCAGGACGACTCGACCCGGAATCCGTGTCGCGAGCAGCGCTCCCAATCGGGCCAGACTCGAGGTCCTCGCCGACCGGAATCGTCCGTATGCCTCGATAAGGATGCTGGCCCCTAAGAGTACGAGCCAGCCGATCGTCGCGTACATATCAGCGTTGATTCTTCTGTCGTTGTCGCCAGAGGCGCCAGAGCGGACTGGCCCCCACCCATACCCACAGCACGAAGAGAATGCCGCGTTCCCAGTGCTCCACGAGAAGATGATCGACCGCCGTGCTGAGCGTGGGGACGCCCGGTGACCGACCGCCGAGAGCGAGTCCGACGCTCTCGAGAGCCAGGACACAGCAAAGCACGAGCAACCACGGGGTGATGCTCGAGAACGACGAGTCGCCGGCCCTTGCCTGGTAGTAGCGCGCGATGTCCGTCCGGTCACGTGAAAAGGCACCCACAGCGGCGTAGAGCACCACCGCGAGGACTGACGGGACGGCGATCAGCACGTAGCAAATCGCGGTGAAGGGGGCGACACTGGTGGCCCACCACGCGTAGGCAACAGTTATCACGGCAGCGGCCACAAGGCGCTTCACGAGGCCAGACTATCCAAGAACACCGCCCCTTGTGTTTGAGGTCCTGGCTTGATCCTCGATCAGTGATCAGCGAGGATCCGTCACGCGAGCGTCGGCTCTCTCGGGGCACTGAGCCGGCGGGCAACCGCGTGTCGAGGGGCCTTCTCCGTGGCACCCTTGGCCAGACCTGGCGGGAACTCAAGAACGAGTTGGCTTGTTTCTAGTATCGCTACCGGGTGCACTCCGGAAGAACCGAACCGTGGATCACAGGTCGTTGCCGGCGTACGAAAGGTTGAAGCTCTTGTTGGCCAGCGGGAAATCCGGCACGATCGTGTCGGCCAATGCAATGGAAAGGGCGGGCCAGTTATGAAAGGACGGATCGACGACTCGACCACGCGAAATCATTCCGTCGCGGTCAAGTTCCACGCGATGGACAATGGTGCCGCGCCATCCCTCGACCAAGCCGAGCCCCGAGCCTAGGGCGGGCGTCACCACCTCACTGCTGCCAGCCAGCGGCGTCGCCATCGTGCAGAAATGTTCGACGAGCTGCAGCGAGGCGCGAACTTCACCGACGCGTTGGTCGAATCGGGCCATCACGTCACCCGCCTGATGAATCACCGGCTCGAAGGGGGAGGGTGACGCCAGAAAAGGGTGCTGCGCGCGCGCGTCGATCGCGAGCCCCGATGCCCGGGCCACGACACCGAGCGTGCCGATCGCGAGGGCGTCTTTCGCCGAAAGCACGGCCGTTCCCTCGAAGCGGTCCACGACCACGCTGTTGGAGGTTGCGAGTCGCACCAGTGCCTCGAACTGCTCGGCGACGTCGAGAAGTTCCGATCGACTGGGGAGCCTCTTCACGCTGGTCGCACCCACGCTGATCGCACCGCGCAAGAACCGATGACCCGTCACGGATTCGTTGAGGCGCAGCAACTGCTCGCGAATGACCGACGCGCGGGCGTCGGCGACGCCGAAGCTGACGTCATTGCACAGCGCGCCAACATCGGCCACGTGGTTGTACAGCCGTTCCATCTCCAACAGCACTGCGCGTAGCACCAACGCATCGTCGGACACGACGAGCCCGCGGGCTTCCTCCACGGCCATGCAGTAGGCCAGCGAGTGGCCGACGGCGGTGTCACCCGAGATCCGCTCGGCGATCTGAAGTCCGCTCGCGACGTCGGCGCCTTGGAGCATCCGCTCGATGCCCCGGTGCACGTACCACAGCCGGGCGGTCATTTTCAATATGGTCTCGCCCACCACGGAGAAGCGGAAGTGCCCCGGCTCGATGAGCCCGGCGTGCACCGGGCCGACCGGAATTTCGTACACGCCGGCGCCCTGGACCTCAATGAACGGATAGGGAGCGCTGTCGTCGCGCATCGCCGGCATGGGACCGGCGTCGCGGCGAAGGGGATACCAGCGCTCGGGCCAGTGCTGGTGGCGCACGAGCGGGCGCACGAACGGGTGGCCGGCAGGGACGATGCCGAAGGTGTCGTGGAGCTCTCGCTCGAACCGGCTCGCGACGAAGGAGAGATCGCTCAGCGACGGCACCACCGGGCTCGTGGCGTTGAGTCGGACCACGAGTTCGTGTCGCACGTCCGGCGGTCCCATGGTGAAGACGTACACGACGCGTAGGAAATCGCCGTCGTCGTGCGCCACGACCGTCGCCAAACGGTGACCGGCGTCGAGAAGCGTCGTCGAGCGCCCGTGAAGTTCATCGACCCCGATCTCATCGATGGACCGGATGCCCGTCATCGCACCACCACGCGAGCCGCGTCGTGCAGCAGTGACTGGAGGGGCCACGCCGAGATGCCGATTACCGCACAGAACACGAGACCCGTGATGAGCGGAAGCGCGACCGATCGAACGGTCGCGGTGGGTCCGTTGGTCGTCACCGCGTCGCCCAGGAGCATCTGTCGACCATGCATGGCTATGGCCCCGAAGATCACCGCGAGACAGACGAGCGACAGGGCGACGACCCACCAGAGCCCGGAGTCCACCTCGGCCCGGGCCATGGTGAACTCGCTGACGAAGAGGCTGAAGGGGGGGAATCCCAAGAGCGCGAGCAGGCCGAAGCCGAAGACGCCGCCGAGCACCGGCTGTCGTGACAAGAGTCCGGAGACCTTCGCGATCTCGGTGGTTCCGGCGGCGTGGTGGATCTCGCCCGACGAGAGGAACAGCACCGACTTGGTGACACCGTGACCGAGAATGTGCAGAAGGACCGCGGCGATGGCGAGGGGACTTCCGGCGGCGGCGCCCAGCGCGAGCAGTCCCATGTGCTCAATGCTCGAATAGGCCAGCATGCGCTTGTAGTCGCGCTGGGCGATTAGCATCGTCGCGGCGAGTACCAGTGAGGCGAGGCCGACGACGATGAAGAGCTCGCGTGGAAAGGCTGGACCCAACGCGGCGTCGGCAATCGCCTTGAAGCGCAAGAGGGCGTAGAAGGCGACCGACAGCAGCACGCCCGACATCAATGCCGACACGGGCGCGGGGGCTTGGCTGTGCGCGTCGGGAAGCCAGCTATGCATCGGCACCAGCCCCACCTTGGTGCCGTAGCCCAGGATCAGCAAGGCGAGCGCGAGACGCATCACGTCGGGATTGAGGTGATGGGCACTGGCCATCACCGACGTCCAGTCGAGTGACGCGCTCTGGAGATGCCCTCCGCCGACGTGCAGCTCGGCGAAGTAGACGAGCACGGTGCCGAAGAAGGCGAGGGCGATGCCGACCGAGCACAGCATCAGGTACTTCCAGGAGGCCTCGAGCGACCTATCGGTGCGCCGGTGGCTGACGAGGAACGTCGTGGCGATCGTCGTGGCCTCGATGGAGACCCACAGCACGCCGAGGTTCGCCGCCAGCACGGCGAGCAGCATGCAGGTGATGAAGGCTTGCATCAACGTGGCGTAGTGGCCGGCGTAGCGACGCGTGGTGATGCCCGCCTCCATCTCCTGGCGCATGGTGCGCGGCGTTTGGAGCGTGGCGAGCAGCGACACCACGCCGATGACGACGACCATGAAGGAGCTGAGGGAGTCGGCGCGAAGGAATCCGTGCAGCGCCGTGATCGGCGCCTTGGACGCTGTTCGCAGGCACAGGGCCACGCCGAGGGCCAGTACGGTCGCGGAGGATCCCGCCATGGTCCAACCAATCCAGCGATGCCACGGGCACGCGGCGGCGAGCATACCCACCAGCAGCGGGACGACGAGGGTGATTTCGCAGAGCATCAGTCGTGGAGCTCCTTCATCTGATCGAGTTCGGAGCGTCGAAGCTGCTCGCCCATGTTGATGACGAGGAACTGCAAGACCACCACGACCAACAAGACGTCGAGGGATGATCCCAGTTCGACAATCAGGGGCACGCCGGACGTCAGAAGGAAGGTGACGAGCGCGATGCCGTTGTCGACGAGGATGAGACCGACAACCTTGGAGACGGCCCGACGTCGCGTCACGAGCATGAAGTACCCGACGAGTACGGTCGCGACACCGATGGGCACCATGCGAGTCGCCACCGACGGCGCCACCGACGTCACCCGGGCGCTCACGACGTAGGACAAGACAATGAGCACCGCGGCAAAGACCAGGGAAGCCGGCACGTTCACGAGGGGCGTCGTTTCACGCGAACGCGGATCAAGACGGGCGATCCGGCGCAACAGACCGGGTACGATGACACCCTTCACGATGAGAACCAGGAGACCGGTGAGGGCGAGCGCGCCGTCGTGTTCGTGCGCCGCGAGAATCAACGCGACGGCCGCCAATGAAATGCCCTGGAGGCTGAGCATGGTGACGATGGTGCGCACCTGACGCCGCCACAGGGTCATCACGGCAGAGACGAGCACGGCTCCCGCCGCCAGCTCCAGCGCGCCGGTGTAGGTGGCGGCGTTCATCGCGTCACCAGTCCCGTGATCACTGCGAGCACCGACATCACAAAGGCACCGGCGAGCAGCTCGGGTAGACGAAAGAGACGAAGTTTGGCGCTGTGGATCTCGATGAGCGACACGCCCACTGCGATCACCGACGTCTTGAGCGCGAGCGCGAGCACGCCCACGAGAAGGCCAACGAGTGATCCATTCGAACCAATGCCCCACGGGAAGAAGAGGTTGGCGACGAGCGAGAAGAGCAGTCCGAGACGCATCGCGCCACCGAGGGTCACGAGCGCCAACTCCGGCCCCGCGTATTCCAGGATCATGGCCTCGTGAATCATGGTGAGTTCGAGGTGGGTTGCGGGATTATCGACCGGCAGCCTGCCGGTTTCGGCGATGATCACGATCACCAGGGCTACGAGCGCCAAAAGCCGCGACGGCCCCGAGACCCAGTTGGGGTGGGCGAGGGTGCTCGAAACAATGGCCGGGAGATTGGAGGTGCCGGCCTGAATCGAAAGGGCGATCACCGCCACCAACAGCGCAGGCTCGGCGAGGGCTCCGATGGTCATCGCGCGGCTCGCACCCATGCCGCCGAACGCGGTCCCCGTGTCAAGACCGGCGAGCGCGCCGGCCACGGATCCCGTGAGCAGCAAGTAGACGATCACCAGAATGTCGGCGCTGGCGCCCAGGGCCGGATGGGTCGTGATCAGCGGTGCGATCCCGATCGCGACGGCGGTGGCGGCGAGAATCACGATTGGTGCGAGGGGCAGCACCACGCTGGCGTGGCGCGCGTGGAGCCGTTCCTTGGAGAGAAGTTTTCGAATGTCCTTGAGCGGTTGGCTGATTGGCGCACCGACGCGTCCTTCCGCCCTCGCCCTGATCTTTGCCATGAGGCCCAAGAGCAGTGGCCCGCCGAGCGCCACCAAGACGATCTGAAGGGCGGATGCTGGCATCGAGTACGCGAGAGTCGCGGTGAAGGAACTAGTCACGCCAGCACCACCAGCACCACGAGCAGCGCCACGAACCCGAAGGCGAGGTATCGGTGAATGCTTCCGTTTTGAATTCGTCGGGCGGCCTTCCCACCGCGCAGGACGGCATCGATCACCGGGCGATACCCGAACTGCTCGACCGCGTCGCTGACCTGGTTCTGGTACTTGAGCGACTGCTCGTAGTAGCGCGACTCGGCGACGTGGGTCAGTTCAACGTCGGACTGAGGTCGAAGGACGTCGGCGAAGACTCGTTGGAGCGGCTCGCCGAAGGAAGTGGCGGTGTACTGCATGCGCGCGGTCTGCACGTCGCGGCCACACCCCCACGCGTCGACCCGGCGGGCCGAGCGATGAACGAGTCGCCGGTTTATCAGCCATACGGCTACGAGCACGGCCGCAGCGCCCACGAACAGAAAGGCCGGCTGGATGGCGCCGCGCAACTGGGCGAGTACCAGTCCCGTGCCTCGAGCCAGCGGCGACATCGTCGAACGTGAGAGTCCGCTCTGGGCGGCTCGATTGATGAGTGGTACCACGAGCCCCGGTACGAGGCCGAGGACGATGCTCACCGCGCCGAGCAGCGCCATCGCGATCTGCATCGTGGGCGCGACCTCGGTGGCGTTGACGGCCCCGAGCGTGCGGGCCTGACCCAAGAAGCCGATACCGAGGGCCTTGACAAAGGCCACCGCGGTCAGACCCCCCGTGAGGGCGAGCGCGACGATGCCGACGAGCAGGGCAATGAGGGTGGGCGTACTCGCGTCGGTGAAGCCGTGCAGCAGCCCCTGGAGCAGGAGCCACTCGCTGGAAAAGCCGCTCAACGTCGGCACCGCCATGATCGAACAGGCTGACAGCGCGAAGATGGTCGTGGTGACGGGCATTCGGTGGATCAGGCCGCCGAGTTGATCGAGGTCGCGCGTGCCCGTGGCGCGCTCGACCGCGCCCGCGCCGAGGAAGAGCGCCCCCTTGAAGCCGGCGTGGGCGACGACGAGCAGCAGCGCCGCCATCAGGGCCAGCTGGGCCACCGCGGGATGGCCCGTGTCGCGAAGCGCGCCAGCGGCCCCGACGCCGATGAGCACGAGCCCGAGGATGTCAATGGTGGAGTAGGCGAGCAGTCGTTTGATGTCGGTGCTCGTCGTGGCGTGCAGCGCCCCGTAGAGCGCCGAGAGCGTGCCGAGCGCGACGACGGCGATCCACCACCATACGGTTCCCCCGTGCAGCAGGTCGTCGCCGACCCTGATGATGCCGTATACGCCCATCGCGACCATCGAACTGGACATCATCGCCGAAACCGGGCTCGGCGCCTCGGGATGCGCTTTGGGCAACCAAACGTGAAGCGGCACGGCCCCCGCCTTCGAGGCAAATCCCAAGAGCACCAACATGAACGCGGAGGAGCGAACTATCGGCGAGAGCGCGTCCGCGTGGGACTTGATCTCAGTGAACGTCTGGCCGCCGCCTCGAAGGGTGAGCAACAGGAGTCCCAGGAGAATCGACGCCGCCCCGAGCTGGGTCATGACGCCGTACCACAGCGCAGCGTCGCGGGCTTCTCGACGATGACGATGTTCGACCACGATGAGCAACATCGAGCTGACGGCCATCAACTCCCAAAAAAGCATCAGCGTGGCAATGCTGGAGGCCGCGGGCACGGCCAGCAATGAAAGGATGAAGGCCACGAACAGACCCATCGCGCTTCGTGACTGCAGTTCGCCTCGAACGTAGCCAATGCAGTACACGCACGAAGCGAATCCGACCAGCGCGGTCGCCACGATGAACAGCGCTCCTAGCGGATCGAGCGTCATCGCGAAGCCGTTCAGCGGGAGGATCAAGGTGGTGTGAAACGACACCGTGTCACCGGTCACGAGCACTCGCATCGCGGCGCAGAAAGCCAGCGCACAACCCAGCGCTGCGCAGCTGGCCGTCACGGGCACCCGGTAGGTCCTCGGTAGCGCGCTCGTCAAGACCCCCAGAAGGCAGAAGCCGAGTCCCACGAGCAAGAGGGTCATCGTCAGCGTCCGGTGAGACTGCGCAAGGCTTGGACAATTGCGGCGGGGTGCGGTGGGCAGCCCGGAATGAGAACGTCCGGCGAGACCACTTCGTCGAGCGTGCCGGCCACTCCGTAGGCGTCCTTGAAGATCCCGCCGTTGACCGCACAGTCGCCACACGCCACGATCACACTCGGCTGGGGCAGCGCCGCGAGCGTTTGGTGTAGGGGGCCGATCATATTGTGGGTCACGACACCCGTCACGAGCAGACCGTCGGCGTGGCGCGGCGAAGCGACGAGACGTACCCCAAATTGGGGCGCGTCGTACTTCGGACCGAGGGCTGACGCGATCTCGAGTTCGCAGCCATTGCACGAGCCAACATCGATGTGTCGCAGTTGCAGCGATCCGTGAAGTCGAGCCTTGTTGAGCGCATCGGGCGGCTCGGGCGGCTCGGGAGATGGTCCGGTGACGGGCCTGGAAAACAGGGAGCGCAGGGGACCGTTCTTACCCGAACGTCGCGAACCCCTCATGGTTCTGGCGCGTCAAGCGCTTCAAGGGTCATGAGGGTACGACCCAGAGTGGATGCCAAGACTGCTCGTGCGGCCACCAGGAATTCACCCACGGCCGGGTCCGTCACGCGGTAGGTCACCGCGTTGCCTTGACGACTGGACTCAACGAGGCCCGAGCTCCTCAGGACTTTCAGGTGTTGTGAGAGCGAGGACGGTTCAATTTCGGTCGCTGAGAGCAAGTTGGCGACGGTCTTCTCTCCGACGACCAGTAATTCAAGAATTCTGATTCGCACCGGACTCCCTAGGGAGCGAAACAGTTCGGCCTTGGCGACGTAGAGAGGTTGGTCGTTTCGAATGCTGGGCACCCCCTAAGACTATCAATGACTTTAGAAATTCTGCAATTACTAAATCAACGTTGGTGGGACTCAAAATCTAAGTCGAGCCCGCTCCTACAAAGGGCGTGGTGCTGCCAGGGATGGCCGCCCATTCTTTGGACGTGGGAAGTACGCCGACGGACTCCGTCGGGAAGGCGAAGACCACCAAGAGCGACTCGGCGTTGGAGCGGCGTGCGTCGGTCCACTTCGATCGCCTCTTGGCGCCCCGGGGTTGAAGTGCAAACTCGTGAGTATGAGTAGTTGGATTGCCACCACTTCACGTGCCCAGGTGGTGCACAAGTGAAGCACTCGCTGGTGACGGCTACGGTGAGGTGCATCGACCCCCACGCCGTCGACGAATGTCAGTCGTGCGTACGGAAGACCATCTTCAATGAGTAGCAGCACCGACCGTTCGCTCGATTCGTTGGCTTCCCAGTCGTGCCTCGATGCTCATCAACTCATTCAAGACGCCGAGAAACTGCGGACACGACGTGAGAAGGCGAATCGACGTCGATTCGCGCGGCTCTTTCGTGACCGGCGCGCGATCGACATCACCATCTCCCTGACCGATGAGGTCATGCGGGTCACGGCGATTCGAAGCGCGGCGGGCGTGCTGCGCGCTTTGGCCAGTCGCGCTTCGTTGGCCGGCTTCGGAGTGCTCAACGCGATCGGGCTTCGTGCCATTGCGCTGCTCTCACGCTGGACGCCGGCGTTCGCGGTAAGGGTCGTGCACGCGAGAGTCCGTAGCCTTTCACGAGACCTGATCCTCGCGTCGGAGAACCCGTCATTCCGTCACCACTTTCGCGCTCGCCGACGCGATGGGATCCGTCTCAACGTCAACGTCCTCGGTGAAGCGGTGCTGGGCGAGCGCGAGGCGAATGATCGACTGGAACGCGTGCTCGAAATGATGCGCCGCGATGAGGTGAACTACGTGTCCGTGAAGCTTTCGTCCGTGGTGAGCCAACTGGTGGCGATCGACCACGAGGGATCGTTGACCCGGGTCAGTGAGGAACTTCGGACCCTTTACCGAGAGGGGCAACGAAATGGAGTGTTCGTCAACTTGGACATGGAGGAGTACCGCGACCTGCGTCTTACCGTTGACGCGTTCCGGGCCGTCCTAGCCGAGCCCGAGTTTGAGGCCCTCTCCGCGGGCATCGTGCTTCAAGCGTATTTGCCCGATTCGCACTCGGCCCTGGATGAGCTGATCACCTGGGCGCAGGATCGTTTCGAGCGAAGTGGTGGGCGCATCAAGGTTCGACTCGTGAAGGGGGCGAATCTTGCCATGGAGCACGCCGAAGCGGAGCTGCACGGCTGGGTACCGGCACCCTATGGAACGAAGGCCGACGTTGATGCAAGTTACGCCCGTCTCGTGGACATCAGCTTGCGTGCCGAGCACGCCCAGGCGGTCCGCGTGGGGGTGGCGAGCCACAATCTCTTTCATGTCACCTGGGCCTTGGCTGTTGCGCGTGAACGCGGGGTGATCGACCAACTCGACATTGAGATGCTCGAGGGAATGGCCAACGCCGAAGCGCTCACACTCGTGAGGAGCGGCCTGACGGTGCTTCTCTATGCGCCGGTGACCCGCCACGACGACTTTTCCGCGGCGGTCGCCTACCTCGTGCGTCGACTGGACGAGAACACTTCGGATGAGAACTATCTGAAGGCTGCCTTCTACATTGCCAAGGATGAGAAGGTCTTCGCCGAGCAGCAGCGACGCTTTCTCGACGCGCTCGCCCAGCGTCATAACGTCGTCACCACGACGCGACGTCACGCGACGCCTCGGCCCAGCACCGCTGAGCGGTTTGAAAATGCGGCCGACGGGGACCCGACCAATCCCACCTATCAGACCGACGTCATCGACGCTCTTCGAGACGTGCAACGTCCGGGAACGCGACAGATTCCAATCGTCATTGATCGTGAAGAAGTGACGACGTGCGAGTTCGAAGAGGGCGGCGACCCCAGTAATAACGGCGCGATCTGGTATCGCTACTTCGTCGCCACCGACGCCCAGATCGACAAGGCCGTCGCCAGCTCGCGAGCGGTCGCGACGCACTGGGCGTCGCGCGGCTGTGACGAGCGTCGCGCGATGCTTCTTCGAGCGGCGAATATCATGGAGCACCAGCGCGCCACCACCATTGCGATCATGGCCCGCGATGCGGGTAAGACCGTGAGCGAGGCCGACCCTGAGGTCAGCGAGGCGATCGACTTCGCCCGCTTCTACGCCCTCCAAGCACGGGACTTCGGAGACTCGGAGCCGCTCGGGGTGGTACTGGTGGTGCCTCCTTGGAACTTTCCCTACGCCATTCCCACCGGCGGAGTGTGCGCCGCGCTCGCCGCCGGCAACACCGTCATCTTGAAGCCAGCCCCCGAAACCGTCGCCGTGGCGTGGGAGATAGTCCAGCAACTGTGGCAAGGCGGAGTTCCCCGCGACGTTCTCCAGTTCGTGCCCACGCGCGACGACGACTGCGGGCGCCGCCTGGTGACCCACGAGGGCGTTGACGGAGTGATCCTGACGGGCTCGTTCGAGACCGCATCGCTCTTCTCGTCGTGGAGGCCCGATATCAATCTCTTGGCCGAAACCAGCGGCAAGAACGCGATACTCATCTCGTCCTACGCTGACATCGACCTCGCGGTGAAGGATCTCGTACATTCGGCTTTTGGTCACGCCGGCCAAAAGTGTAGCGCCGCCAGCCTCGCGATCGTGGACCGGTCGGTCTACGACAACCCCCTCTTTCTGCGCCAACTGTCGGATTCGGTGCGCAGCCTTCGAGTCGGCCGAGGCTACGACACGGCGACGGTGGTCGGCCCGATCATTCGCCAGGGTGAAGCGGCGCTCCATCGGGCGCTCCACCAACTGGATCCGGGTGAGACGTGGCTCGTGAAGCCCGAACCGATCGACGAGGCGGAGCTTCAGTGGCGCCCCGGGGTGAAGATCGGCGTACGACCAGGATCATGGAGTCACGTCAATGAGTGGTTCGGACCCGTCTTGGCGGTGATGCCCGCGCCGGACTTTGCGACCGCACTGACCTGGCAGAACCAAGTACCCTTCGGACTCACCGCGGGCCTGCAATCGCTGGACGAAGCGGAGTGCGAGTACTGGATTGACCACGTGGAGGCCGGAAACCTCTACGTGAATCGGGGCGTCACGGGTGCGGTCGTGAACCGCCAGCCGTTCGGCGGCTGGAAGCGCAGCAGTGTCGGTCCGACGGCGAAGGCCGGAGGACCGAACTACATCAACTGCCTGAGGCGCTGGCCGGCGCTTCACGAGGCCAGTGGCGCCGCGGGCGAACTCGCGTCGTGGTGGCGAGACTTTGGATCCGTGGCGCGCGACGAGGCCGGTCTCAGTGTTGAATCGAACACGCAGCGCTATCGCTACACCTTGGCGCCGATCGTCGTGCGCATCGACGAGTCGTTCGATTCGGAACAAGCCACGTTTGTTGAAGTTCTGGCGGCGATGACCGGGGCGCACATTTCGTTCAGCGCGAAGGACGGAGTTGAGGGCGAGATGCACGTCGTCAGGGAGAGCGTGGATGAGTTGGTCGCGCGCAGCGCGACGTTCGGCAAGGTGCGGTGGCTCAGCCGCGAGGCGGCTCCGGTTGTAGCCCTGCTCGACCACGGGATTTCAACTGATCGTCGAGCGATTAGCCAGTCGGGCGCCGTCGAGGGCCCGAGGTGGTTTCTCGAGCAGAGCGTGGCCATGACGCGCCACCGCTACGGCAACGTGAACGCGGGCCCCAGGCCGATCTGTCGGGGTCTCGCGACGAAGCGCGGTGGTTCGTAAGGCCTCGCGGGCTCCGCCTCAACGCAGAGCGACAACAAGGTCCGAATCGCAGTGATGAAACAACTCAAGCCAAGCAGCTGGCGTCTTTGGGTACGTCAAACGGGAAGTGTCTAGGATCAGTTTTTTACGGAAGGTTGACGTTGTCGACAAAGGACAAGGCCCTGGAGCGCGAAGCCCTCACCCGTTTGTCTGAGGAGCGTGCCAACGGCGGGGCTGGCGCTCGGGCGCCAGTCATTCGTCGCCAGTCCGATGGCCCGTGGCTCTGCCTGCTCGACCAGCGTGCGTTCATCGCTGGCGCCAAATAGTGGGAATTTCGCGGGTGCCGTCGTTCGAAGGGCTGGACGACTCCTTCGCTGGGCGAGTGTGGGCGCTCGCGACCTGCTCGCAGTTGCCTACAGTCGAGCTCGCGCACCCGTTCGGATTGACCACCTCAGTTTTTAAAGTTGTCGGCAGAATGTTCGCGGTGGTGAGCCTGGACGACGCGCCCGGCCGCGCCACCCTCAAGTGCGACCCTGACTACGGCTCGTTCCTCGTCCAGCAGTTCGACGAAGTCACCCCTGGCTATCACATGAACAAGCGGCATTGGATCACCCTTGTTCTCTCTCCAACGTTGCCTACGGACCTGATCGAAGGCTTGATCACGGATTCCTACGATCTAGTGGTCGCTGCGCTGCCAGTTGGTCTCAGATCGGCGTTGGAGGCCCCCGGCCGGTGAGGACCACGAGTGGCACCCGGCGGTGGTTGAAACTCCGGTGCCGAGTGGATGCGCCGGCAAGGCACTCAGAAGGACGCTTTGTCAACGAGGTCGGTGAGTCCACGTGCTCTGCGTCGTCGGTGATTAACGTGACTCATCTACTCACCACGACGGCAAAACCGTGCGAGTATGCGAGTGAGTTAATGACGGAGGGATCATGAAGGTCGGTTTGGGAGCGGGGTACTGGGGTTCTGGGCCACCAGCTGGGGTTGCGCAGCAACTTCACGAGGCCGAGGCGCTGGGTTTGGATAGTTTTTGGACCGCGGAGGCGTACGGCTCTGACGCGCTGACTCCGCTCGCGTGGTGGGGAGCGAGCACCACCACGATCAAACTTGGAACATCCATATGCCAGATGGCCGCGCGAACTCCTACCGCGTTGGCGATGGCTGCGATGACGCTGGATCATCTCTCCGGCGGTCGGGTGCTACTGGGTATCGGTGCTTCGGGACCTCAGGTCGTCGAAGGGTGGTACGGTCAGCCCTACCCACGACCGCTCGAACGAACGCGTGAATATGTGGAGATCATGCGCCAGACAATGTCGCGCGCCGCGCCGGTCTCCTTCGAGGGACGTCATTATCAGCTGCCGTTCGACGGCGGGGATCACTTGGGCAAGGCGCTGAAGTCGACGATCCACCCGTATCGACCCTCTATTCCGATTCTGCTCGCAGCCGAAGGACCGAAGAACGTAGCGCTCGCCGCCGAGATTGGCGACGGATGGTTGCCGCTGTGGTTCTCTCCTAAGTCAGACGGCTTCTATCGCGAAGCCCTGTCCGAAGGGTTCTCTCGTGACGCCGCGCACGCGACGAGCGACGACTTTGAGGTTGCCTGCACCGTCTGGTTGGTGGAGCACGACGACGTCGAGGTCGCGGCCTCCTTCTTGAAGCCGGTCCTCGCGCTCTACATCGGGGGGATGGGTGCGAAGGGAGCGAATTTCCACCACGACGTCTTCGTGCGGATGGGCTGGGGCGAGGAGTGTGAGGCCATCCAGGACGCGTACCTCGCGGGCGACCGCGCCGGCGCACTCGCCCTGGTGCCGACCGCGATGGTCGAGGACGTCGCCCTCGTCGGCCCCGCCGACAAGATCGTCGAGGAGATCGAGCGCAGCTGGCGCTCGACTTGTCTGACGACAATGATCCTCGGTGGATGGCCCCGTGCGGAGACGAGAGCGCGGATTATCGACGCAGTGCGGGGCTAACTCGCCGAGCGCATGTTGCGCTCGGCGTGTGAGGACTCGGCTCGTGACAAAAGCCGGCGTGATCCACGGTGGCGTACTCAGGGATCGATGAGCACGCCCGGATTGAGCATTGCGCGAGGATCCACCACTTTCTTCGCTGCTCGTAGCTGGGCCGCGAAGAGTTCGGGACGCTCAAGATCGTAACCAGGTCGGTGGTCGCGTCCGACGGAATGATGATGCGTCACCGTGCCGCCGCCGGCGGCGATGGCGTCCATGACGGCGCTCTTTACTTCCTGCCACTGCGCCAGTCGCCCCGAGCTTCGCCCGGGAGCGAGGACGGTGAAGTACGGTGCCG
This sequence comes from Acidimicrobiaceae bacterium, assembly GCA_003141095.1. Taxonomy (GTDB): domain Bacteria; phylum Actinomycetota; class Acidimicrobiia; order Acidimicrobiales; family RAAP-2; genus RAAP-2. The sequence goes on along the minus strand of PLKM01000015.1, from coordinate 13,543 downwards.
CGCCGTCGGGGTAGACGTGCGTTAATCGGCAGGTGACGAGTGCTGGCCACGCACCTACGGCTCGCAGGGCTTCTTCGGTCGAAGCCCTGACGTTGTTGATGAAGGCATCGAATCGATCCCAGGTGATTGCGGTCTCGAACGTCTCGCTGATGAGTCCGAGGCAGACAAGACTGTCGCGGATGTAGGGCGCACGCAGGAAGGCCCCCCGCCACTGGTCCGCGGCGTCGAATTGTCCTTCTCGGCTCGCGCTCTCGTTGTCGCCACGAATCTCAACGACCCCGCCATGATCGCGTGCCAGTTCCGCCGCCCTCGTCAAGGCCTCGCCCACCGGGTGGTCGGCGGACTCGAAACCAATCAGTAGAAGGTGAGCGTCACCGGAACCGGCTCCGGTCATCATCGATTCGGTGGCGTCAAGGAGCCGACAGTTCGACGGCCACAGTCCCGACTGGGCCAAGGCTCGTGCCGATTGAGCGCCCGCTTCGAAGGTGGCGAATTTGGCGACGGCCGAAGCCCGGAACCGTGGGCGATCCTGCAGGCGCATCCACGCCGCCGTGATCACGCCGAGAATTCCTTCTGAACCAAGCAGCAGCCGGTCGGGCGAGGGGCCGGCGCCAGAGCCCGGCAACCGACGAGACTCCCAGAACCCCGCGGGGGTTACGGCCCGGACCGACTCGACGAAGTCGTCGATATGGGTGTGCAGCGTCGCGTAGTGGCCGCCCGAGCGCGTCGCGATCCAGCCGCCGAGTGACGAGACCTCAAAGCTCTGCGGGTAGTGGCGCAGCGTGAGTTCGTGCGGTCGTAGTTGCGCTTCGAGGGAGGGTCCGAATACTCCCGCTTGGACGAGCGCGGCCCGCGACACGGTGTCGATCTCGAGAACCCGATCCAGTCGCCCGAGGTCGCAGCTGATGACGGGTCGGTCGTCGTTGGCGGGGGCTTCGACTCCTCCCACGACCGAGGAGCCCCCACCGTAGGGAATCACCACGGCATCGATCTGGGACGCCCATTCGAGAACTGCGACGACCCCGTCTTCATCGGGTGGCGATACGACGACATCCGGAGGCAGCTCCCAGCGGCGCTCGAGTGCTCGGACTATGTCTCGGAACGACTTGCCGTAGGTGTGGCCCGCGCGAGAAACAGCGTCGAACTGGCACCACGGCGCGAGTGAATCGGGCGGCTTGATACGCGAAGTGGGCAGGTGTAGCTCGTCGGACGTCGGTGGAACGATCGCCTCGGGCGCGATCGCAATGAACGGCTGAACCCGCTTCGCGAGTGCGCGTTGCTCAACGGGGGTGAGGCCCGCACCCTCAAACCCCCACCCCCAGAAATTTCGAATCTTCTCCACGTGCTCGCACGCTACCCCGAGGGATCACAGCCTCGGGCGATTCACGCGCGCGTCTTCGCTACCCGGGCCGCTTCGGTCGCTCGTGGACCGGCGCTGGACCGAACTCCTGACAACGAGTCGTTGCGGTGGCACGAGAGATTTACGGCGTTCATCGTGGGGCGTGACAATCACCAGAACGTCTCAGCGGATGCCCTGTCGACAACCAGTTGGGCAACTCAATTCACGAGCCGTGACACTTCAACTTCCAAGGTCCCATTGATCTGCAGTGGATTCCTGCGCGTCATTGACAGGCGTCAATCGTGTCCGTCGATGGAGACGATCCTGCGCGACCGCGGCGCCGACGAGAATGAGCAGCGCGCCGACCGGTTCGTTCCAACTCAACGATTCGTTGAGAAACGCCACGCCGACGATGACCGCAAAGACTGGTGTGAGGTAGGTGACGCTGCTGGCGATGGTGGCGGGGGCGTGGCGCACTATATGGAAGTTCAGAATGTACGCCACACCAGTTCCCAGAATCCCGAGGGCGGCGAGGGCCAGCAGTGACGACACCTGGCGATGGGCCGCGACGTGGCCGAAGGCGAAGGCGAAGGGCAGCAGTTGAACGGTCCCGCAGAGAACCTGGCCCGTCGCCAGGGCGACCGGCTTGTCCGGAAGTTGGCTGAGGTGGCGGCGAGCGTAGGAGAAGCCAAAGCCGTAACAGACGACGGCAACGAGGCAGGCACCGATGCCGAGAAGTTGGCCTCGCCCGAAACCGTTCCAAGCCCCGATGACGACGACTACTCCGGCCAAGCCAATCGCCAGTCCGCCGAGGATCTTCGAGTTGGGTTGCTCTTGACGCAAAACAAAAAGGGCGACGATTACCGTGGCGAGCGGGGTGAAGGCGTTGATGAGCCCCGCCAGTACCGCCGATATGTGGGTCTCACCGTAGGAGAACAACGTGAAGGGCACGCTGTTGAGCAGCAGCGAAAGCACGAACAGGTGTCCCCACGTCCGTAACGTTCGTGGTAGGCGCGTGTGAGTCAGAGCGGCAATGACGAGGAGTGTGCCCGAACCGGCAACGAGACGAGCGAATGCCACGTCCACGGGTGACATCGCCCGCAAACCGAGTTTGATCCACCAAAACGAACAGCCCCATATCGCACCGAGAACCACGAACCACACTTGCCACGGCACGACTGCTCGGTGGTCACCGGTCGTGACCTGCGCTGTCGCGGCTCTTGTCACGTGCCGCGACCCCCGGCTTCGGCGTCGAGCAGCGCCTGCTTCACCGCAATTCCCCATCGGTATCCGCCTAGTGAACCATCGAGTCTGACGACGCGGTGACATGGCACCACCAGCGCCGCGGGGTTCGCGCCACACGCCGAGCCCACCGCCCGTACCGCACCCGGTGCGCCGATCTTGACCGCAACCTCAGAGTACGAGAGAGTGTGACCGGCCGGGATGGCACGTAATGCCTCCCACACCCGCATCTGAAATGCGGTGCCTTCCAGGTCGAGTGGAAGGACCGCTGCGTTCGTCTCTCCGCGCACTGCGCCGGCGAGCACGCCGATCAGCCAAGCGAGCCCTTCATCATCGCGCTCTAAGGTTGCGTGGGGAAATTCAGTCACGAGACTTGCTTCGAGCGAAGCCTCGTCGGGACCGATGTGGACCGCACAAACGCCTCGAACCGTGCTCGCAGCGACGACCACACCAATTGGCGTGGAAAGCGAGGTGAAAGCGATCCGTTCCCCTCGCCCGCCCGCGCGATACGTGCCCGGCGTCATGCCCAGACGCGGGGCGCCATGCTCGTAAAAGGCCCGGTTCGACCCGTACCCCGCTTCGTAGATTGCCGTGGTGACCGGCGCTCTGGCGTGAAGTGCCTTGCGGGCGCGCTCCGCCTGTAGCGCTCGCAGATAGCCACTGATCGGCACGCCCACCACCTCGGAGAATCGTCGGCGTAGGTGGCGTTCGCTATAGCCCAACTCCGCGGCGAATGCCGCCACATCACGATCGTCAACGACTTCTTCCAGCCAGCGGCATAACGAAACAACCGACGCTAGAGAGGGACTGAGTACGTCATTCTGATCCGGTCGGCATTTTCGACAAGCCCGGTAACCGGAGCTGACAGCGTCCCCCGGTGTCGCGAAGAACTCGACATTGCGACGTAACGGTCTACGAGAGCCGCACCCCGGCTTGCAGTACACGCCAGTCGAGGACACGGCGTAGACAAACACGCCAACCATTGTCACGTCACGCTCTTCAACCGCCCGCCATCTTGTCGCGCTGAGATCATCCACACCGCGTAATCTACGGGCGAGTTGTGCCCGGTGCATTCCGTTCTCGGACATGGAATTCCAAACTCACTGGCGTGAGCCTGGAAATCGGGTCGCCGCCTCCCTTGTCGCCAGCGACTCGGAACTGCTGGATTGAGCGGTGGGTCCCGACCTCGACACTGGTCAGGAGTGTTCGCACCAGTGGCATCGTCCTTCACCGTACTTGGCAATCAGGTTGTCGCACGCCCTTTGCCTGCAAGGCAGCGCTGCCGGGTTGGGGGGCTGACCGGTGTCTCGCGCCTGCTTCGACGAGTTCCGGTGAGCGGCCCTGAATCAGCGACGCGCTCGGTGCGGCGAATATCGTAGGCGTAGCAACGTCGTCTAGGAGACACTCATGATTCTCGATCTATTTCGTCTCGATGGCAAGGTCGCCATCATCACCGGCGCCGGCCGGGGCATCGGTGCCGCGAGCGCCGTGGCGCTCGCCGAGTGCGGCGCGGACGTCGTCATCGCCGCACGGACGCAGAGTGACCTCGACATGGTCACCGAGCGCGTCGCGGCTGCGGGTCGTCGCGCAATCAGCGTGGTCGGCGACCTCGCTGACCTCGACGTTGTCCGCTCGCTCGTGACGACGGCACGACGCGAGTTCGGTCGACTCGACGTCGTCGTGAACAACGTCGGGGGCGCCATTCCTCTCCCGTTCCTCGACACCACGCCCGAGTACCTCGAGGAGGCCTTCCACTTCAACGTCACGACGGCCCACGCGCTCAATCTCGCTGCGGTGCCGCTGCTATTGGAAGACGACGGGGGTGCCATCATCAACATCTCCTCGGTGATGGGACGCATCGCCGGCCGCGGTTACGCCGCCTACGGTACGACCAAGGCCGCCCTCGCGCACTACACCCGCCTCATTTCGAAGGACTTGGCACCACGAATTCGCGTGAACGCCATCGCCGCGGGTTCGACCGCGACCTCGGCACTCGAGATCGTGACGTCCACGCCCGAGCTCAAGAAGATGATGGAAGACCTCACGCCCCTCCACCGAATCGCCGACCCCGAGGAGATCGCCGCCGGCGTCGTGTATCTCGCCTCACCGGCCGGAGCATTCCTCACCGGCAAGGTGCTCGAGATCGATGGCGGCACCGAAATTCCGAGCCTCGACTTCGGCCTACCCGACTTGTAGAAGGTTTGGTGCATAACTCCGCCCATGAGTTCGCCCCCCGCAGCGGCCGCAGTTCATGGTGAGTGCGAAAATCGTAGAAGACCATTGGGGGAGATGCAATGCACCAACCTCCCCAAGGATTGGAGGACCTCGGCCCTCGCGAGTGTCGTGGTGACGTGAGTCAATCACACACTCACTAGAACTGCTCCGTACCGAAGCCGGCCGCTTCAGTCGAGTGCCACCCCGCGATGTCGGTGGTGACGTATGGCCAACCAACCAATCACGGCGGCCACGAAACATGACGCCGCCCCCACGCCAAGCCCGACCCGAGCGCCGGCGGCGCTCGTGATCCACCCGATAAGCGGGCCACCGATAGGTGTCGATCCCATGAAGGCCACTGCCCACAGGGCCATGACGCGTCCCCGCATCTGCGCGTCGGTCCCTAACTGCAATGTTGAGTTGGCCATTGACAGGAACGAAACACTGGCGAACCCGACGAGTGCCAGGGCGATTAACTCAATGGCGAGCGCTGGGGCGAGCGCTGCGAATGCTATGAAAGTCCCAAAGAGCACGGATGCTCGCACCAGGGGCCGTATGCCGGTTTTCCCGCGGGCCGCCGTCCATAATCCTCCGATGACCGCACCAATCCCCATGGCCGCCATCATCACCCCGTACACCTCAGAATTTCCGTGAAAGACTCGCTCGGCGGTGACGGGCAGCGTGACCTGAAATTCATACGCGAGCATGCCCACCAACGCCATCATGAGCAGAGGAAAGGCCAGTGAGGGCGTGCGAGCTACGTACCTGAATCCCTCGCGCAACTGGCCCTTGGCGCGAACGGTGGGCTCACTCGGATTCAGGGCGGATCGGTCCATGGCCATCAGCGAGCCCACTACGGCAACGAAGCTGAAGGCGTTGAGTGCGAAGCACCAGCCCTCTCCGACCGTGGCGATCAGGACGCCCGCCACCGCCGGACCCACCGCCCGGGCCACGTTGTTCATGGTCGAGTTCAAGCCGACGGCGTTGCGAAGATCAACCGGCCCCACCATCTCGAGCACGAAGGCCTGACGTGAAGGGTTTTCGAAGCAGTTATTGAGACCGAGAACGACGGCGAGGGCGCACACGTCGACGAAGGTCACCACGTGAGCGAGGGAAAGCACCGCGAGCGCTGCGGCCTGCAGCCCCATGACCGACTGCAACGTAATCATTAGACGTCGCTTATCGACCCGATCTGCAATGACCCCGCCGTAAGGTCCGAGCAGGAGCACAGGCAAGGTTTGCAGTGCGACCACGAAGCCAATGTCCGTGGCCGAATGGGTCAAGGTGTAGACGAGCCACGTCTGGGCCGTCGTCTGCATCCACGTCCCGACGAGTGAGGTCGTTTGACCAAAAAAGTACTTGCGGTAGTTGGAGTTGGACAACGACGAAAACGTCCGCTTGGCCGACGCCCGAATGTTCACCGGTTTCGATTCTTCAGTGTTTCGACAAGTGACTCGAGCACGGACATCGCGTCGATCAGCGTACGCTGCTGTTCCTCGGAAAGGTGCTTGAGAGCGAACAGCAGCGCGTCGGTGCGCTCGTTTCGAATCTCTTCACAGAGAGCCCGCCCCGCGGCGGTCGGCGCCAGATGCACTACCCGAGCGTCAGCCTCATCAGGAGTGCGGGTCGCCAGGTCGGCGGCTTCGAGCTTGGCGACGATGCGCGAGAGCATGGTTGGGTTGAGCCCCTCGTCAATGGCAAGTTCAGAAAGCCGTAGCGATCCCCGCCGGGTGATAGCGGTCAGCACTTCGCGTTGGCTGGATGACAGGTCACCGTCGACGTGTGTCAGACGCAGAGAGCGGTTGAGGCGACCGAACATGGTCCGCAGACGGTCAGCGACATCAACTTCGGGGTTCGTAGCTCCGGTGTTGGGTGAGAGGTTTTCGATATGCCCATCCTAGTAATTAGTTGCTTGCTGGCAAGCAACTAATTACTAGGAAGTTTGCAGCACAGAACGAACGAGGCAGGCTTTCCTCTCGTGCTGACAGTCCAACGTGATTCTTCGTAGGCGTCAACTGCTTCGGAAAAGTTGTTCTGATCACGGGTGTTAAGCCCTTCCTCGCCAGGGAATGGCGAATCGTTCGATGGTGCGAATGGTCAACTCCATGAGAAAGCCCAAGAGCCCGATCACAATGATCGCCGCGAACACGATTGCTGTCTGCAGTTGGTTGGCGGCTTGTTCCACCAACCAGCCAAGTCCCACACTCGCGGCGATCAACTCAGCGGCGACCAAAGTCCCCCACGCGACACCGATCCCCACGCGCATGCCGGTGAAGATCTCGGGCAATACCGACGGAAGGGTGACACGCGTGAAGAGCTGGTGGCGTCGTGCTCCCAAGCTCTTCGCCACTTCATAGCGCTGTGCTGGAACGGACCGGACGCCACCGATGGTGCTGATCACCATGACGGGCAGCGTGCCCACCAGGATCAGCAGCACCTTCGGGAACTCGCCCAGCCCGAACCACACCACGAAGAGCGGAATGTAGGCCAGGGGCGGCACCGGTCGTCCCAACTGCAAGAAGGGATCAATCAGCCGGTGGACAATGGTGCTCTCGGCCATCGCGAGGCCCATGGGCACACCCAGCACGACTGCACCCACGAAGCCAACGGTGACTCGGGCCAAACTGGCGACGATGTCCTGGCCCATCGTCTTTTGGAGGTACCCGTGGGTCCACGTCGAGATGAAGGCGTGCCACACCGCTATCGGCGACGGCACCGCGAATGGGGGAAAGACGTGCGACGCACTCACGAAGCTCCACAGCACCACTGCTCCGGCGAGCACCAGGAACGTGCTCGTGACTCGACTGGTGAGGAACGATTTCACGCGCGTTGCTCACGCGCGCTCGACGAACCATCGAAGTTGAGGCTAAGTGCGGTGTCGAGATCGGTGAAGCCCGCGGCGGCAATCGACACCCGTCCGAGCGTTTGCAGCGCACGCTGGCGGATCACCTGGAACTCCGGGGTCAACGTCGTGGCTTCGCTGCGCGGACGGGGAAGTCGGATGTCCTCGTCGAACGTGACTCGCCCGGGCTCTGCTTGCATGATCAGCATGCGGTCGCCGAGCAGGATCGCCTCCTCCACGTCGTGGGTGATGAAGAAGATCGTCAGGTCCAGGCGCTCGCGCAGTTCGAGGATGAACTCCTGCATGCGCTGGCGAGTCAGGGCGTCGAGCGCCCCAAACGGCTCATCCATCAGCAAGAGGCGAGGCGACATCACGAGCGCGCGCGCCAGCGCCGCGCGCTGCTGCATGCCACCCGAGAGTTCATAGGGGGCATAGGACTCGTAGCCCTTCAGGCCAACGATGTCGATCGTTTCTTCTACAAGCCGCCAGTCGACCTTGCGTCGGCGCAACTTGAGGCCGAAGGCGACGTTGTTGCGAAGATTCAGCCACGGGTAGAGACCGGCTTGCTGGAATACCACGACCCGTTCGGCGCTCGGTCCGCTTACCTTTTGACCATCAAAGACGATCTCTCCGCCGGTCGATTCCTGGAACCCCGCGATGAGTCGCAGCAGCGATGTCTTGCCGCATCCACTCGGACCCAGCACCGTGACGAACTCACCCTCGCCGACCTCGAGCGAGATCGACTCCAGCACCGATGGACGTTGGGGGTCGTTGCCGAAGCGCAGACTCACGTCGTGCAGGGAGAGTAGTGACACTGGGAATCCTTTCTTCGTCGTGGGAACCCAATGAGATACGTCGACCCGTCACCCGAAGGGGGAGAAAACGGGTGACGGGTCGACCTATCGAAACTCTCGGGGATGAGAACTGTTACTTCACTGCCTGATAGGCGGTCTTGATCCCCGACCAGTCGATGTACTTCGCCACGCTGGCGGGAGGAGCCACCGTGATGAAGCCCGCCTTGTACAACGCCGTCCAGTTATTGAGCAGGGACTGCGCCACACCCGACGAACCAGATGTCGCCGCAGAGGCTCCGAGCACGGCGGGGGTCAACTGTTGGGCCAGGGTCGGGCTGATGAGTCCGGCCGTCAGGTCCTTCGCGATTGCCAGCGACATGCCGTTGAGCGATGCGTTGTCCTGCTCGCCCACGAGCACGTGAGCGTTCGCGTTGACGTTGCCGCTGTTGAGGGCCTTCAAGAAGGCCGTTACTTCGCTGGGGTGAGTCTTGGCCCAGGACTTGTTCGTCACGCAGATGTTGTACGAGTCGGCCGTGGCGGGAAGTGACGCGTCACTCGCCAGCAACGTGCCAGTGGTCCTGATGGTGTTCAAAACGGGCGACCACGTCACGCCAGCGTCCACCGCACCGGTGGACCATGCAGCCGCTAATTCGGGCGGCGTCAGATTGACCGTCGTGACATCACTCAAGGTCAGTCCGCCTCGCGCGAGGAACTTGGTGAGTTCGAACTCTGACTGCGAACCAACAACGAGCCCGATCTTCTTTCCCTTCAAGCCAGCGATGGTGGTGATACCGCTCGACTTGGTCGCCACGAGTCCGGCTGACGTGGTGTAACGGTCTTCGGAGTAGATGAGTTGAAGCGGCACGCCCTGGGCCAGCGCCGAAATCACCGGGGGGAACCCAATGGCGCACATGAAGTTAAGCGAGCCCGACGCAATCGACGAAAGTGCTGCCGGTCCCGATTCGAAGACCTTGAGGCTGACGTTGGAGCCCAGGTCCTGCTGGAAGTACTTGTTGTGCAGTGTCACGGCGAGCGCCGAGTCACCACCCAGCTCGTAGCCAATGGTGACGGGAGTCGTCGTCGCTGAAGCGATAGAAACCGCCGCCACTGAACCGAGGACCGAGAAAGCGAGGACGCTGCCGGTGAGGGTCTTTAGCCAACGGGGGAAACGACTCCGGCTGCCTGAATTTGGATTGCTCGCTTGATGCGACATCAATCATTCCTTTCATTCTCCTTGATTTTCAAGGGTTTTTCTTGATTGGAGTCAATACTACATTATTTCTATCGTTTTAGTAGGAAATAGGCGGTAAAGCGCCTCGGATCCATCCGCCGAGGCGACGGTCGTGCCTCATGACACCCCGCGACTCCCGTGGGACTAGTGACGATCATCCCGATGTCAGGTACAGGAGAATCTCGACGAAACAACCAGGCGAGACGACGCTCGAAGTCATCGGGGTCTGGCTGATCAGCGTCGAGGTCGAGGTCACTCGCCGGGACCCTAAAGCACTGCGCGTGGGCGACGGCCTCTCTCAAGGGGTGGTGGTGCCGGCAGCGTGAGCCCCTGATAAACATTCTGATGACACCCGGCGCAATAAGTTTGGTCTTGACCGCCGAGCGCTAAGTGCATACCGTGAACGCCAGGTGGACGAACGGCAGGTGGATGAAGGAGTCGAGCCTCACTGTCACGCCGTTGGCACAGGCACCAGGTTTCAGATTCTTGGTCACTCTTTTTCGACCTAGTTGATTCGACGGTCGTAACCCTCCCAGTAGGGCTTGCGCAACTTGAACTTTTGCAGCTTCCCAGTTGCCGTGCGGGCGAGTTCGGAACGAAACTCAATGGAGGTCGGTGTCTTGTACCCGGCCAGATGATGGCGGCAGTACTTGATCAAATCGTCCTGAGTGACCTGCGCGCCAGGAATTAACACCACCAGCGCCTTGACTGTTTCGCCCCATTTCTCGTCCGGCACGCCAATCACTGCGACCTCGGCGACATCCGGGTGATTGAAGAGCATGTCTTCCACCTCGACAGAGGCGACGTTCTCTCCGCCGGTGATAATCACGTCCTTCAGTCGGTCAGTAATCGTGAGGTACCCCTCATCATCAATCGTGCCGCCGTCACCGGTGTGGAACCACCCGTCCTCGATGGCCTCGGCGGTCTCTTTCGGCTGATCCCAATAACCTTCCATGACGACGTTCGAGCGGGCCAGCACTTCTCCCACTTCGGAAATTCGCAGGGAGGTACCGAGGCTCGGAGTACCCGCGCGAATCAGTTTGGCCGCACGCTGCTCGGTCTCCAGTTCATCCCACTCAGAACGCGAGCGGTTGACCGACAGCAGCGGCGATGTCTCGGTGAGTCCGTAGATCTGGATGAACTCCCAGCCCAGTACAGTTTCGACCTGGGCAATCGTCTTGGTGGGCGGCGGCGCACCAGCAACGATGATGCGAACTCGGTCGCGCCCAGGGATGTCGCCATCCCATTCCAGCGCAGCCGCGAGCGTGGCGTTGACCACGGTTGGTGAGGCGCACATGATCGTCACTCCGTGTTCAGCGACCCGACGAAGGATCTCGTTGCCATCGATCTTGCGCAGCACAATATGCCTGGCACCCAAACCGGTCATCGCGAACGGCATCCCCCAACCGTTGGCGTGGAACATTGGAAGGGTGTGGAGGTAGACGTCACGATCGGATACTCCCGTGTGCAGCGCCAGGATTGTCGCGTTAATCCATAGGTTGCGATGCGTGATCTCCACGCCCTTCGGATGCGCAGTGGTGCCACTGGTGTAGTTGATGGTGGCCGTGGCGTCTTCGTCCGGCTCCCAGGGTTGCGGCTCGACGTCAAATCGGTACATCTGCTCATCGCCCGAGGCCCCGAGTGTGAACTTGTGGCGACACGGCACGGTTGCCAGTTCGTCTTCCAACTCCGGATCGACCAGCAGGACGCTGGCCCCCGATTTTTCAACGATGTAGGCCACTTCGTCGTGCGAAAGCCGAAAGTTAATTGGGACCAGAACCCGCCCGTATCCGCAGACTCCAAAGAACGAGATGAGTAGTCGAGCGCTGTTGTGGGACACAATCGCCACACGATCTCCCGGTTGTACGTCGAGCGCGTCGAGCGCCGCCGCCTGGGCGCGCGCCAATTCGTCAATGCGGGCGTAACTCAAGCTCTCTAGGGGCTCGGCGGGTTGTTGTGATTCATCGACTATTCCGATGCGCTCGCCATACACAGTTACGGCACGGTCAATGAAATCCTTTGCACTCAACGGCACGAACACTTTGACCTCTTTCGTTGGTGAATCGATGTATATCGTACTGAGACCCTTGCTACCACCTCGCCGGAAGTGACCGCAGGACGGTGCCTGAATTGCTCGACTCCTTGACCTGCCCATGAGAGATGTCTCGTTGGAAGCAAGCCCATGGACCGGAGCCGTCCGTTGCGGTCGCGTAACAGCACGAGCGCCTAAGGGCGGCCCGGCGTCCGCGTGAGCTCGTCGATTTTGGTGCGCCCGAGCGGCCAGCGCTCAATGAGCTTGGCGATGGTGATGCAGCGGTCGGTAGTGAGTGTCTTGGTCGTGGACCACACGGTCTGGTCGCCCGCCGCGACGCTCGAAGCAATTGAGGGTCGCACCGGAGATGCTCGAGGGGCCCGAAAAGTCATGGAAGGGGTCCTGGTCGTGATGGCCCTCTGGGCCGGCGTGAGGCGGCTCGACACCCTAGTGGCTAATTCCAGGTGGCATAGTTGACCCATGGCAACTGGGAGTTTGTCGTGGGGAAGAAGGAGCGCCGCAATTGCGCTCGAACTCGCGGTTGCAGTACTGCTTGTCGTCGTGCCTTTCGGAGTGGGCATCAGCAGTGCGTCGAAGGTGAACGCCGACACGATACGAAAGTGTACGATCTCCTCGCTTCGCATCACGGTGCAAAACGGCGACGGGATGCATCACGGCGTCGAGTTCGTAACGTTCTCGAACGTGAGCGGAACCGCGTGCACACTCTCCGGGTATCCAAGAGTGGAGGCAGTCCTCGATAGCGCCAAAGGGCCCGGTAACGTCATCGGCATGTACGCCCCCGCGCCCGCCGGCACGCTCAAGAAGGCAGTCGACGCCCAGTGGGCATGGGCCGGAGGCGTTGATGTCGGTGACGTACCCCTCAAAACCTTCATCGCTCCCACGATTACCTTGGCCGCGCACACTGGTGTAGCCACGTCGACGCTCAACTGGGTGGATGGCCCAAACGGTGACGGGACCTGCCCCGCGTTTAACGATCTGATCATCGGGATCGGCGAGGGCTCGGTAACGCGCTTTGTCAGGGCGTACGAGCTGCTGTGTTACGAATTCGTGGTCACGCCGATAGTCAAGGGAACGACGGGATCGATGTTCGTGAAGGTTGACTTCTCCAAGAAGGCGAACGACCTGGCTGATGCGAGAGCAGGGGCCTCAAGCTTGCGCGCCGCGGTGACTGCATTGCATCACGAAATAGAGCAACCGCGCAAGTTCTCTTTCAGTCAACAGATGCAAGCCGCAGCGTCCGTGCAACAGATTTCGCAGAACTCCATCGAGGACACACCTTGGCCGAAGTTGAACTCGTCACTGGCGATCGTGAGCCGGGAGGGCGAGACTCTGGGCAACTACGCAGTCATGAGCCTGACGCAGTCGGGCTATTCACGCACCGTGAAGAAAGATTACTTGAGACTTCTAGCGAGCATGAAGTCGCTCGACGAGGTTCTTAAACACCTGTCGTAGCCTCCTGCCACCGGCCTCGATCGTCATGCGGGAAGGCCTGCTGTGTGTTTTGCGTGTCGAAGTCGCTGAGTACGGACTCACGTCCTTACGCGTCGATCTCACCGCTCCTCACCATGTCCGTTTGTGGCGTCTGGTTCGATCTGGTCACACACAGCTCATTCGTTTCAGCCCTTGACTGTGACGATTTGAGAATTCGCGTCCCTCTTGAGTTCATCGGACAGGGCCAGAGCTAGATGCTGGAGAAAGCGTGACGGGGAAGAGCCCTACAGGACGAGGATCCTTCTCGACGATCGCGGCTTTCTTTCACGACTGAGTCGCACAATTGGATGAACGACACTCTGCGCTGCACGAAAGGCTCCCCGAAGATTTGCACCCC